>JBIOXS010000099.1:0-16055 GCA_044869815.1 Candidatus Rokuibacteriota bacterium | reverse complement strand
TCGTGGTCCATGTCGACGCCGCGGTGCTCGCGGATGCCGATGCGGCCGGCCAGTCCCTGCTCGAGGGCGGCGCCCGCGTTCCTGCGGAGACGTCTCAGCGCCTGGCCTGCGATGCGAGCCGCGTGGTCATGCGACACGATGCCGACGGCCGGATCGTCGAGGTCGGCGCGCGGACGCGCACGATTCCGCCGGCGCTTCGCCGCGCTCTTCACTACCGTGATCGCGGCTGTCGCTTTCCCGGCTGCGGTGTGCGCTTCGGCCAGGGCCACCACATTCGTCACTGGGCGCACGGCGGCCCCACGACGCTGTCGAATCTTGCGTCGCTATGTCGCCGACACCACCGCGCGGTGCACGAGGAGGCATATCAGATCGCCGGAGAGGCCAATGGCGACCTCACCTTCCGGACCCCGCACGGCCGGCTGCTCCCGGCGGTGCCGCCACCCGATCCGGTGCCCGTCGAGCCGGTCGACGACCTCCGAGCTCAGAACGACGCACTCGGTCTCCGCATCGGCCCGTACACGTCGAAGCCGAGCTGGCTCGGCGAGCGACTGGACCTCGGCTATGCGATCGACGTCTTGCATCCGTTGGCGTTGGCGTCTGGGATCGCGCGGTGCCAGTGAACGCATCGGAGTCCGCTTTGGGCTAGCCGGTCTCCATCGGCAGCGATGGATCCGCGGCCCATTCGGAGAGCGAGGCGTCGTAGACGGCGACGTCGTCGTGGCCGAGCATCGCGAGGACGAACGCGTCGCTGCTGGCGGCGATGCCGCCGCCGCAGTAGGTGATGACGCGGCCCGAGGCGAGTGCGCCGGACTCCGTGAATCGCTCCCGGAGCTCGTCGAGCGGGAGATAGGCGTGGGTCGAGTCGACCAGCGAGCGGGCGGCGAGGTTCGCGCTGCCGGCGATCCGGCCCGGCCGCCCGTAGGTGACCCCGCCGGTGCCGCGGTGCTGCTCCTCGGTGAGGGCGTTGAGCACGCAGGTCGCCTTGTCACCGAGGCCGGCGAGCACGGCCGACTTGTCGGCGAACAGCTCGGGGCGCGGCCGCGGGACGAACCGGCCGGGCGGGTATGGGCACGGATCCGTCGAGACCGCGCGGCCCTCGAGTGTCCATTTTCGCCAGCCGCCATTGAGCACGGCCGCGTTGTCGAATCCCACCGCGCGGAGCATCCACCAGACGCGCGCGGCCCACATGTTGACCGCGCGGTCGTAGAGCACGACGCGCGTCCCGTCACCAACGCCGAGCGCGCCCATCGCCGCGCCGAGCTGCTCGGCGGGCGGCATCATGAAACGGAGCGCAGAGGTCTGGTCGGAAAGGTTGCCGGTGAGATCGGCGAACGCGCTGCCGGGAATGTGTCCCGTCTCCCAGGTTGCGCGTCCGGATTCTGCCCGATAGCCGCCGTCGGGCAGCGGATGAAGGATGGTCGTGCACTCGAGGACGCGCAGCGTGGGATCCTCGAGGTGATCGGCGAGCCACTCGGTCTCCACCAGGTACTCCGGATGCTCGCGGTTCATGCGCGGACCATAGCGGTGTATGCTCCCCGACGCAACCGCAAGCGGCCCCCCACTAAGACAGGAGCAACGACATGCTGATCGCCGACTCGCAAGTCCACCTCTGGGGCCCCAATACATCCGCGCGGCCATGGCCGGCCGGGCGCGACCACGAGGCGCAGAAGCCCTACCCCGTCACCAAGGACATGCTCCTCTTCGAGATGGAGCTGGCCAAGGTGAGCCGGATCGTCATCGTGCCGCCGTCGTGGGAGGGCGACCGGAACGATCTCGCGCTCGAGGCGGCGCGCCTGCACCCGGACAAGTTCGCGGTGATGGGCCGCCTGAATCTCGCCGATCCCGCGAGCAAGGCGCTGGTGCCCGACTGGAAGAAGCAGCCGGGCATGCTCGGCATGCGCTTCACCTTCCACAACGAGCACAACCGCCACTTCCTGACCGACGGCAGTGCCGACTGGCTCTGGCCGGCCGCCGAGAAGGCCGGGATCCCGCTGATGGTGCTCGTGCCGGGCTCGCTCGATATCCTCGACCGGATCGCGGGCAAGCACCCCGGGCTGAAACTCGTCATCGACCATGTCGGCCTGAACATCCGCCAGAAGGCGCCGAAGGTCTTCGAGGACCTGCCGGCCGTGTGCGCGCTCGCCAAGCACTCGAACATCGCGGTGAAGGCGTCGGGCATGCCGTCGCTGTCGACGCAGGAGTATCCGTTCCGCGATCTGCACGACGCCATCAAGCGACTGGTGGACGCCTATGGGCCGCGCCGGACGTTCTGGGGCACCGACCTCACGCGCATGCCGTGCAGCTACCGCGAGTGCATCGATCTCTTCACCAAGGAGCAGCCGTGGCTGAAGGGCGAGGACCTCGAGTGGGTGATGGGCCGCGGCGTGTGCGAGTGGCTCGGCTGGCGGATCTGACGCCCTAGCGCTTCGGCGGTGGCGTGCGGCCGAGCATCTCCTCGATGGCGAGGCCGAGCGCGAGCAGGCGTTCGTCGCTGCCGCGCGGGCCGTCGAGCGAGAGGCCGACGGGCAGCCCCGTGGACGGTCCGAGCCCGGCCGGAATCGTCAGCCCGGGGATCCCGGCGTTGCTGCCGGGATCGGTGTTGCGAATGAAGCGCAAGAACGTCTCGAGGCTGCTCGCCTCCGGTCCCTGCGTCACCGCCACCTGCGGCGTCGTGGGCGCCACCAGCGCCTCGATGCCGTGGAGACGGAACGTGTCGGCGAAGTGCGCGAGCAGCGCCGGCCGGGCCTCCTGCATCGCGGCCTGGTAGAGCGGCGCGGCGTCGACGACGCCGTTCGGCGCCGGAAGCTTGCGCGGCACGACGAGGCCGTCATAGGTGCCCTTGACGTCCTTGCTCGCGATACCGGCCGCCACCTGCTCCACCGTGACACCGGCTCGGTGCCGCTCGAGATACGTCTTCAGGTCGTCGTACGCCTCGTACAGGGCGACCGGAAAGCTGGCGCCGTCGTTGAGGGTCTTCAGTCGCGGCATGGCGACCTCGACGATCGTGACACCGGCCTGCCGAAGCTTCTCGAGCGCGGCATCCATCACGGCTTTCGTATCGCCGTCGAGATCGGCGAAGAAGTACGGGCGATAGACGCCGAGCTTCACGCCGCGCAGCGAGGCCGGCGCCGCGACGCTCCCGCCCGCGATCACGGAGTCGAGGAGCGCGACGTCCGCGACGATCTGTCCCAACGGGCCGGCGGTATCGCGGGAGTGCGAGATCGGTGTGACACCCTCGCCGCTGTAGCGCCCGATGGTGGGCCGCAGGCCCGCGACGCCACACAGCGCGGCGGGGATCCGCACGGAGCCACCCGTGTCGCTGCCGAGGCCGCCGGGCGCGAGGCGCGCGCCGATGGCGGCGCCGGTGCCGCTCGAGCTGCCGCCGGCGATCCGCGCGCGATCGTAGGGATTGCGGGTGCCGATCGGCTGCGCCGTGAAGAAGCCCTCGTTGTAGCCCGAGATGCCGAACGCCAGCTCGTGCATGTTCGTCTTGCCGAGCACGATGGCGCCTGCGTCGAGGAGCCTCTGCGCCACCGGCGCGCTGGTCGTGGGCACGAAGCGCCGCAGCGCCGGAGTGCCGGCCGTGTTCGGCAGCCCCGCGACGTGGATGTTGTCCTTCACGACCAGGGGCACGCCGTGCAGCGGCCCGCGCACGCGGCCGGCCGCGAGGTCGGCATCGGCCCTTCGCGCCGCCGCCAGCGCGCCCTCGCGATCGAGCGTCACGAACGCGTTGAGGTCGGTGCGCGCGTCCGCGCGCGCCAGATAGGCCTGCGTCAGCTCCACGCTGGTCACCTGGCCGGCTCGAACGAGCCGGGCGGCGTCCACGACGCTGAGCTCGGTCAGATCCGCGGGCCGACGCGCGGTCGAGGCGCATGCGGTGGTGCCGAGCACGACGAGCAGCAGCGCGGCGGCGACGGGCAGGCGCATGGTCGTCTCCTCGGCGCGGGATTATACTCCGGCGTCATGAAGATCACGCGGGTGACGCCGTACCTCGTCGATCCGGGCCACGGCAAGAACTGGCTCTTCGTCAAGGTCGAGACCTCCGACGGTCTGCACGGCTGGGGTGAGTGCTACACGCAGGCCGACCGCGACCAGTCGATCGCCGCACACGTGCAGCAGCTCGGCCGCTATCTGCTGGGCCGCGACGCCGGACACATCCGCCACTTCACGCACTGGGCCTACCACGACTTCGCGGCCAAGCGAGGCGCGCTCGACTTCTGGAGCGCCGTCAGCGGCATCGAGCAGGCGCTGTGGGACCTGGCCGGCAAGCGCGTCGGCCGCCCCGTCGTCGACCTTCTCGGCGGACCGTGCCGCGAGCGCGTGCGCGTGTACGCCAATGGCTGGTACTCGGGGGCGCGGACGCCCGCCGAGTACGCCGCCAAGGCGAAGGCGACGGTCGCGCGCGGCTTCAGCGCGCTGAAGTTCGATCCGTTTCCGGGTCCGTGGCGCACCCACATCGCCCGCGACGTCGAGCGCGCGGCCGTCGAGACCGTCGCCGCCGTGCGCGAGGCCGTCGGCCCCGGCGTGGATCTCCTGATCGAAGTGCACCGGCGGCTGGCGCCGATGCACGCCGTCCGCATCGCGCGGCTCCTGGAGCCGTTCGACCCGTTCTGGTACGAAGAGCCCGTGTCCGCGCGCGACCTCGGCGCGCTCGCGGAGTGCCGGCGGGACATCCGCATCCCCATCGTCACCGGCGAGGAGCTCTACACGCGCTTCGAGTTCCGGGACGTGTTCGAGCGGCGCGCGGCCGACATCATCAACCCCGACGTGTGCAACGTGGGCGGCATCGACGAGCTGCGCGCCATCGCCGCCATGGCCGAGGCCTATCACGTGGCCGTTTCGCCGCACAACTACAACAGCACGACGGTGGGCCTCGCGGCCACCCTGCACGTCTCGGCCGCCATCCCCAACTTCCTCATCACGGAATACTTCGTGAATTTCGAGCCGCGCGGCCTCGAGATCGCCTCGACCCCGCTGCGCGTCGAGGGCGGCTACCTGGACGTGCCGCGGGCGCCGGGGCTCGGGATCGACCTCCGCGAGGACGTGCTGGCGCGCCACGCGCATCGCGAGTTCCCGCCGCGCAGCGTGCCGACGCCGCGCGACGAGCGCCCGTGATGCGGTGGTCACCCCGTGCATTGCCATACGTTTCGGGCTATCGTCAGGCGGCAAGGAGGCTCCGATGACCATCCGTCTCTACGACCCCACCGCCGAGCCGCGCGCCGTCGAGGCCCGGCTGGCGCCCCGGCTGGCCAGCCTGGCCGGCAAGCGCGTCGGAATTCTCGACAACGGCAAGGCCAACGCGGGCGTGCTCATGCTCGCCGTCGCCAAGGTGCTTCAGGAGCGGTTCGGCGCCGGCGAGATCGTCAAGCGCAACAAGCCGGTGGCGGGACCGCCGGCGCCCGAGGTCCTCGAGGCGCTGTCGCACTGCGATCTCGCGCTGGTCGGGAGCGCGGACTGAGGGTCCTGCACGTCGTGGAGTATCCACGGCTCGATCATGCTGGAGCAGCGCGGCGTTCCGACCGCCACCATGGGGACGTTCGAGTTCGAGGCGCTCGCGCGCCTGGAGGCCAAGAACCGCGGCATCGAGACGCTGCCGCTCGCCCTCGTTCCGCATCCGCTCGGCGGCATCCGTGAGGACGAGGTGGTGCGCAAGGCCGACCTCGCCATCGAGTCGGTGCTGAAGGCGGTGACGCGCGGATGAGCGATCGCGGACCGGTGGCGGCCACCTTCGAGTTCGCGGGCGCCTACGACGAGATCGACGCGCACTACCAGGAGCGAGGCTGGACGGACGGCCTGCCGATCGTCCCCCCGACCGAGGCGCGCGTGCACGCGTTCCTCGGCGCCACCGATCGCGATCCGCGCGAGGTGCTCGGCGTGCTGCCGCCGCGTCAGGGCGAAGCGACGGTCGAGAAGGTCGCGATCAACGCGGTCATGGCGGGATGTCGGCCCGAGTACTTTCCCCTGATCCTCGCCAGTATCGAAGCGCTGGCCGACCCGCTGTTCAATCTGGATTCGGTGCAGGCCACCACCCATCCGGTAGCCCCGCTCCTGGTCGTGAACGGCCCCATCGCGCGCGAGATCGGGCTGAACGCGGGCTACAACGCCTTCGGACAGGGCGTTCGCGCGAACGTCACCATCGGCCGCGCCGTGCGGCTGGTACTGATGAACGTCGGCGGCGGGCTGCCGGGCTCGGGCGATCGAGCTACCCAGGGCAGCCCGGCGAAGATCGCCTACTGCGTCGCCGAGAACGAGTCCGAGACTCCGTGGGAGCCGCTGCACGTGGAAGGCGGCCTCGCCCGCGACGTCAGCACGGTGACCGTGTTCGGCTGCGAAGGACCGCACAACATCCAGGACCACTACAGCAACACGGGGCTGGGCGTGCTACGCACGGTGGCCGGCGCCATGGGCCAGGCCGGCAGCAACAACCTCCTCGGCCGCGGCTGGCCGCTCCTGTCGCTCGGCCCCGAGCACTCGGCGACGATCGCCCGCGACGGTTTCACGAAATCCATGGTGAAGGACTTCCTGTTCGAGCACGCGCGGTTCCCGCTCGGGCGGCTCGGCGTCGAGTATCGACGCTATCAGATCGAGCGGCAGCGCGTCCCCGATGCCGACGACACCATGGTGCCGATCGTGCGCGCGCCGGAGGACATCAGCATCATCGTGGTCGGCGGCGCCGGCAAGCACTCGGCATGGCAGCCGACGTTCGGCGACGCCACGCGACCGGTGCGCCGGATCATCGCGGCGCGGAGCGGGCGCGGATCGGGCCGCTAGGCCGCCGGGAGTTCTGGCTGCACGTGCCGTCCGGCAAGCTCTGGGCCTTCGAGCTGACGGGCGACGACATCGTCGCGCACGCGGGTCCGTTCGCCGCGCGTCTGTCGGACGCGGTCAACGTCGACGATCTCGCCTTCGACGCCGAGCGCGCCACCCTCGAGTGGGCACGGCAGCACCGCGCGGAGTTCCGCGTGGCCTCCGCGGCCGGGGCCGGCGCGGCCGCGGAGACGCCGCCGCCGCTGTCGGACGCAACGTTGGCGGCCCTGCTCGCGGACGCGCGGGAGAAGACAGGCGCCGAGGCGGGCACAGTGTTCGTGCGCGAGGGCGCGGCGCTGCGCTTCGCGGCGTCGTACAACGATGTGCTGACCGAGCGCCTCGGCCACGCCGGTGCGCAGCAGAAGCTCACGAGTTATGGCTTGCCGCTCACCGAGCGCAGCATCGCGAGCTACGTGCTCCTGACCCATACGCCGGTCAACATCGCCGACGCGTACGATATCGCGCCCGGCGCGCCGTA
Source organism: Candidatus Rokuibacteriota bacterium (assembly GCA_044869815.1). GTDB lineage: Bacteria > Methylomirabilota > Methylomirabilia > Rokubacteriales > CSP1-6 > AR12. Next base: position 8,770 of record JBIOXS010000099.1, on the reverse strand, counting down.
CACGTTCAATCCCCAGTGGGATCGCCGTAATGAATACCGGACCCGCTCGATCCTGGCCCTGCCGCTCCGCGACGCCGACGGCCGCGTGTTCGGCGTGCTGCAGCTGATCAACCCGCCCGGCGGCTTCGCCTTCGACGAGCCGCTGGTGCGCCAGGCGGGTGTGCTGCTCGCGGACTGGGCGCCGCGCCTCGGGCGTCGCCGCTGAGACGAGGAGGTTTGCTCATGCACACGACGACCCGGCTCGAGATCCAACCCATTGCCGGCGCCCTCGGCGCCGAGCTCCACGGCGTCGACCTGGGCGGCGACCTCGACGACGCGCTGATCGCCGACATCCGGCAGGCGCTCCTCGATCACTGCGTCATCTTCTTCCGCGACCAGGAGTTCGACGCCGCCCGGCACAAGGCGCTCGCGCGGCGCTTCGGCAAGATCTTCATCCATCCCAACTACTACGGAACCCAGGTCGATCCCGAGATCCTCGAGATCCGCCGCGAGCCGGGCGATACGAAGGTGGTCGGTGAGGATTGGCATACGGACACGACGATGATGGCGGAGCCGCCGATGGGCGCGATCCTCTACGCGCTCGAGGTGCCGCCCCACGGCGGCGACACGCTCTTCGCCAACCAATACCTCGCCTACGAGACTCTCTCCGAAGGCATGAAGCGGATGATCGGCGGCCTGCGCGCCGTCCACAGCGACCGCATGGTGGCGGGGCCCAACGTGAACAACGCCGGCCGCAGCACCAAGGCGCGTACCGATACTGACTGGCGTGAGACGATCAATGTCCACCCGGTCGTGCGCACGCACCCGGAGACCAAGCGCAAGCTGCTCTACGTGAATTACTCGTACACCGTCGGCTTCGAGGGCATGGCGGAGGAGGAGAGCCGCCCGCTCCTGAACTATCTGATGGAGCACGGCCACCGGCCGGAATTCACCTGCCGGTTCCGCTGGACCAGGGGCGCCGTGGCGTTCTGGGACAACCGGTGCGTGAAGCACCTCGCCGTGAACGACGCGCAGCCGTTCCGGCGGCTCATGCGCCGGGTCCAGATCGCGGGCGACCGGCCCTATTAGCCGCGCGATGACGACGGAGCACGCGATCGGGGATCACTGGGCCAGGGGTGACGTCTACGCGCTCATTGTTTCCGCCCTGGAGCGAGCCTCGAAGCCGCTGGCCACCCTGACCGTCGAGGACCTCGCGCCCATCGATCATCTTCACGCGCGCGGGTTTCCCGCCACGGTCGAGCTCGCCGACCGGTTGCCGGTGAAGGCCGGGCACCATCTGCTCGACATCGGGTGCGGCCTCGGCGGGCCCGCACGATACTTCGCGCAGCGCTTCCGATGCACGGTGAGCGGCATCGACATCACGAAACCGTTCGTCGAGGCCGCCGGGAAGCTCATCGCGCTCCTCCGGATGGAGGACCGCGTCAGCATCCAGCACGGAGACGGCACGCAACTGCCGTTCCGGGACGGCACCTTCGACGGCGCGTACACCCAGCACGTCACCATGAACGTGGCCGACCGCGGTCGCTTGTTCGGCGAAGCCTTCCGGGCCCTGAAGCCCGGCGCCTTCTTCGCCCTGACGGAACACGGGCTGGGGACCGCCGGCAATCCGTACTACCCGGTCCCGTGGTCGGAGGACGGCACCGGGTCGTATCTCATCGCGCCCGAAGAGACTCGTCGTCTGCTCGGCGCCGCCGGCTTCACCGACATCGTGGTCGAGGACACGGGCTCACGCTATCTGGACGCATACAAGCGGTCGATGGAGCTGGCGGCGAGCGGCGCCCTGCCGCCACTGGGCGTCCATGTGCTCCTAGGCGAGACCGCGCCGCAGAAAATACGCAACGCGGGGCGCAACATCGAAGAAGGCCGCACGCAGCCGATTTCCGTCGTCTGTCACAAGCGCTGATCCGGGTGCGAGAGGACCGTGGGCCGAGTCAGCCGACGATCACACTCCGGTCGACACGCGAGCGGGTCGGCACGCCTTCACTGACGAGCTGGCCTGTTCGCGTTCCCGCGGGAACGTCTGGTCCTACCGAAGCTCCCGCAGGCGGCCAAGCCCTGCATCCCCTCCTGAACCCTGCTGGCTAGCGCTTGAGATGCTGGTCGAAGAATACGACGACCTGGCGGATGCTGTCCGTCCAGGCGGAGGGGTCGCCGGCTGTGGTGGCGCCGCGCCCGCCCGGGGCGTTCGGATTGATGCGCGTCGCGAGATAACGTAGGCGATTCGGACTATCGAACGAGTGGTGGGCGCCCGGGTACACCTTGATCGTGACCGGATGGCCAGCCCCTCGCGCGACCTCGGCCAGCTTCCGGCAGGGCTCGGCCGGCGTCCAGTCGTCCTTGTCTCCGATGAGGATCAACAGCGGCGCGACGGGCCTATACATGCGGGCCTGGATCTGACACCGGGGATAGAGCGCCACCGCGGCGGCGAAGCCCGCACGCTTCTCGGCGGCCAGCGGCTCCGCGTCACTGGCCGGCGCGAACACCGTGGCGAGGGTGGTGGTGCCGCCGTGCGAGCCACCCATGATACCCACCCGGCGTCCATCGACATAGGGCAGCGACCTGGCATACGCGAGCGCGGCGTAGGCATCGCCGGCCCGACGCTCCGGGCTCACGTCGAAGCGTCGCTGCCTGAGAGGAACGCTGCAGACGCCGCCGGCGTGGCCACGCGTGGTGAAGCTATCGGGGATCACGACGACGTATCCTCGCTCCACCAGCTCCTTCGCCCAACGACCAGGCGCGCCACTGGAACCCGGACCGACGCCGCTGCAGTCGTGCATGACGACAACCGCTGGAAAGGGCCCCGGCCCGTCCGGCTTCGACACCGTGACCGGAACTTGCTCGGTGACGCCCGACGCGGTCGTGGTCATGGACAAGCCGGGCGTCACGCCGGCGCACGCTGCGACGAGGAGGCAGGCCGCCAGCGCCTGAAGGCTACTTGTAGACCGCAAGAGCTGAGGTCAGGCTGGAACGCCTTCGATCACGAAGACCCGCGCCGATGTCGTCACGAGCCGGCGGAGCACAAAACCGGCGGCGTCGTACAGGGACCGAAACTCGGCTTCCGAGCGCTGCCGGCCGCCGGTGTTGACGAGCATGTTGACGTCGTTGGCGGCCGCGCCACGGCTCGCGAGCGACTGGTCGATCCGCGCCGGGTAGACGCCCTCGACGACGAGCAGCGTGCCGTCCGCGCGCATCGCGCGGCGACAGTTCCCGAGAATCGTGATCGCGCGCGCGTCGTCCCAGTCGTGAATCACATGCTTGAGGACGTAGGCGTCACCGCCGTGCGGCACCTCCTTGAAGAAGTCGCCGCCGACGGCCTCGCATCGATCCATCAGCCCACTGTCGGCGATCTGCGTGCGGGCGCGCGCCGCGGCCTCCGGCTGGTCGAAGACGATGCCGCGCAGATGCGGATTCGCCCTGAGGAGGCCGATGAGCAGCGCCCCGTTGCCGCCGCCCACGTCGATCACCGTCCGCAGTCGCCCGAAATCGTAGGCGGCGGCCACGGCCATCGCCGTCAGTCGCGTCATGTCCGCCATGGCGGCGTCGAAGGCCGCGGTCTCCTCCGGCGTACGTAGCGGATCCGCGAACGGGTCGTCGACGCCACGCCGACGAACCGCGGGCTCGCCTGTTCGCACGCAGTATTCGAGCTCGTTCCAGTTGCTCTGGATCCGCTCACCGGCGAACAGCATCACCATCGCGTGCGCGCTGCCTGGCACGCCAGTGCGCAGGCACTGGCCGAGCGCGGTCAGCGCGATGGCGCCGTTCGCCTGCTCCTCGAACACGCCGGCAGTCGCCAGGAGCCGGATCACGCGCGCCAGCGACGGCGCGTGTGTGCCCGTCGCGGCGGCGAGGTCTGCCGCAGGCCGTGGCCCGTCGCTCAGCAGATCCGCGAGCTTCAGTTTCGCGGCGAGCCGAAGCGCGTGCGAGAGATAGTGGCTGATAGCGAGATGGTAGAGGGCCACCTGCGGCGGGACCTCGGACGGTGCGCTCGTCGCTGCCATCGTGCCTCGTATTGAGGGTTCGCTCTGCATGCAGCGCTCAGCGGGGGGGAAACTTCTCGAGATAGCCCAGATCGAGGGCGTCACGCACCAATGCCATCGTGGTCCGGGCCGCTCTGTGAGCGCGATCCGTCCCCTCGGCCAAGACGTCGCGGACCATCGCCATGTTGGCCTCGTATCGCGCCCGGCGCTCGCGGATCGGGTCGAGGAGCGCGTTGATGGCGGCGGCGAGCTTTTGCTTGACCTCGACATCGCCAACGGCGCCTCGACGATAGCGGTCCTTCAGATCCGCCACCTCGTCCCGGTCCGGATTGAACGCATCGTGATAGAGAAAGACGGGGTTTCCCTCCACGTGGCCGGGATCGCTCGCCCGCAGCCGTGTGGGATCCGTGTACATGGATCGGACCTTCTCGTTCACGACGGCGGGCGCATCCTTCAGGTAGATCGCGTTATCCAGCGACTTGCTCATCTTGGCCTGGCCGTCCGTTCCCACCAGCCTCGGCACCCGACCCACCAGGGCCTCGGGCTCTGGAAACACATCCTTGAACTGGCGGTTGAAGCGGCGCGCGACCTCTCGGGTCAGCTCGATGTGAGGCAACTGATCTTCTCCGACCGGGACGAGATGAGCGCGCGGCATGAGGATATTCGCGACCTGCATGACGGGATAGGTGAAGAAGGCGACCGGCACCGATCTTCGCCCGAAGTCTTCCATCTCCGCCTTGAGGGTCGGATTACGTTGCAGCATCCCCAGTGGCAGGAACCAGCTCAGCCACAGCGCGAGCTCGGCGTGCTCCGGGATCAAGCTCTCGATCACGAAGGAGCTGCGCTCCGGGTCCAGTCCGACGGCGAGCCAGTCGAGCGCCACCTCCCACACCGCTTGACGGACTCGCGGAACGTCGTCGGCATAGTCGGAGACCTGGTAGTCCGCAATGAGGAAGTAGCATTCGTAGTCGGCCTGCAGCCTCACCCAGTTCTCGAGCGCGCCAGCGTAGTGTCCGAGATGTAGCGCCCCGGTCGGCCGAATGCCCGTCAGGATGCGCTTCCGTGGCTCCACCGTGACAGGCATGGCCGCTCGAGATGCCTACCGCCGCCGCCGCTTTCGCCGGGCCGCCTTCGCCCCCTCCTTGCCCAGCGCGGTCCGGGTCTTCTTCGACAGCCGCGAGATGGTCCTTCGCTTTCGGGCGGCCGCGGCGGCCTTCTTGATGTTCCTGCGGGCGGCGGCTTTCCGTCGTGATGTCGCCATGAGGTCCTCCTCGACGGCTACTGGTAAAGGACCACGCTCCGCTTCACCTCACCAGCCACCATGGCCTCGAACGCGCCGTTGAGCTCGTCGAGTCCCACGCGCCGCGTGATCATCTCGTCGAGCTTGTACTTGCCGTCCATGTAGAGGTCGATCAGCATCGGCACGTCGGTCCGCTGGCGGCCGCCGCCGAAGGACGTCCCGGTGAGCACGCGCTGCTGCAGGAACAAGAGCGGATCGATGGAGAGCCGCGTCCCCGCCGGGCTCACGCCCACGACCACGCAGGTGCCGCCGCGATGCGTGGCGAGGAGCGCCTGCTCGATGGTCTTCTGCGTGCCCACCACCTCGAACGCGAAGTCGACGCCGCCCATGCCACTCAGCTTCTGCACCTCCGACACCGGATCGCTCCTGGAGGCGTCGACGACGTGGGTGGCGCCGAACTCCTCCGCCCACTGCAGCTTCTGCTTCATCACGTCGACGGCGATGATCTTGCCCGCGCCGACCATCTTCGCCGCCTGGATCGTGTTGAGGCCGACGCCGCCGCAGCCCCACACGGCCACGCTCGCGCCCGGCGGGACCTTCGCGCGATTGAAGACGGGCCCGGCGCCGGCGAGGACGCCGCACGAGACGAGGCAGACGACGTCGAGCGGCGCGTCGGCCCGGATGGGGATGACGCTCGGCTCCGGGAGCACGGCGTGGGTCGCGTACCCGGCCACCTGAAGGAAGACGTGGAGCGGCACACCGTTGCTGCTGTGGATGCGGCTCGTGCCGTCGAGCATGAACCAGCGCGGCTTGTCGCGAAGCGCGCACATCGTCGGCTGTCCGCCGATGCAGTAGGCGCAGCGACCGCACGACGGGATGTACGACGAGCAGACGTGATCGCCCATCTTCACCGTCTCGACGCCGGCACCGATCTTCTCGACGACACCGGCTGCCTCGTGCCCGAGCACGACCGGCAGCGGATGGGGATAATCCCCCGTCATCACGTGCAGGTCGCTGTGGCAGACGCCGTTGGCGACCCAGCGGACCAGCACCTCGTGCGGGCCGGGCTCCATGACGTCGACGTCTTCCACGGCGAGCGGCTTCTTCACCTCGTGCAGGACGGCGGCTTTCGCGCGCATCGCACCCTCCTTTCGAGTTTGCCTAGTGTACTTGCTGCGGCGCCTCCGCGTCGTAGGCAAAGAGCCACCCGCGCTCGGAGTACGGTCCACGGGCGGCGGAGCGGGCCCAGGCGGCGTCGCGCTCGCGCTGGGCCTCACCATCCGACAGGTGATACGTCGTGGCGTTGCGCCAGGACGCGCGCTGCACGTCCCAGACGCGCGGCTTGCGGATCGTCTCGTACTCGCGCAAGGCGGCCGCGACCGCTTCCGGTCGGGCGCCGCCCAGACAGCGGGACAGCACCACGGCGTCCTCGACGGCCTGGCAGGCGCCCTGGGCCATGAACGGAAGCATCGCGTGTGCCGCGTCTCCGAGCAGCGTCACCCGGCCGACGCTCCACGTCTCGAGCGGCTCGCGGTCGTAGAGCGCCCAGCGATGCGTCCGGTCGGCGGCGCCGATGATCGTCCGCACCGTCTCGTGCCAGCCATCGAACTCCGCGAGCGCGTCGGCGACCTCACCGGTGGCCGACCACGATTCGACTCGCCAGTCGCGCGCCGGCACGATGGCCACGAAGTTCATGAGCCGCCCGCCGGCGCCGACGTAGTAGTGCACGAAGTGACGCTCGGGTCCGAGCCAGCCGTTGGAGTAGCGCGGCAGACGCAGATGGGCCAGGCGCTCGGCGGGCACGAGTCCCCGGTAGGCGATGCTCCCGGAAAAGCGCGGTGACTCCGGGCCCAGCAGGAGCGCGCGGACGGTCGAGTGGATCCCGTCGGCGCCGACCACGACGGGCGCGCGAGCGATGACGCCGTTGTCGAACGTCAGCGTCACCGCGTCCCCGTTCTGCGCGACGGCCGTGCAGCGGTGGCCGAGTCTCACCACGCCGGCCGGGAGCGCCTCGGCGAGCACGGCCAGGAGGTCGGGGCGGTACAGATGGTAATAGGGGGCGCCAAAGGTCTGCTCGCACGTCTCGCCCAGCGGCTGTCGGAGCAGGATGCGGCCGTCCTGCCAGCGCTTGTGCTCGATGGCCTCCGGCTTCACGCCCACCCGCGCGAGCGCATCCGCGAGACCGAGGCGCTGGAGCAGGCGCGTCGCGTTCGGCGCCAGCTGGACGCCGGCGCCGACCTCGCGCAACGCGTCGGCCTGCTCGAATACGGATACGTCAAGCCCAGCGGCGCGACACGCCAAAGCGGCAGTCAGCCCGCCGATGCCGGCGCCGACGACGATCGCCCGCATCGGCGGCCGTGACTCAGCTACCGGCGGCGGCGTCCGCCTTCTTGAAGTGGTCGTCCGTGAACCCGTAGAGCGTCGCGCCTCCCATGAAGATCCGGGCGGCCGTCTCGCGCGACACCGTCTTCAGGAGATTGCTCGAGACGTTGGGGAAGTTCGAGTCGAAGTGCGGGTAGTCGGTCGAGATGCACATGCGGTCGGCGCCGATGAGCGACGCGGTCGCCTCGATCTCCGGCTCGCTTCCCTCCACCGCCGCCCAGCAGTTGCGACGGAAGTACTCCTTCGGCGTCAGCGTCAGATACGGCGCATGGGACTCGCGGTACTGCGGGTAGTCCCACTCGATGCGCGACAGCAGTCCCGGCGCCCACGAGTTCTGCGATTCTAGAAATCCGACGCGCAGTCGCGGATGGAACTCGAAGACCCCGCCGATGAGCATGGCGATGAGCGCCTGCTGCATCTCGATCCAGTGGCTCGCCACGTGGCGGTAGAAGCGGTTCTCCCCGTAGAGCGTGTTCATGTGCGAGTACCAGGCCCCCGTCCCCTCGTGGAAGCCCCACGTCACGTCGAGGTCCTCGTGAAGCGTGTAGAGCGGCTCCCAGTAGTTGGAATGCCAGTAATGCCCGTTGACGAGGTTCGGGCGCATGAACGAGCCCACCGCGCCAAGCTCGCGCACGCAGCGGAGGAGCTCGCGGCACGCCAGGTGGACGTCGTGCGGCGGCAGCATGGCCACGAACTTCAGCCGCTCCGGGCTGAAGCGGGTGAACTCGTGGATCCAGTTGTTGTAGGCCTCGCAGAGCGCCAGCGAGAGCTGCGGGTCCATGCCGTCGCGTGCGAGCAGGCTGAGCCCCGTCGTCGGAAAGAGGACGGCGATGTCGACGCCTTCCATCTGCATGCCCATCACCTGCGCCTCGGGGTCGTACTTGCGGGTGATGGCGAAATCGAGCCGGCCGGTGATGCGCGAGCCCGACAGCGGCTGGGTGCTGTTCGACGTGTCCACGCCGGCCTTGCTCTTCTTCCGGTACTGCTGCAGCTCGGCGTCGCGCGTCGTCGGCAGGCCGTCGACGACGATGGTGCCGCGCACGGGCCGGCCGTCCTTGCCGATGGGGAGAATGACGCGGTCGCGGAAGCGCTTGTCGAGGTAGCGCTCGAAGAGATCGGGCGGCTCCATGATGTGCATGTCGCAGTCGACGAACCGCAACCCGTCCTTCAT
>JBIOXS010000098.1:0-14182 GCA_044869815.1 Candidatus Rokuibacteriota bacterium | reverse complement strand
CCGGACGGCCTCTTCCGCGGCCCACTTGCTCCGGTGGTAGCGCGAGCGCGCGTCGGGCCGCGTGCCGAGCGCGCTCATGTGCACGTACCGGCGGGCGCCGGCGGCGGCGGCGGCGTCGAGGACGTTCCGGGTGCCCTGGACGTGGACGCGCTCGAAGGTGGACCCGATGGCGGGACGCTCGTGGATGATGCCGACCAGGTGCACGACCACGTCACAGCCGCTCATGCCGTCGTCGAGCGTCTGGCGCGCCATCACGTCGCCCTCGACACGCTCGATCGCGCCGAACCCCCGGAGGTCTCGCTCCGAGCCCCGGCGCACGAGACACCGCACGGCGTAGCCTTCGGCTCGAAGCGCCTGGATGACGGCACGACCGACGAAGCCCGTGCCACCGGTAACGAAGACCCGGCGGGCCGCCTGCATGGCCCCTAGGATATCAATCCTTGTCAGGGGCGATGATAAGATCGGAGCCGTGCCGCCGGCCCGCGCGCTGTGTCTCGGCTTTGTCACGCTTGCCGTCGTCGCTTTCTCGGTCGTGCCCGCCGCGGTGCCCCAGGTGATCTCCGACTTCTCCGGGATCGACGAGGCGATGACCGACGCCGTCAAGTCGGGCGAGATCCCGGGCGTCGTGGTCCTGGTCGGGCGCGGCGACGAGACGCTCTACTTCCGCGCCGTGGGCTCGCGCCGCCTGGTTCCGGAGCCGGTCCCCATGACGCGCGAGACGATCTTCGACATCGCCTCGCTCACCAAGCCGTTCGCGACGACGCTGGCCGTGATGACGCTGGTCGAGCGCGGCGACATCCGGCTCGATCAGCCGCTCGGCCGCTATCTGAAGGAGTTCCGCCGCAAGGACCTCGAGGGCATCACCATCCGCCGGCTGCTGACGCACACCGCGGGGCTGGTGGCCATTCCGACCAGCGGCAGCGTCAACGGCGGCTTCCCCAAGGCCACCGCGGCGCTGGCGCGGCTGCCGCTCGACTTCCCGCCGGGCCAGGGCTTCCAGTACAGCGACACGGGCTTCCTGCTCCTCGGCGAGGTCGTGCGTCGCGTGAGCGGACTGCCGCTCGACCGCTACCTCGACAAGCACGTCTTCAAGCCGCTGGGGCTGAAGGACACGCTGTTCAATCCGCCGGCGTCGCTGCGCGACCGGATCGCGCCGACGGAGTTCCACAACGGCCGGCTGATGATCGGCGAGGTCCACGATCCCCGAAGCCGCGCCGTCGGCGGCGTCGCCGGCCACGCCGGGTTGTTCTCGACGGCCGCCGACCTCGCGCGCCTGTGCCGGATGCTCCTGGCCGAAGGCACCCTCGACGGCCAGCGGATCATGCAGCCGACGACGGTGCGCCTCATGTGGACGCGCTCCGCCGAGGGCAACGGCAGTCGCGCCCTCGGCTGGGACATCTCGAGCACGTTCTCCCGGACGGCGTCCATCTTCTTTCCGCCGGAAGCCGTCGGACACCTCGGGTTCACGGGGACCTCGGTCTGGCTCGACCCGACGACGCGCTCGTACCTGATCGTGCTCACGAATCGCGTGCACCCGAGCGGCGGCGGCGGCGACAAGATTCGCGAGCTTCGCACGCGCGTGGCGGCGGCCACCGCCGCCGCGCTCTTCCGCCCGCCGCTGACCACGGTGGCCATGGCCGATGCGACGGCGACCGCCTCGGATGTCGACCCCGACGCGAAGCCACTGACGCCGTGCTGCCCGCGCACTCCGTCGCGCGTCCGCACGGGGCTCGACGTTCTCGCCTCGCAGAACTTCGCGGCGCTCGCCGGCTACAGCGTGGGGCTGGTGACGAACCAGACCGGCGTCGACGCGGCGGGACGCCGCGCGATCGACCTGCTGGCGGCCGCCCCCAACGTGAGGCTGGTCGCGATCTTCTCGCCGGAGCACGGGCTCGCCGGCGACGCCAACACCGACGTGCCCCATGGCCGCGACGCGGTCACCGGGCTCCCGGTGTGGAGCCTCTACGGCACCACCCGGCGGCCGACGGCGGCCATGCTGCGCGGCATCAACCTCATCGTCTTCGACATCCAGGACGTCGGCGTCCGGTACTACACCTACCTCACGACCCTCGTCTATGTGATGGAGGAGGCGGCGCGCCACGGCATCCCGGTGCTCGTGCTGGATCGGCCCAACCCCTTGACGGGCCGCGTGGTCGAGGGCCCGCTGATGGATGCCGACCTCGGCTCGTTCACCGCGCCGCATCCGATTCCGGTCCGCACGGGGATGACCATCGGCGAGTTCGGCCGGATGGCGGCCGTCGAGCGGAAGATCCCGGTCTCGCTGACCATCATCGCGATGGAGGGCTGGGATCGCGGGCGCTGGTTCGACGACACGGGCTTGCCGTGGGTGAACCCGTCACCGAACATCCGCACGCTGACGCAGGCGCTGCTCTATTCCGGCGTCGGCCTGCTCGAGGCGACCAACGTCTCGGTCGGGCGCGGGACCGAGCAGCCCTTCGAGGTGGTGGGCGCCCCGTGGATCGAGCCGCATGGCCTCGCCGCCGACCTGAACGCGCTGCGTCTGCCGGGAGTGACCTTCGAGCCGGTGATCTTCACGCCGGCGCCGGGCGCCGATCGATATCCCGCCGTACCCTGCGCGGGCGTGCGGATGACCGTGACCGGCCGCGAGGAGATCCGGCCGGTGACGGTGGGACTGGCCCTGGCGACGGCGCTACGCGCGCGTCATCGCGACCAGTTCAGGCCTGAGGCGATCCAGAACCTCCTGGTGAATCGATCGACGATGTGGGCTTTCCTGCGTGGCGAGTCGCTGGATCGGTTGGTGGCCTGGACCGAGATGGAACGCAGCAGCTTCCTGAACCGCCGGGCGTCATACCTCATCTACCGGTAGTCCTCCGCGTTCGGGTCACCGCTCGATCACGCGTACGCTCCCGGGGAGATCCGCTCGCACCTTGTCGCGGCGCACGCTCGGCACGGTGACGCTGCCCGAGTCACCGTCGCTCACGAAGCGCTCCTGAGGATGTTTTTCGAAGTACGCGAGCCAGTACGCGAGATCCCGCTCCAGGGCCTGGATGCGCGGCAGGCGCAGGGGATCGAAGCCGCGCGCGAACGGCGAGGGCGCGGCGCCGCCGGCCACCATGAGGATCGCGTCGTGACTGTAGGTGGCGCCCTTGGCGCTGCCCTTGATCGCCCAGGTGACGTCGTGCGGGTAGACGCCGTGGGGCAGGGCGAGCGTACGGATCCGGTACTCGGGGACGTGGCGCTGGATCCATTGCTGGGCCTCGGCGATCTGCCGGCGCACGACCGGCTCCGGATACTTGCCGAGGTTGGCGTGCCAGAGCGTGTGATTGCCGATCTCGTAGCCCTGGGCGATCAGGAACTTCAGCTTCCGGCCCTCGTGCTCCGGTTGATTGAAGAGCCGGTTGGGGCGACTGGCGCCGGGCAGCACGTAGAACGTCGCCGCCCGTCCGAAGTCGGGCTTCTCCTTGACGAACGCCTCCAGCACGCCCACCGCGCTCTTCGGGTCGATCTCGAGCGTCCCGTTCTGGTCGAGATAGCGGAACTGCCCGGGCGAGGAGTCGTCGAAGGTGAGGACGACCGGGCTGAAGCCGGCGCCCACCGTGATCTTGCCGTCGAGGAGGTCGTTCAGCGCCTGCAGCCGGTAGCCACGCGCGTAGAGCGCCTCCAGGTCGCGGCGGAAGTTCTCGGGGGTGCGCGTCCAGCGCTCTTCGGGGTAGTCGATCTTGTGGTACTCGAGGATCATCACCCGCCCGAGCTCGTTGGCGCGGGGATCGGCGGCGGCGAATGAGACCATGATGAGGACGGCGGTCAGCAGCAGCGTCACCACGAGCGCGATTCTCATCGAGCGGCCATCCTCAGTTCTCCACCAGTGGGCTCTTCTCGCGGAGCGCCGCGCCCGTGTAGTCGTTGCGGGGATTCCACAGCATCCAGCCGGTGGCGCCACCCTCGTCGGCGCCGCGGATCTGGTCGCGGATCTCCGTCACGCCAAAGATCCGCCGGTCGAAGGCGTAGTCGCGGAAGTCCTGCAGCCAGGGACGCACGCGCACGTGCGTGTGCGCCGCCCGCTTGCGGATGAGCCGCACGCTTTCCCGCACCACCTGGTAGGAGTTCTGAACGGGGTTCCGGAAGCCGGGAATGCCGACGTGGTACCCGGACGGGTAGACCATCGGGGAGATGTAGTCGAGGTGAGGCGCGAGCTCCTCCACGCGCTGGCCGATGTCGGTGTCATTCTCGTTGAACGCGATGTAGCCGAAGACGTCGGCGCTGACGTAGGCGCCGTGGATGCCGAGCTCACGCCGCGCGCGCTCGAGGAAGCCGGCGATGGCGGGCAGCCGGCTCGCCTTGTTGACCGGCTTCGAGTACCGGGCATGGGAGAGCCGGCCATCGGTGGGGAACCGCACGTAGTCGAACTGCACCTCGTCGAAGCCCCGCTCGATCGCCTCGTGGGCGATGGCGATGTTGTAGTCCCAGACCTCCTCCCGGAAGGGGTCGACCCAGGCCAGGTTCTCCCGATCGATCCACACCTTGCCGGTCTGGCTGTCGATCACCGCCCACTCCGGCCGATGGCGGGCGAGGATGTTGTCCTTGAAGGTGACGATGCGGGCGATCGTGTAGACGTCGCGCGCCTTGAACTCGGCCATGAGCGAGTCGAACTGGCGAAGGGTGCCGGGACCCTGGGCTCCCGCGCTGCGCGCGAGCTCGACCTTGGTCGGATAGACGATCCAGCCACGATCGCCCTTGACGTCGATGACGACCGCGTTGAGCTCGGTGCGCGCCAGCAGGTCGAGCACGCGTCCCCGGATGCGGCGGTCGCCGATGCCGAAGTACGTCAGATAGGCGGCCTTGATCGCCTGCGGCTTGAGCACGATCTCGAGCGGCTCGCGCGTCGGCTCGATCACGACCCGCCGGTAGCCGGGCAGCTTGGCGATCAGCGAGGCGTGCGGTGAGGGCGCCAGCGTGAACGTGCCGTCATGCGCCGTCCGGTGCTCGCCGCCGCCGCCGACGATGGACGCTCCGGCGATCGGTTTGCCCTCGTCGTCGGTGACGCGCCCGCTCACGGTGGGGGGCCATGTCACGCCCGGCACCTCGGGCGTGGCGGGTGCCGGCACGACGGGCGGCGGCGGCGCGATCACGGGCCGCAGGCTGCCGATCTGGCCGGGCCGGGGCGGCGGTGTCACCACCGGGGTCGGGATGGCGCTGCGCATCGAGGGCGGGATCATCGGGGTGGGCGCGATGGAGGCGACCACGACCAGGGACTCCGTCGCCGCCGGCACGTACAGGCCGATGCGATCGGGCGCGAGCAGCGCATAGCCGAAGAGGATGGGCAGGGCGAGAAAGAGGACCGCGAAGCCCGAATCGACAACATCGTTTCGTGTTGCAGATCCGAGCGGGCCTTCGAACATTTGGTGCTCCGACAATAGCGAACGCACAGATACGCGCAAAAGAAATAATTCGCGTAGCGCGTCTTACGCTTTACAACACCGTACAATCACGGGTCATGACACGTCAATTTTTCGCTTGTGAGCGCGCGAAGCATCGAAATGCCCGCATAAATGGCCTCGATTTGCACTGGCTCGAGGCCGGTCCGGCCGAGGCGCCGCCGATCTGTTTTCTTCACGGCGGCGCCGCCCACGCGCACTGGTTCGACGGAGTAATTCCCTCCTTCGTCGATCGGTTCCGCGTCATCTCGCTCGATCAGCGCGGTCACGGCGCGAGCGCGTGGGCGACGCCGCCGGCGTATGCCACGCAGGACTTCGCCGGCGACTTGCTCGCGCTGATGGAGCACCTCGGCTGGGCGCGCATGGCGCTGGTCGGACACTCGATGGGCGGCCACAACTCGATGGCCTTTGCCGCATGGCATCCCGAGCGCGTGTCCGCGCTGGTCGTCGTCGACTCACGGCCGCAGCTGCCGCCCGACCGGATCGACCGCATGCGCGAGCGCGGCCAGCGCCCGCCACGCCTGCATCCGAGCGAGGAGGCGGCCATGCGCTCGTTCCGGCTGCTGCCGAAGGAGACGACCGCCGATCCCGCGCTCCTGCAGCACCTGGCGCGCGCGGGCCTGATCCGCACCGACGGTGGCTATCGCTATCGGTTCGACCCGGCCTGCTACGCCAACCGCCAGCCGGTCGATTGCTGGCCGCTCGTGCCGCGTATCACCGCGCCCGCGCTCGTCGTGCGCGGTGAGCTGAGTCCGATCCTGCCGGCCGACATGGCCGCGCGCCTCCGTGCGGCCATCCCGCGCGCCGAGGTCGCGGAGATCAAGGGCGCCTATCACCACCTCACGCTCGATGCCCCCGACGCCTTCACTCGCGTGCTCGACCGCTTTCTGAGCGCCGTGATCTGAGTGAGGCGGCTGATGGCACGGCATCTGCTGACAGCACGCGGCATGCAGGAGCGCCCGCTCTACCGCCGTCCGCCGTTCATCAGTCTCGTCGCGATCTTGCTGGTCGGTCTGTCGGCGATCGGGGTGCGTCACTGGATCCTGGCCAGCGACCGGCCGTCCACTGACAGGGCGTTCGTCGAGTCACAGGCCGACGCCGGTCCCCTGTCGGTGGTCGCCAGCTTCAAGCGCACGCAGCTGTCGGGCATCCGTCCCGGCCAGTCCGCGATCATCACGCTGCGCGACTACCCCGACCAGGTCTTCCGCGGGCACGTGGACGCCATCGAACGGGCACGAACGCCCGGCCCACGGGTGCCGGTGAGGATCGTCTTCGATCAGCCGCCCGACCCCGGCCGTCCGCTCGGTCCCGGCACGCCGGTGGTCGCGACCGTCATCGTGCGCTGAGCGCGCCGCGCGTTTCTCAGACGGCGGTGACCCGCACCGCGCAGACCTTGTACTCGGGGATCTTCGAGGACGGATCGAAGGCCGAGTTCGTGAGGAAGTTGGCCGCCGAGTCCTGCAGCTTGACGAACGGCACGAAGATCGCGCCCGGCCGCACCGCCTCCGTCACTCGCGCGTAGCCCGTCAGCTCGCCGCGGCGGCTCTCCACGCGGACGCGACCGTCCGTGTCCACGCCCAGGCGCCGCGCGTCGGCGGGGTGAATGGCGACCTCGAGCCGGGGGGCGAGCTCGAGCAGCCCTTGCACCCGGCGCGTGAGCGTCCCGCCGTGCCAGTGGTAGAGCAGCCGCCCGGTGTTCAGGACGAACGGATAGTCGAGATCCGGCAGCTCGGCCGCCGTCTCGATCTGCCGCGCCGGGATGAAGCGTCCGCGGCCGCGGGGGAACGTCTCGCCGTAGAGGAAGCGCGTGCCCGGATGGTCGGGCGTGGGGCACGGCCACTGGATGCCGCCCTCGCGATCGAGTCGCGCGTGCGACAGCCCGCCCAGGAAGGGCGTGAGTCGCGCCATCTCGTCGAAGATCTCCGCCGGCCCGCTGTAGTCGAACTGGCGGCCGACGTCGACGCCGACGCGCCACGCCACCCGCTTGGCCAGCTCGGCCGTGATCCACCAGTCCGGCCGCGCCTCACCCGGTGGCGGCAAGGCCGCCCGCACGCGCTGAACGCGACGCTCGGAGTTCGTGAAGGTTCCGTCCTTCTCGGCGAAGGCGGCGGCCGGCAGAAAGACGTTGGCGCGCTCCGCGGTCTCGTGCAGGAAGAGATCCTGGACCACGAGGAACTCCAGCTGTCCGAACGCCTTCTCCGCGTGGTGCAGGTCCGGCTCGGACAGCAGCGGATTCTCGCCGACGATGTACATCGCGCGCGTCTCACCGTGCAGGCAACCCTCGACCATCTCGGTCACCACACGGCCGGCGCGGTGGGGCGGGCGCACGCCCCAGGCCGCCTCGAAGCGCGCCAGCGTCTGCGGGTCGTACAGCTGATAGCCGGGCAGGTTCGTCGGTATGCATCCGGCATCGCCACAGCCCTGGACGTTGTTCTGGCCGCGGAGCGGCGAGATGCCGCTGCCGGGAAAGCCCAGCTGCCCGGTGAGGAGGGCGAGGTTCAGGAGCGCGTGAGCGTTGTGGATGCCGTTGACGTGCTGGGTGACGCCCATGCCCCACACGAGACACGAGCCGGAAAACGCGGGCCGCGCATACCAGCGGGCAGCCTGCGCAATGTCGCGGGCCGGCACGCCGGTCACCCGCTCGGCGAAGTCGAGGGTGAACGTCTCGAGCGAGGCCCGCCACGCGTGGAACCCCTCCGTCCGCTCGCGGATGAAGCGCTCGTTGGCGAGGCCCTCGTCGAGGATCACGCGCGCCATCGCGTTGAAGAGCGCCACGTCGGTCCCGGGACGCTGCTGGATCCAGAGATCGGCCTGGTCGCACGCCTCGATGCGCTTGGGGTTGACGACCACCAGCCGCGCCCCCCGGCTGACGGCGCGACGGAAGCGGACGGCGATGACCGGATGGTTCGCCGAGGCGTCGGCGCCGACGATGAGGATGCAGCCGGCCTCCTCGTAGTCCCGGTAGGAGTTCGAAGTCGCCCCGGATCCCATGGAGACGAGCATCGCCTCCACCGACGGCGAATGGCAGAGCCGCGTGCAGTGGTCCACATCGTTGGTGGCCATCACCACGCGGCAGAGCTTCTGGACGAGATATCCGTCCTCGTTGGTCGCCTTGGCGCTGGCGAGGGCGCCGAACGCGCCGCGGTGTCGCGCCAGGCCGTCGGCGGCGGCGTCGAGCGCCTCGTCCCAGCCGACGGGCACGAGGCGACCCTGACGCTTCACCATCGGCCGCGTGATGCGATCGCGCGCGTGCACGAAGCCCGTGCCGAAGCGCCCCTTGACGCACAGCATGCCGAGGCTCGAGCGGTTGGCAGGGACGTCGTCGGCCATGACGGCCAGCCGGGCGTCCTCGCGCACGGCCACCGAGATGCCGCAGCCGACCCCGCAATACGGGCACGTGGTCTCCACGCGGCGCTCGATCTTGCCCGGCGCCTCCTTCGGACGGAGCGCGCCGGTTGGGCACGTCGCCACGCACTGGCCGCACGACGTGCAGACGGACGACGCCATGGCGCCGTCCGCGAACACGCCGACCCTGGTCGCGTGACTGCGTCCCAGCAGCGAGATGGCCCCGATCTGCTGGACGTCCCCGCAGGCGACCGTGCACCGCCCGCAGAGGATGCAGGCGTCGCGGTCCAGCACGAAGAAGGACTTGCTGGCGTCCGTCGCGTAGCCGTGCAGCGGCGCCCAGGACGGCTCCATCAGGCCATGCCGCGTGGTGGCCGTGCCCACCTGGGCAAAGCCGTTCCGACCCTCGCCGGGGGTGAGCATCGACAGCGTCAGATCGAGCACGGTCGAGCGCACGCGCACCACTTCCGGATGCTGTGTGTCCACGACCATGCCGTCGCGGGCGGGCAGATGACAGGCGGCCGGCGTGCCGCGCATGCCCTCGACGTGCACGAGACAGGTGCGACAGGCGCCGAGCGCCGGCCGATCCGGATCCTTGCAGAGCTGCGGCAGCGGGATGTCGAGCCGGTTGACGGCCTCGAGCACCATGGCGCCGTCCTCGACCTCGATGCGGCGGCCGTCGACGGTGACGATCATGGGTGCCTCATGATACCGAAGTGCTCCGGGAATTCCGCGAGGCCCGACAGCACGGACAGCGGCGCCGCCTGGCCAAGGCCGCAGAGCGAGGCGAGCTGCACCGTCTCCGAGAGCGTCTTCAGGCGTGCCGCGTCCACCGTCGGCTTGTCGAGCAGCGCGAGCATGCGCGCCGTGCCCTCGCGGCAGGGCGTGCACTTGCCGCACGATTCCCGCGCGTTGAACGCGAGCAGCGTGCGGACCGCCTCCCGCACGGAGGCGCCCTCCTCGAGGGCCACCACACCGCCGGTGCCGGGGTTCACGCTGCCGCGAGGGATCAGCGGCTCGTCGAACTGCCGCGGGTGCACGATGTTGCCGGAGGGCCCGCCGACCACGGCCGCGCCGATGGCGCGCTCCCAGCCGCCGCCGACCTCGTCGATCAGTGCGCGCAGCGTACAGCCGACCTCCATCTCGACCACGCCCGGCCGGCGGAGGTGACCCGAGAGACCGAACAACTTGGTGCCACGCCCGCCACCGAGCCCGGCGAACCATGCGCCGCCGCGGGCGACGATCGGCACGACCGCGAACAGCGTCTCCACATTGTTGATGACGGTCGGCTTGCCGTAGAGGCCCGACTCCACCGGGAACGGCGGGCGGGTGCGGGGCATTGCCCGCCGTCCCTCGATCGACTCGAGCAGCGCCGTCTCCTCGCCGAGCACGAAGCCGCCGGCGCCGCGGCGGATCTCGACCTCCAGCGAGAAGGGGCCGCCGAGGATCTCGGCGCCCACGAGGCCCCACTGCCCGGCCTGGTCCAGGGCGGCGGCGACCCGTTGAGCCGAGAGGTCGGCCTCGCCGTGTATATAAAGGATGGCGCGGCTGGCGCCGGCGGCGTAGGCGGCGATCAGTACCGCTTCCAGCAGACGGTGGGGATCGCCCTCCATCAGATGACGGTCCTTGAAGATGCCGGGCTCGCCCTCCTCGGCGTTGACGACGAGGAACTTCGGCGTGCCGGTCGCCGCGCGACACGCCGACCACTTCACGGCGGTCTGGAAGTACGCGCCGCCCCGCCCGGCCAGCCCCGAGGCGCGCAGCTCCTCGATGACGGACTCCGGCCGCTCGTCCTCGAGCACGCGTGCGAACGTCTCGTAGGCGCCGTGACGGAGCGCGTCCGCGATGTCGTAGGGATCGGCGACGCCGCAGCGCTCCATGAGGATGCGCCGCTGCGGCGTCGCCCAGTCCGCGCTCACCGTGAACTCGCGCTGCATCGCCGCCGACAGCGCGTGGAGGAACCGCGGCGCGCTCTCCGCGGTGATCGGTCCCGCTGTGACCGGCGGCTTTCCGTCGCGCAACGCTTGCACGACCGGCGCCGCCCAGCACATTCCGCTGCAGCCGGCGGCCACCACCGTCCACGGCAGGCCGCGCCGCTGGGACTCGGTGCGAAGCGCCTCGAGCGTGTCGGCGGCGCCGACGGCGAGGCCGCACGTGCCCACGCCGACGGCCAGCCGGGCGCCGGTGCGGCGCCGCTCGGCCTCGCGCTTGAGCGCGCTGAAGCGCGCGCCCGCGGAGCCGGCGCTCGGCATCGTCGCCGGCGGGCCGCCACGTCCCGTCGCCGGCGGCGGGGCGTGGAGCGTCGAAGGGCCCGCGAGCAGCGCGTCCAGCGTCGCCGGCGTGAGGCGGCCGTGGCAGGCGTGATCCGCCTCGACCACGGGCGCCACCGCGCACGCGAACGCGCAGTCCATCGCCTCGAGCGTGATGTCGCTCGGCGCCGAGCCGGCCTGCGTCTGCACGCGTTTCACCGCGTGGGCCAGGAGCTCGTTGCCGCCGCGGGCCGCGCAGGCGAGCCCGGTGCAGACACGCACGATCCGCGCGGCCGGCCGCTCGAGCCGCAGTTCCGGGTAGTGACTGGCGACGCCCCATACCTCGCTCTTCGGCACGCGCACGTGGGCGGCCACCGCCTCCAGCGCCTCCGGTGAGAGCCAGCGCTCGGCGTGCTGCGCGGCCTGGAGCGCCGGCAGCAACCACGTCCGGTCGCGTGGAAAAGAGGACAGCGCGTCGGCGATCGTCATTTCGCGCCAGCGTACCATCGGCGGCGCCAATGTGGCAGCGCGCACCGCGTGGCGCCGCAAGCGGTCAGCCGGCTCGGGAGACGCCGCCCGCTTGCCCGGGCGCGGGCGCGCCGGCGACGGTGCGCGCCACCAGCGCTTCCACGGCACCGGGGGGAACGACGAGCGGCAGCGCGCGACGGCGCACGGTGAGCACCTCGCGGCGCCGCGGCGTGGTCACGACGACGCGCCGCCCGCGATGCAGGCCGAGGCCGTCCCAGCGTCCCGGCAGCTTCAGCAGCAGTCGCAGCAGCCGCCACAGCAGCCGGGCCGTCGAGACGCGTGGGATGACGGCAACGTCGAGGAGGCCGTCGATGGGCGACGCGGTCGGCGTGAGCGAGAGAAAGCCGTGATAGGTCTCCACGTTGGCCACGGTCACGAGCACCGCGTCGGTCGCCACCGGCCGGCCGTCGACCTCGACGCTGAACGAGGCCAGCCGCGTGCGGAACAGGAACCGATAGGCGACGCCCCAGTACCAGAGATAGCGCAGCAGCCGTCGGCGCGGCTGGCGCCGTCCGCGCTCGGCGATCGTCTGCACCTGCTCGAGGAGCCCGTAGCTGCGATGCGAGAGGAAGATGTCCTCGCCGGCCGGCGTGGTGACGACGCCGACGTCGACCCGTCGCGCCTCGCCTCGCTCGAGCAGCGTGGCGATGTGTCTCGCTCGGCGCGGATGGCGGAAGACCGTGGCGAAGATGTTGCCGAAGCCTGTCGGGACCGGAACCAGCGGGGTGTCGCAGCGCATGGCCGCGCGTGCGGCAGCACTGAGGGTGCTGTCGCCGCCGACGCAGATCACGTGCGAGGACTCACAGGCGCCGGTCTCCGCCCAGCGCACGAGGCCGGCGAGGTTCTGGAAGGCGCGGATGGTCGCGCGACGTTCGCGGCGGCGGAGCAGCCGGCGCAGCCGGCGCGCGAGACCGAGGGCGCGGCCTTCGCCGGACCCGGGCGTCACCACGATCTCGACGGGACGATGTATCATCCGCTCGTGTGGGGAGGGGGCGCCGTCGGACCCCGGCGGTCCACGATGACCACCTCCACCACCCAGATTGCCAGCAGAAGATAAGCGATGCCCGCCATCAGCCCGCCGGCGAGATCCGACAGCCAGTGCTTGTCGAGGTAGAGCCGGCTGAACCCGACGGCGGCCACCGCGCTCGCGGACACCACGCCCGCGGCGATGCGCCAGCGTCGCCGGCGGTGTGAGGCGGTGGCCACGAGCCACACGACGAGGCCGAAGAAGACCGCGAGGCTCAGCACGTGCCCGCTCGGAAAGCCCCAGGGGGCGTCGTCGGGGCGCGGCCGGTTGGCGGCCCACTTCGTCATGTACTGCAGCGCGCCGGCGCCGGCCATCAGGAACGGGAGCGCGATCGCCCAGCGCCGGCTCACTCGCCACAACACGGCCACGCCGACCGCGATCAACGGGATGAGGCCGAGGCTGTCGCCGAGCGCGGTGAGCATCCGCATCGGCAGATTGAGGAACTCGTAGCGCAGAAGCGCGATCCAGGTCCGGACGCCATAGTCGAGACCGGCCAGCGTCTGGTGCGCCGCCAGCAGGGCGAGCAGCGTGTAGCCGACCAGCGAGATGGCGGCTCCCGACAAGAGATATCCGGGCTTCCGCCCGTGCACGATCCGGCGGATCGACGGGGCCACGGCTTCATGTTCCCACGCGCGCGGGACGCTGGCATGCTGGAGATGGCGACGGCTCGATGCGCATCCTCAAGCTCGTCCTCCTCGTGGCCGGTGTCGCCCTGCTCGGCGTGCTCGTGCATCGCGTCGGCACCGTGGCCATTCTGCAGACGCTCGGCCGTCTCACGTGGTGGCAGTTCCTCGTCCTCTGCCTGCCGTACGCGGCCATCATGGCCGTGGACACGCTGGGCTGGCGCTTCGCGTTCACGCGCGATCGGGCGCCGTTCGGGCGACTCTATCGCGCGCGCGTGATCGGCGAGGCGCTCAACATCGTCACCGCGCTCGGCTCGGTCGGGGGCGAGGCCGCCAAGCCGTGGCTGATGCGCGAGGACGTGTCCTACGAGGAAAGCGTGCCGTCGGTGGTCATCGCCAAGACGACCATCACCATCGCCCAGGCGCTGTTCCTCTGTCTGGGGATCGTGGTGGCGTGGACGGCGCTCGACGTCGGCTCCGAGATCCTGCGCGCGATGCTGTGGCTGCTGATGGTGGAGGTGGCCGCCGTGGCGGGCTTCTTCGGCGCCCAGGTCGGCGGCCTCGTGGCGCGTGGCGGACGCGTGCTGAAGGCGTTCGGCGTCGTCGACGATGCCGGGTCGGCGCAGAAACTCGACGCCGCCCTGCGCGGCTACTACCGGACCGAGTGGCGACGGTTCGGGCTCTCGGTGGCCTTCCACCTGGCGGGGTGGCTGCTGGGGGCTCTCGAGGCGTTCATCATGCTGCGCGCGCTCGGCATCGACGCCGCGGTGATGACGGCTACCGCCATCGAGGCCTTGGGGTCGGGCGTGCGATTCGCGACCTTCCTCGTGCCGGCCAGCCTCGGCGCCTTCGAGGGCGCCAACGCGGCCGCCTTCGGCGCCCTTGGATTCGGCGCCAGCGCCGGTCTCGCTTTCAGCTTCGTGCGGCGCGCACGCCAGGCGGTCTGGGTCGTCATCGGCATCGTGCTGGCGCTGCCGACGCTGCTCGGCGGCC
>JBIOXS010000097.1:0-88535 GCA_044869815.1 Candidatus Rokuibacteriota bacterium | reverse complement strand
GCATGCAGGCGTGTGACGCCGGGGGAGCGGCGGTTCGCTCCCCCGGCTGTCCTCTACTTTCCGGCGGCCAGGTTGTCCAGGAACAGATCGTACATGACGGCGCCGGGATTCCACTTGCCGAGTGTCTTCGACGTGGCGTACGGCGAATGCACGTAGACGACCGGCACACCGTAATGCTCGCTGCGCATGCGGGTGTAGATGTTGCGCATGAGGGCGTTGATCTTCTCCCGGTCGGTCTGGCGCATGACCTGGGCGATCATGCCGTCGATCTCCGGGTCGTTGACGGTGTCGTTCAGCTTCGACGGCGTGTAGGCCATCTTCTCGAGCAGCGCGTACGTGCCGATCCAGTCACGGTTGGCGATGTTGTAGTAGCCCATCGCCCCGGGCACCTTGCGGTCCACCCACTGCTTGCGGAACGCCGGATAGTCGACGGGGATGAGCTTGCTCTTCACGCCGATCTTCTCCCAGTAGCCGGCCACCGCCTCCGCGAACGCCCTGCCCTCGGGCAGGCCCGGGAGCTGGAAGGCGTAGATGTCGAGGTTGAAGCCGCCGGCGTGGCCGGCATCGGCGAGCAGCTTCTTGGCCCGCGCGACGTCGTACGGATACGCCATCTCCGGCGTCACCTTGAAGCCGATGTCCTTGAACGACCACGAGAGCCCCATCGGAATGGCGGCGGGCTCGGCGCGCCCCGCGAAGATCGACTGCGCGATCTCGTTGCGGTCGATGGCGAGGTTGAGCGCTTCCCGGACCCGCTTGTCCTTGACCGGCGCCACCCAGCCCTCCGGGCTGAGCACCCACCACATGTGCACCACGGCCTCGTCCTTGCGGAAGTGGACGGGGAACTTCTCGGCCTCGAGCTCCTTCACCCGCTCGCGGCTCACGTCGGCCACGTCGATGTCGCCGCGGCGCAGCAGCGCGATGCGCGTGGCCTCCTCGGGCACCAGCTTGAAGATCACCGTCTTGTATTTCGGCGTGCCGAGCCGCCAGTGATTGTCCACCGCGGCCATCTTGATGTGCGAGCCGACCACCTGCTCGACGAACTTGAAGGGGCCCGTGCCGACCGGCTTGCGCGCGAAGACGTCGTCGCCGTTCGCCTCGATGTACTTCTTGGGCAGGACCATGCCCTCGGTCGACAGCGAGCGCGAGAGATAGGTCGGGATGATGAGCGTCGGGTCCTTGGTGACGATGACGACGCGGTCGGGCGCCGGGGTCTCGATGTCCTGGATCAGGGTGCGCAGCGGACCGGCGTACCCGGTCGTCGAGCGCTTGCTCATCGCCCGCTGCAAGCTGAACTTCACGTCCTCCGACGTCATCTCGGTGCCGTCGTGGAACTTCACGCCCTTCCGCAGCTGGAACGTCCAGCGCTTGTGATCGGCGGAGCTCTCCCACTTGCTGGCGAGCCCGCCGGCCTGGGTGGGCTGGCCGTCCGGCGTGACGCCCACGAGGTAGTCGAACATCAGCGACAGGTAGTACTTGACGTTGTGGCCCTGGAGGGCCGGGTCGAGCGTCTCCGCGGAGAAGCTCGAGAGCGCGATCGTGAGCTCGGACTTCGCCTGCGCCTCCGTGCGACCGACGACGGCGAGGACGGCCATGAGCGCGCAGACCAGCGAGAGGACAACGCGGGGCGTCGATGTCATGGGTGACTCCTCCGGAGTTCGAAAGCTGGGCTCTGAAGCTATCGCGGTCCGCGCCGAACGGCAAGCGTGCGAATGACGTAAGATGGCGGCCCGGGAGGCCCCATGACCACCAGACGCCCGATCGCGCTGGCGCTCCGCGTCGTCGTCCTCATCGTCCTGCTGACCGGGGCGCCGCGCGCAGCGAGAGCGCAGGCCAAGCCGGACGGCGAGATGCGCTGGGCGGTCTACGTGACGCTCTCGCCTCAGTGGTTCGACCCCGCCGAGGTGATCGGCGTGCTGACACCCTTCTGGGTCATGTACGCCCTGCACGACGCGCTGGTGAAGCCCATGCCGGGGACGCTGCTGAGTCCGAGCCTCGCCGAGTCGTGGACGGTCAGCCGTGATCAGCGCGTGTACGAGTTCAAGCTGCGCGAAGGCCTGAAGTTCCACAACGGCGATCCGTTCACGGCCGAGGACGTGAAGTTCAGCTTCGAGCGGGCCAAGGGCGCCAAGCTGCTGCAGGAGAAGGTGCGCGAGGTCACCGTCATCGATCGCCATCGCGTGCGCTTCCAGCTCGGCGAGCCGTGGCCGGACTTCATGACGTTCTACGGTACGCTGGCCACCTCCGCCGCCTGGATCGCCCCCAAGAAGTACATGGAGCAGGTCGGCGTCGAAGGCTTCAAGAAGCACCCGATCGGGCTCGGTCCCTACAAGTTCGTCAGTCACACGCCGGGCGTCGAGCTCGTCATGGAGGCGTTCGAGGGTTACTGGCGCAAGCCGCCGTCGGTCAAGCGCCTCGTCTACAAGAGCGTGCTCGAGGCCACCACGCGGCTGGCCATGCTCAAGCGCGGCGAGGTCGACGTGGCCTACCTGCTGGACGCGCCGATGGCCGAGGACGTCAAGCGCGACCCGAATCTGAAGCTCGCGTTCTCGGGCGCGATCGGGACCTTCTATCTGGACTTCCTCGAGCAGTGGGATCCGAAATCGCCTTGGGCCGATCGCCGGGTGCGGCTGGCCGCGAGTCTTGCCGTCGATCGCAAATCGCTCAACGAGGCGGAGAACCTCGGCGCCTCCCGCCTCACCGGCAACATCGTGCCGCGCAGCTTCGAGTTCGCGATCCCGATCGAGCCGCACGCCTACGATCCCGGCAAGGCCCGACAGCTCCTCGCCGAGGCCGGCTATCCCAACGGCTTCGATGCCGGCGACATCCACCCATGGCCGCCCTACTTCTCGGTCGGCGAAGCCATCGCCTCCAATCTCGCGGCGGTGGGCATCAGGACCAAGGTGCGCACCATGGAGCGGGCGGCCTTCTATTCCGCGCTGGCGTCGAAGAAGCTGAAGGGCGTGTGCGTCTGCATCAACGCCGTCTACGGCAACGCGGCCTCGCGGCTCGCGCAGACCGTGCCCGGCGACGGCGCCTTCGCGTACGGCAGCTATCCCGACGTGGAGGCGCTCTATCGGCAGCAGGCGGGCGAGCTCGATCGCAAGAAGCGCGCCGAGCTCCTCCGCCAGATCCAGACGTTGCTGCACGAGCGCGTGCGCTTCGCGCCGATCTACGACTACATCTGGCCGAGCGGGATCGGCCCGCGCGTCGAGGAGCCGGCGCTCATGCTGATCGATCCCTATCCGTGGTCGGCGCCGCTCGAGGAGGTGAGGCTCAAGAAGCGCTAGCGCGTCCGTGCGGCGCCACGCTACCATCGGCTGAATGATCGTCCTGGGCATCACCGAGACGCACTGCGCGACGGCCGCGATCTTGAAGGACGGCGTCATCGTCGGCTGCGCGTCCGAGGAGCGGTTCACGCGACTCAAGAACGACGCGGGCTACCCGAGCCTGGCCATCGATGCGCTGCTCCGGGAGTGCCGGTTGACGGCGGCCGACATCGACGTGGTGGCCCTCGCGGGGACCCAGGCGTACGCGCGCGAGTGGATGAACCGGGTCCTGCACGATGCCGAATACGCGCGCGCGTACTACGGTGTGCGGCTCGACGCCCCGGCCGGCCTCCGCCGGCGCCTGCGCAAGCTGGGTGCGCGCATCGGCGTCGCGGATCCTGCGCGCGGCAAGTTCGAGCTCACCGAAAGCGAGCGACACGCCTTCGTCACGCAGCACCTGGGGATCCCGCGCGAGCGGATCGTGACCTACGACCACCACGCCTGCCACGCGGCCGCCGCGTACTACGGCTCGCACTTCGCCGGGGCGCCGGCCCTGGTGCTCACCAACGACAACTCGGGCGACGGCCTCTGCGCGACGGCGTCGTCGGCAGACGGGCGCGTCATCGTGAGGCGTGAGGCGACCTCCAGCGCCCCGGGGTCGCTGGGCTCGTTCTACTCGTTCGTCACGCTGCTGCTGGGCATGAAGTTCGGCGAGCATGAGTACAAGGTGATGGGGCTGGCGCCGTACGCCCCGCCGCGGCACGCGGAGCGCGCGGAGGCGTCGCTCCGCGAGCTCTTCGATCTCGAGCCGACGGCGCCGGCGCGGTTCGCGTGGAAGCGGCGCGGCCCGCGCTATCGCCAGCTCCTGGAAGCGACGCTGGGCCAGCGCTTCGACGCGGTCGCCGCCGGCGCGCAGCGGATCGTGGAGGACAGCTTGCTGCGGTGGGCGCGACTGATGCGCGAGCGGCACGGCGGCGATCGGCTGGCCGTGGGCGGCGGCGTCTTCATGAACGTGAAGGCCAACGGGCGGATCGCGGAAGAGGAATGGCTGCGCGACCTCTTCGTCTTTCCGTCGTGCGGCGACGAGTCGAACGCCGTCGGCGCCGCCTATCTCGCGTGCGTCGCTCGCGGCGTCGCGCCGCAAGCGTTCGGGCCGGCCTACCTGGGTCCGGGCGTCGATCCCGCCGAGGTGGAGGCGCTGATCTGCCGGCGTGATCTCGGCGCCAGGTATCGCGTGACGGAGCACGAGCGCATGGCCGAGAAGATCGCGGATCTCCTGGTCCTCGACGGCGTGGTGGCCCGCTGCGCCGGCCGGATGGAGTTCGGCGCGCGGGCCCTCGGCAATCGGTCGATCCTGGCCAACCCGTCGGACCATCGCGTGGTCACGCTGATCAACAGGATGATCAAGAACCGCGACTTCTGGATGCCGTTCGCGCCAAGCATCCTGCGCGAGCGCGAGGCGGACTACCTCGTGAACCCGAAGGCTCTTGCCTCCCCGTACATGATGCTGGCCTTCGCCACCAATCCAAAGCGCCGAGACGAGATCGTGGCCGCGCTCCATCCGCACGACGGCACCGCGCGCGCGCACGTCGTGGATCAGGCCTGGAACCCGGACTACCACCGAGTCATCCGCGAGTTCGAGCGGCGCACGGGAATCGGCGCCGTGCTGAACACGTCCTTCAACCTGCACGGCGAGCCACTGGTGGGCTCGCCCGCCGACGCCGTCGACACCTTCGAGCGCTCCGGTCTGCCCCACCTGGCGCTCGACCGGTGGCTCATCTCGAAGCGATAGCCCTCCGCTCAGTACCCGCGCCGCCGGTCCACCACGTGACGGAGGGGGCGACCGGCGAGCCAGCGCGCGAGATTGTCGTTGAACACCGGCGCCATCTCGGGCGGCGTGCTGGGTCCGGAGATGTGCGGCGTGACGACGGCGTTCTCGAGCGACCACAGCGGGTGGTCGGCGGGCAGCGGCTCGTGGGCGAAGACGTCGAGCACCGCGCCCGCGATGCGCCGCGCCCGGAGCGCGCCGACGAGCGCCGCCTCGTCGACGACGGCGCCCCGGCCGATGTTGAAGAGCCACGCCGCCGGCCGCATCGCCGCCAGCGCCGCCGCGCCGATGAGGCCGCGCGTCCGATCCGTCAGCGGCAGCACGAGGACGACGAAGTCGCCCTGACCGAGCGCCCGCGCGAGTGCCGGCAGGCGATGGACGCGATCCGCCTCGCGGACGCGGCGCCCCGACCGGCTGACACCGATCACGCGCATGCCGAGCGCGCGGGCGCCGGCGGCGATGGTGCGGCCGATGTCGCCGAGACCGACCACCACCATGGTCTTGCCCGCCAGCCGCTCCGGGATCACGTCCTCGCGCCAGCTGCGCGCCCGCTGGAAGCTGCGGTAGTCATCGAGGCGCTGCGTGACGGCCAGGCAGCGGGCGAGCACGTACTCGCGCATCCACAACCCGAACACCCCGGGCACGCGGGTCACGGTCACCTCATCCGGGAACCCGGGCACGAGCACCCAGTCCACGCCGGCGCCCATGGCGTGAAGCCAGCGCAGCCGCGTGGCCCGCGGATAGAGCGCGGCGGGGAATTTCCAGCCGTAGATGACGTCGGTCTCGTCGATGACGCGCGCCGCCTCGTCCGGCGTGGCGCAGGCCGTGACCGCGACGCGCCTGCGCGGCGCCCGGATCAGCGCGGCATAGTCCTTGGCTTCGGCCGGATGGTACACGAGCACCCGGACCGGCTCCACGCGCGTCATCCGTGCCCGGCCAGCAGCGCATCCTCCTCGGCGAAATCGACGTCGCGCCGATCCAGCCCCTGGCCCTGGTACCATTCGAACGTCTGGGCCAGGCCCGAGGCGAGCGTGTAGCGCGGCGCGATGCCGAGCTCGCGCCGGAGCTTCGCGGTCGTGTAGACCGCGTGCGCGTCATAGGCGAGGTTCTGGCCGAATGGCGCCTTGGCGACATACACGAGCCGGGCCGGCCGTTTCACGACGTCCGCGATGAGATCGACGAACCCGACCTGCGTGACGGCCTCCTCGCCGGTGACGTTGTACGCCTGGCCGAACGCCCGGCCGTCGCCGAGCATCGCGGCCATGGCGTCCGCGAGATCCTCCACGTGACCGAACTGGCGCAGCCAGCCGCCGTGGCCGGGGACGAGGATCGGCCGGCCGCGCAGCAGCCGGTCGAAGAAGAACGTCTCGTTGTTCCGCGTGTTGAGCGGGCCGTAGACGTGCGTGGGCCGGACGATGGTGGCCGGCACGCCCGACCGCATGTACGCGTCCTCGCCCGCGATCTTCAGCTTCGCGTACTCGCCCCAGTAGAGGTTGCGCGGGGCGTCCTCGGCGAGCGGCATCGGCTGCGCATGGTCGTGCACGCGACCGGTCGAGACGAAGATGGCGTGGCCGATGCGGCCGCCCAGCGCCGCCAGCAGCGCGTCGATGTCCTCGCCGGTGGTGGGCGCGTAGGTGATGTCGACGAGGCCGTCGAAGCGCTCGGCGGCGAGCGCCGTCTTGAGCGCCGTCCAGTCCTTGCGGTCGCAGACGACCGTTCGCGCGCCCTTCGGCGCCCGCTCCGGATGGCGGCCGCGGTTGAGGACGACGACCTCGTGCTGGTCCCGCAGCAGGGCCCGGACCAGATGCAGGCTGATGAACTCCGTCCCCCCGATGACGAGAACGCGCATCAGCCCAGCGAGACGGCCACGCACGTCGTCGTGCGCGTCACGCCATTGATGGCGCCGATCTCGTCGGTCACCAGCCGCCCGATGGCGTCGAGGTTCGGTCCCTCCACGACCGCGATGAAGTCGTAGGGGCCGGTGACGGCGTCCAGGTCGGCGAGCGCGCCCTTCGAGACACCGGCGAGCTCCTTGCGGACCGTCTTCGTCTTGCCGGGCGCCGTCTCGATGAGGACGTACGCCTTCATGCCCTTGCGTGCGGTCTTGGGGCTCATGCTCTCCTCCCGGTCAGCGCCGGGTGGCGCCGATGAAGTTCGCCAGCGTGGAATGGAACGCCGTCGCGCGCTCGATCACGCGGGCGCCGTCGAAATCGACACGCGTGCCGCGCTCGTCGGTGTGGTTGGTGGGATCGAAGCTCGCGGTCACTCGGGCGGTGGTGGCGCCGAGTCGGAGCGTGAGCGGCTCCCCGGCGCTCTCGTCGCCGAGGCGCGCGATGATGACATAGAGGCCGTCGGCATCGGTGTCGCCGAGATAGGAGAACCGTGTGCGATCGCGGACGAGCTCGACACGCTCGCCGGCGCGCGGCTGACCGCGTCCGTCCATGACGTAGCCGAGCACGGTGTACCGGTACCAGACCTCATGCTCGCCGGCGGCGGGCAGGGCGGCGAGCAGCACCAGTGCGAGCGGAGCGAGGGCGCGCACGCGGTGAGTCTAGCAGATAGGCGCGGAGCAACGAGCGGTGGCAGCGCTGCTCGTCGGCGCACCCGCACAGCAGGGTCACGCGTCCGTCTCGCGCCCGGCGCCGCACCTCCGCGACGGCCTGCTGCGCCTCGGGGCGCTCGAGCCCGGCCAGATAGCGCGGGACGTACTGCTTCCAGGTGATGCGCCCATCGAGGAACTCGCGCAGCAGCGCGGGGACGGGGCCGAGCTCCTTGAGCCACGCGTGCACGCGCTCCTTGCGGACGCCGCGCGGCCAGAGCCGCATCACCAGCACGCGGTGACCGTCGGCCGCCGTCGCCGGCGCGTAGATGCGCTTGGTGACGATGTCCGCGGCGCTCACCGGCTGGTGAGCGTGACGCCGCCGTCGACGACGAGCGTCTGCCCCGTCACCCAGCGCGCCTCGTCGCTGGCGAGATAGACCGCCGCCCAGCCGACGTCCCAGGCCGTGCCTTCGACGCCGAGGGGGCTGGCCTTGCGGCGCCGCTCACGCAGCTCGGGTCCGAGGTCCTCGACCATCGGCGTCCAGACCATGCCCGGCGCGATGGCGTTGACGCGGATGCCCTGCGGGGCCAGCTGGACGGCGACGCTGACCACGAAGCCGAGCACGCCGGCCTTGGCGGCGGCGTACGCGGTGCGCCCGTGACCACGGAGGGCGGCCACCGACGACACGCACGTCACAGCGCCGCCGCCGCGACGCGCGAGCGCTGGCACCGCGGCCTGGGTCGCCAGCAGCATCGACTTGAGATCCACGGCCATCACGCGGTCCCACTCGTCCTCCGTCGTCTCCATCAGGGTGTGGCGCGACTCGATGCCCACGTTGTTGTGGAGGATGTCGAGACCGCCCCAGCGGCCGGCCGCCTCGGCCACCATGGCCGCGCAGTCGTCCTTGCGGGTGACGTCGCCGGCGAAGCCGCGCGCCTCGCCGCGCTCTCCGCGGATGAGCTCGACCGTCTCCTCGGCGCGGTCCTTCTGCGCGTCGACGCACAGCACGCGCGCGCCCTCGCGCGCCATCAGGACGGCCGCCGCCTTGCCGTTGCCGACGCCGGGGCCACGCGAGCCGGCGCCGGTGACGATCGCGACCTTGCCTGCGAGTCGCTGGGCCATGGGGTAGAGTTCCTCCAGGTCCCTATACCATGTCGCCCACGCGGCGTCTGCGGCTCCTGACCGGCCTGGTCCTTTTCGCGTACGTCGGCACGCACCTCGTCAATCACAGCCTCGGCCTCGTCTCGCTCGACGCCATGGAGGCCGGTCGACGCTGGTTCCTCGGATTCTGGCGGAGCCCGGTCGGCTCTCTTCTCCTGTACGGCTCGCTGCTGATTCACATCGGGCTGGCGTTCTGGGCGCTCTATGACCGGCGCACGCTCCGCATGCCGCTGTGGGAGGCGGCACAGCTGGCGCTGGGCCTCTCGATCCCGCCGCTCCTCATCGGTCACGTGTTCGGCACGCGTGTGACCTGGGAGCTCTACGGAGTGGAGGACGCGTATGCGCGGCTCACGCTCGCGCTCTGGGCGGTGACGCCCGAGCTCGGGCGCAAGCAGGTGCTCACCCTCGTCGTCGTCTGGTCGCACGCGATGCTCGGACTGCACGCGAACGCGAAGCTCCGGCCGTGGTACCCGCGCGCCGCGCCGTGGCTGCAGGCGTTCGCCGTGCTCCTGCCCGTGCTCGCCGTGCTCGGCTTCGTCAATGCCGGACGCCAGGCCGCCACGCTCGCGCGCGATCCGGCCGTTCGCGCGCAGCTGCTGTGGCACGGGCGCGCGCCGCTCACCGCGGCCGAGACCGCCCGCCTGCTGACGATCCGCGAGCGGACGCTCACCACGTACTCGACGCTGCTCGGCGCCGTGCTGGTGGCGCGGGGCGTGCGGAGGATCGTGCAGCGGCGGCGCGGACGCATCAGCGTCATGTACCCGGACAATCGTCGCGTCGGCGTTCCGATCGGGCTCTCGGTGCTGGAGGTGAGCCGGCTGGCTCGCATCCCCCACGCCTCCGTCTGCGGCGGCCGCGGGCGCTGCTCGACGTGTCGCGTGCGGATCCGCAGCGCCGAGCCGCAGCCGCCGCCCTCGGAGGCGGAGGCGCGGGTGCTCGGGCGGCTGGGCGTGCCGCCCGACGTCCGCCTGGCCTGCCAGCTGCGACCGACGTCGGATCTAGTGGTGGCCCCGCTCTTGCCGGCGACGGCGACGGCCGCGGACGGCCGGCCGCCCGGCGACGCGCACGGCGGTCGCGAGCAGGAGATCGCCGTCCTCTTCGCGGACCTGCGCAGCTTCACGCGCCTGGCCGAGCACCGCCTGCCGTACGACGTGGTGTTCTTCCTCAACCGGTACTTCGAGGCCGTGGGCGGGGCGATCCACCGGGCCGGCGGCGTGGCCAACCAGTACACCGGCGACGGCGTGATGGCGCTGTTCGGGCTCGACGCCGGTCCGGTCGAGGGCTGCCGTCACGCGCTGGCGGCGGCGGCCGAGATGGTGCGCAGCGTCTCGCAGCTGAGCCAGGCGCTCGCCGCCGACCTGAGCGAGCCGCTGCGCCTCGGCATCGGCATCCATACCGGTCCCGCCGTCGTCGGCCGGATGGGTTACGGGGACGCCGTCTACTTGACGGCGGTCGGTGACACGGTCCACGTCGCGGCGCGGCTCGAGGCGCTGACGAAGGAGTATGGCTGCGAGCTGGTCATCTCCGAAGCCGTCGCACGCCGTGCCGGCGTGCCGACGTCGACCCTGCCGCGTCACGAGCTGACGCTGCGGAACCGGCGCGAGCCGTTGGCCGTCTTCGTGGTGGGAGAGGCGGCCGCGGTCGGCGCCGGCGTGGGCAGCGTGCCCGAGGCGCCGAGGATGTGAATGCGATCGGGCACTGGGCTGGCGCCCATCAGGGGCCGCCGAGGTCCATCTGCGCCAGAACGGCGCGTCCGAGCAGGCCGTAGGGATTCGCGAGCGTCTCGTAGAGCTCGAAGTGATTGTAGCCCTCGCCGACCAGCAGCTCGACGCGCTTGCCGGCGGCCTGCACGGCGGCAGCGAAGTCGCGCGACTGGCGCTGGAACTCCGGCGTCTCGAACGTGCCGTAGGCGACGACCAGCGGCGCGACGAGCTTGTCGAGATGGCGCTGGGGGCTGAGCGCCTGCTCCATCTCGTCGGTAAAGGCCACGTAGCGGCTGCGCGACGACAGACGGACGGGCTTCAGGTCGAACATCCCGCTGATGCAGAGGCCGCCCTTCAGCAGGTCCCCGGGCAGGCCGAAGTCCTTCGCCCAGTCGGTGGTGAGCAGGACACCAGCGAGGTGGCCGCCCGAGGAAAAGCCCGAGACGTACAGTCGCCGCGGATCGCCCCCGAACTGCTCGGCGTTGCGATAGACCCAGGCGACGGCGCGCCGAACCTGGGCCGCGATGGGCAGCAGGCTGCCGCCCACGTCCTGGACCCATGCGAAGTCCGGCACCACGTAATGAGCGCCGGCGTTGACGAACAGGTCGGCGGCCATGGCGTTGTTCTTGGCCACGCTGGCTCGCCAGGCACCGCCGTGAATGAAGACGTTGATGGGGGCGGCGGGGCGACCGGTCGGATAGATGTCGAGCGCCTCGATCGGCGTCGGCCCGTAGGCGTACCGCCGCGGCGCGCCCAGGCGCGCGCGCACGCGCTCGCTGTTCGCCGCATTGCGGGCGAGGATCTGCTCGCGGTTCGGCGCGTAGGCGCTCTGGTCGTAGGCCGCGTCGAGCGCCGCCTGGTCGAGGTCGAGCCAGACCTTGGCGCCGGCGGCGCTCATCGACAGGCCAGCGGGTAGGTCAGCACGAGACGATCGACCGGATATCGCGCCTGCGCATCGAAGCAGCCCACCATCCTGCCACGGGGATTCTCCACGTCGTCGACGTTGCCGCCTCGCTGCAGCTCGAGATGCACGTGCTCGTAACCCGGCCACGCGCGCTGGCCGGTCGTGCCGAGCATGCCGATGCGCTGGCCTCGGCGCACCATCTCGCCAGGCTGGACCACGATCGACGAGAAGTGGCAGTAGACCGTGCGGTAGTCGTGGGGGGCGTGGAGGATCGCGACGAGGAGGCCGCACAGATCGCGATTGTCCCGCGCCGCCACCACGCGGCCGTCGGCGGCCGCCAGCACGTCGCTGCCGACGCGCCCGCGGTAGTCGATCCCACGATGCGCACTCGGACGTGGATAGCCTTCGCCTCCGAGCCACTCGCCGAAGCCGACCAGGACGTACGGCGGCCCCGCCGCCGGCGCCGTCATGATGCCGACGAAGCGGACCAGGGGCAGCACGACGAGGACGAGCGCCCCGATCGAGGCCACCGCGAGCGCACGGGCGTGGGATCGCCGCCCCTCGCGGCCGGCACGCAGCAGGCGACGCAGCGCTCCCAGGAAGGCCAGCGCTGTCAGGACGCCGCCGGCGACGGCCACCGTCGGAAAGAAGAAGCGCGGCACGCGCTGGGCGACCCAGGGTGACGAGGCGGCCGCGATCATCACCACCGCGGCCGGCAAGCCGAGACGACGCGTCCAGCGGCGCGCGTTAACGGCGCTCACCGAAACACAGCGTGTGCCTTGCGTTCAGCGATGGCGAGGGCCGGGGTGACCGTCCCGGGTGAGACGCGGGCCGTCGACGCTGAAGCCGACGGCGACGAGCGGATCGAAGGCCTCGCTCTCGCGCACGGGTCGGCCATCCCATTCGAAGACGTCGAGGCGGCGCACCGGACGCAAAGTCAGCGGCCGCTCGACGGCGGACGACAGCGCGCGGAGCGCGCCCGGGAAATCGACCGCCTGCCACCCGGCGAGCGGCGTCAGCGCGCGGCCCTGACCTTCGACGAGCAGGATCGGACGGCCCTGGCGCACGACCAGCCACGTGGTGGCGATGCGGGCGGCGGCGGCGCGGACACCATCCAGGCGCGTGAGGGTGAGCGTGCGTCCCCAGAGATTGGCGGGGTCGGCGATGTTGACGAGCACGTGCGGCTCGGCGCGGCGGGACGGCGCGTCGAGCTCGGCCAGCGCCTCCGGCAGCGCGTACTGCTCGCCCGAGAGCCCCTCGACGAAATACCCGCGCACCACCTCGCCGCCGTACTCCATGCGCAGCAGCGTGTGGCGCAGCGTCGACCAGTCGCCCTGCGCGAGCTCGCGCGCCAGGATGCCGTAGCGTGCGAGCAAGACGTGCGCCTGCGCTTCGCTGCGCTCCTCGGGCGAGAGGGTCTCCTCGTCCGCGAGCGCGCTCCAGCGTCCGATGACGGGCGCGCGAGCGATGGGCGGCCGCCGCGCGCCGCGCCGAGGAGGCCGGCGTACGGGCCCCGGCGCCTGGGCGGCGCGCGGCGCCGAGCTGCCGGCGACGATCGCGCTGAAGGTATCGGGGGTGACGAGGCCGGCCCAGAAGAGCTCCCACAGCGCGGCCAGGGTCTCGCGCGTGTCGAGACCCGCGACGCGCCCCAGATCGGGGGCGAAGGAGGCGCCACGCAGTTGCAGGTGCAGCAGCACGTTCTTCACCTTGGGATCGAGCTCGGCGGCCGCCGTCGGCGCTGGCCGGAGCCAGCCGACGTTCTCGCGCAGCGCGACGCCGACGCGGCCGCTGCGCGCGCGCTCGACGCCTTTCGGCTCGAACGGCGTCCAGACGATCTCGCCCGCGAGGCCGAGCTGATCGAGCCACTCGCGCTGGTAGTCCTCCACACGGGGAGCGAGCAGGTCTTGCTCCCACACGCGCACCGGGAAGTCGTCGCCCTGCAGCAGCTCCAGTGCGTCGAGCACGCCGGGCGGACCGACGAGGCGATGGTCGGGATGCAGGTGGTGCCGGCGTAGCAGGGCGGCGGTGAACTGCTCGGCCGTCGCTACCGGCCGCGGCAGCCGGCGCGCGTGCACCTGGCGACGCTGGATCTCCTCCAGCACGGCGATGTGGACGTACTGCGCCTCGGCGAGGCCGTCGACGTACGTCCCTCGCCGTACGACGCCGCGCGACGCGAGCCGATCGAGCACGTCCGTCGCCTCGGCCGCGGTGAGGCCGTACCGCCCGGCCAGCCAGGCCGGCGTCACCGGTCCGCGCGTCCGCAAGAGGCGCAGCGCGATGCGCTCGACACCGGCATCGGTGGCGAGCGCGGCGTAGTGCAGGGCGTCGGCAGCCGGGATCCACGCCCGGCGCCCGCCGGCGAACTCCGCCTCGGCGATCCGGCGCTCCGCGCGCAGGGCGGCGATCATGGCATCGGGATCCGCGTCGCTGCGGGCGGCGATCTCGTCACGGGTGAGGTCGCCGAGATCGTCCAGGATGGCCGCGAGCTCGTTCGCATCGCGGGCGCGGCGCTCGGGCGCCGTCTTCTGGAGCTCCGCCTCCACGGCGGCGACGACCTTCGGGTCGAGCGGGCCGGGCGCCACCGTCCACGCCTTGCGCATCGACACCGCGTCGGTCCGGCGCTCCTCGGCGTGACCGGCGTCGAGGTACGCCCAGTCCCAGGCGAGCAGCAGCGGGTAAACGAAGGGCGAAGGCAGCGGCGTGTCGACGTGACGGGTCCACATCTCGCCGTCGTGCAGCCGCTCGAGCAGGCGCTTGAATCGCGGCACGTCGAGCGCGTCCTCGAAGCACTCGCGAAGGGTCTCGGCCACCACCGGGAAATCCGGCAGCCCGCCGACGGCCTCCAGCAGCGCGTCGGCCTTCAGCCGGAGCAGGTACGCCGGCGTGCGCTGGCCCTTGTAGGTGCGCGGGATGAAGAGGGACCGCACCGCGGCATGCCGGAACCGCGTGCCGAAGAGAGGCGAGCCGATCAGCGCCCGACCCAGCAGGTCGTCGACCTCCTCCGGGGTGACGAGCGTCGTCAGCCGCTCGGGGGAGGGAGGGACCTGACCCGGCGCGAACGACAGCAGGAGGCCGTCGTCGACGTGAGCGGCCTCGGCCACGAGACCGTACGCGCGGCGGACCTTCTCCTTCAGGGCCATGCCCCAGGCGCCGTTCACGCGCATGCCGAAGACCGAGTGGATCATCGCGTGGCGGCCTCCCATCTCGTCGGCGAAGGACTCCACCACGAGGCCACGATCGTCGGGCACGCCGTCGAGGACCTCGCCGGCCTTGGCGAGCCAGGCCCGCATGGCGAGGGCCGCGCGCTCCTCGAGCCCGCACTCGCGCTCGGCCCAGGCCACGAAGTCCGGGTCGTCGATGCGCTCCGCCGCTTCGCGCCGCAGGCGACCGACGGCCACGCCGAGATCGTAGGACCGCGACGGGTGCTCGCCCTTCCAGAAGGGGATCGTGGGCGACATGCCGTGCGCGTCCTCGACCAGCACGCGGTCGGCGCGCACGCGCACGATCTTCCACGCGTTGGAGCCGAGCAGAAACACGTCGCCCGGCAGCGACTCGGTGACGAACTCCTCGTCGAGGGTGCCGACCTTCAAGTCGGTGTCGGCGACGTAGACGTCGTAGAGGCCGGCGTCCTGGATGGTCCCGCCGGAGGTCAGCGCGAGGAACCGCGTGCCGCGCCGCGCGTGCAGGCGGTCGTTCACCCGGTCCCACAGGATGCGCGGAGCGGCGCCCTTCACCTCGTGAGGCAGCGGCTCGGCCACCGAGCGGACGACTTCGAGGAACGTCTCGCGCGTGAGTTTGCGATAGGGGGCGGCCGCGCTGAAACGGCGGTAGAGGAGGTCGACGTCCAGCGACTCGGCGGCGACGGCGGCCACGATCTGCTGGGCCAGCACGTCGAGCGGCGCGTTCGGCATGTGCATGCGGTCGAGCGTGCGCTCCCGGATCGACCGCACGACGGCCGCCGCCTCCACCAGCTCCTCGCCCTTGGTCACCACGATCCGTCCCTTGGATACGCGCGACAGCGCGTGGCCGGCCCGGCCGACGCGCTGCAGCGCGGCCGCCACGTTGCGCGGCGACTGGAGCTGCACGACGAGGTCGATGGCGCCGACGTCGATGCCGAGCTCGAGCGAAGAGGTGGCCACGAGCGCCTTGAGGTCGCCGGCCTTGAGGCGATTCTCGGCGTCGAGCCGCGCCCGGCGCGAGAGCGACCCGTGGTGCGCGGCGACGCGGCCGTCCACGATGCGGTCGTTGAGATCGCGCGCGAGGCGCTCGGCGGAGCGACGGCTCTGCGCGAAGACGAGCGTCGTGCGATGCGACTGCACGAGCTCGGCCACCTGCTGCAGGGTGGCGTCCCAGACCATGTCGCTCTGGGTGGTGAGGAAATCGTCGACGGGCGAGGTGACGCGCACGTCGAGATCGCGCGAGAATCCGGCGTCGACCGCGACCGGATCGACGGCGGTGGCGCCCGTGAGAAACGCCAGGGCGTCCTCGACCGGGCGCACGGTGGCGGAGGCGCCGATGCGCTGCGGCCGCGGGCCACCCGCCTCCTGCACGAGCGCCTGCAGCCGCTCGAGCGAGAGCGCCAGGTGCGCGCCGCGCTTGCCGCCGAGGAGCGCGTGGACCTCGTCGACGATGACGAAGCGCGCCTGCGCCAGCGCCGGACGAAAGCCGGCCGACGTCAGTAAGATGTAGAGCGACTCAGGCGTCGTGATCAGGACGTGCGGCGGCCGGCGGGTCATGGCCTGCCGCTGCGCGGCCAGCGTGTCGCCGGTGCGGACGGCCACGCGCACCTCCGGAAGGTCGAGGCCCGCCGCCTCCGCGGCGCGGCGGATGCCGGCCAGCGGCTCGCGCAGGTTCTTCTCGATGTCGTTGTTCAGGGCGCGCAGCGGCGAGACGTAGACGACATAGACCTTGTCCTCGAGACGCCCATCTACCGCAAGACGATGCAGGTGGTCGAGCGCCCACAGGAACGAGGCCAGCGTCTTTCCCGAGCCGGTGGGGGCGACGATCAGCGTGTCGCGGGCCGACGCGATCGCCTGCCAGCCGTCGCGCTGGGGCGGAGTGGGCTCGCGGAATGTCTCGTCGAACCAGCGCTGAACGAACGGCAGGAACTGCGGCATCGAACGATTGTACCGCCGGCCCGCTCGGGCGTCAGGTCAGGCGGCGGAGTCGAGACGAAGCGGATACGAGCGCTCGAGGGCGCCCTCGAGGTAGACGGGCTCCAGGCCGGTGACCCAGTAGGCGAGCGCCTCGAGATTGGCCTGCGTCGTTTCCCGCCCGGTCCGCCGCGCGAAGCCGCGCGCGAGCGGCAGAAACACGAGCCAGCCCTCCCAGCGTCCGTCCTCCATCCGGCGGCCCCAGGCCTGGGCGACGTAGCTGCCGACCTGACGGTCCTTCACCTGGACAGTGAACTCGTGAATCAGCTCGGCCATCGACGGTAGTCCCGTGCAAACACCAGACCGTCGAGCCGCGACGTGTAAGTTTTGCTGCGGCGGCGGTGCCGCGCGCTGCCCCCGCGTGGGGAAGCGCGCGACGTCGGAGTCGAGCGATTACTTCGTGTCGCGGATGGCGCCGCGCACCTTCTGCGCGACGTCGGGTGGGATCGGATTCATCCCGTGCGCCTGCTTGGCGTGCTCGGCGCCTTTCTGCATCACCTCGGCCTCGTCCTTGCCCTCGATGACCGCGTTGCAGCCCGGCATCAGATCGCCGCATCGAAGCTGTTTCATCGGCGCCTCCTCGGGATAGGGTCGGTCCCACGATTGTAGGCACGCCTGTCACCTGCACTACAATTGACGGCGTGAAGATCGTCTCGGTCGGCGGCGGTCCCGCGGGTCTGTACTTCGCGATCCTCATGAAGAACGCCGATCCCGCGCACGAGATCGCCGTGCTCGAGCGCAACCGGCCGGACGACACCTTCGGGTTCGGCGTCGTCTTCTCGGACGCCACCCTCGACAATTTCCGCGAGGCCGATCGCGAGACGCACGCCGCGATCATCGGCGCCTTTGCGCACTGGGACGACATCGACATCCACTATGGCGGGCAGGTGTTGACGTCGACCGGCCACGGCTTTTCCGGCATGTCCCGTCAGGCGCTGCTGACGATCCTGCAGGAGCGCTGCCGCGCCCTCGGCGTGACACTGTGCCATCAGACGGAGGTCGCCGACCTCACGGCGTACGCCGATGCCGATCTCATCCTCGGCGCCGACGGCGCCAATTCCTGGCTGCGGGGCGCTCACGCGGAGTGGTTCGGTCCGCGGATCGACTGGCGGCCGAACCGGTTCGTCTGGCTCGGCACGACGTTTCCGTTCCGTGCCTTCACCTTCATGCTGAAGGAGGACGAGCACGGCCTCTGGCGCGTGCACGCCTATCGCTACGACGGGCGGCACTCGACGTTCATCCTCGAGACGACCGAGGCCGTCTGGCGGCGGGCCGGTCTGGATCGGGCCGACGAGGCGACGACGAAGGCGTTCGCGGAGCGGCTGTTCGCGCGCGAGCTCGACGGGCATCCGATCCTCGTGAATCGCTCGCTGTGGCGCGCCTTCCCCACCATCCGCAACGCTCGCTGGCATCACGGCCGCGTGGTGCTCGTCGGTGACGCGGCGCACACGGCGCACTTCTCGATCGGGTCCGGGACCAAGCTGGCGATGGAGGATGCCATCGCTCTGGCCGGCGCGCTACGCGCCGGGTCCGACGTCCCCGCCGCGCTCGCCGCGTACGAGGCCGAGCGGCGGCCGCAGGTGGAGGCCATCCAGCGGGCGGCGCAGACGAGCCTCGAGTGGTTCGAGCAGGCGGAGCGGTACCACGGCCGGCTCGAGCCCGTGCAGATGGCCTTCAGCCTGCTGACTCGCAGCCTCCGCGTCAGCCACGACACTCTCAAGGCGCGCGACCCCAAGCTGGTGGCCACCGTCGACGGCTGGTTCGCGGCGAAGGCGGCCGCGCAGAGCGGGCGCGTGGTGCCCGCCACGCCGCCGCCGCCCCCGATGTTCACCCCGTTTCGCCTGCGCGAGCTCGTCCTCGACAATCGTGTCGTGGTGTCGCCGATGTGCCAGTACTCGGCGGAGGACGGTGCGCCCAACGACTGGCACCTCGTCATCTCGGCAGCCGCGCCGTGGGCGGCGCCGGCCTCGTCATCGCCGAGATGACCGACGTGAGCCGCGACGGCCGGATCTCGCCGGGCTGCACCGGCCTCTACAAGCCGGAGCACGTCGGGGCCTGGAAGCGGATCGTCGACTTCGTGCACCGGGCGAGTCGCGCGAAGCTCGGGATCCAGATCGCCCACGCCGGCCGCAAGGGCTCGACGCGGCTGATGTGGCAGGGGATGGACGAGCCGCTCGACGATGGCAACTGGCCGCTCATCGCGGCCTCCCCGATCCCGTACCTCCCGCACAGTCAGGTCCCGAAAGAGATGACGCGCGCCGACATGGACACCGTGCGTGAGGACTTCGCCCGCGCGGCGCGGATGGCCGACGAGGCGGGCTTCGACCTGATCGAGCTCCACTTCGCTCACGGCTACCTGCTGGCGACGTTCCTGTCGCCGCTGACGAACCGGCGGCGCGACGAGTACGGCGGCGCGCTGGCGAGCCGCCTGCGATTTCCGCTGGAGGTCTTCGACGCCGTGCGCGCGGTCTGGCCCGCCGCCAAGCCGATCTCGGTGCGCATCTCCGCCACCGACTGGATGGAGGGCGGCGCCACGCCGGAGGACGCCGTGGAGACCGCGCGGGCGCTGAAGGCGCACGGCTGCGACATCGTCGACGTGTCGGCCGGTCACGCGGTCGCGAACGCGCCGGCGGCGCGCGGCCGGCTCTTCCAGACGCCATTCAGCGATCGCGTTCGCCACGAGGCGACGATCCCGACGATGACCGTCGGCAACATCGCCTCCTACGCCGACGTCAACTCCATCCTCGCCGCCGGCCGGGCCGATCTCTGCGTGCTCGCGCGCGCGCACCTCTACGACCCGTACTGGACGCGGCACGCCGCCCGCGCGCAGGGCGTCGACCTGCCCTGGCCTCCTCCGTACGAGCCCGTCAAGGACTTCACCCCGCGCGGCTAGTGGCATTGCCGATGCAGCCCGGAGAGCCGGAGGCTCTCATGGGACAGACAGCGTCGGACGTGCTGGTGGAAGCGCTCATGGACTGGGGCGTCGACATCGTCTTCGGTCTGCCGGGCGACGGCATCAACGGCATCATGGAGGCGCTGCGCACGCGGCGCGACCGCATCCGCTTCGTGCAGGTCCGTCACGAGGAGACGGCCGCGTTCATGGCGTGCGGCTATGCGAAGTTCACCGGTCGGCTCGGCGTGTGCCTGGCCACCTCCGGCCCCGGCGGCATCCATCTGCTGAACGGTCTCTACGACGCCAAGCTCGATGGCCAGCCCGTGCTCGCCATCACCGGGCTTCCGTATCACGACCTCATCGGCACCGCCACCCAGCAGGACGTGGCGCTCGATCGCGTGTTCATGGACGTCGCGAAGTACAACGAGCGCGTGATGGGACCGGATCACATGGAGGGCGTGGTGGATCTCGCCTGCCGCAGCGCGCTCGCCTATCGGGGCGTCGCGCACGTTGCCATCCCGGTCGACGTGCAGGAGAAGGCCGCCGGCCGCGAGCGCTCGAAGCGCAACGTGCCGCATCACACGTCCGACGTCCACGCCGGCGGCGCCGGCCTGCCGGCGGAGGCGGATCTCCGCGACGCGGCCGAGGTGCTGAACGCGGGTCGCAAGACCGTCATTCTCGCCGGCCGCGGCGCCCTCGGCGCCACGGACGAGCTCGAGCGCGCGGCGGAGACCCTCGGCGCGCCAATCGTCAAGGCCCTGCTCGGCAAGGCGGCCGTGCCGGACGACAGTCCGTACACGACGGGCGCAATCGGGTTGCTCGGCACGCGTCCGTCCCAGGAGGCCCTCGAAGCGTGCGACACGCTGTTGATGGTCGGCACGTCCTTCCCGTACATCGAGTACTACCCGAGGCCCGGTCAGGCGCGCGGCGTCCAGATCGAGCTCGATCCGATGCGCATCGGCCTCCGCTATCCGGTCGAGGTCGGCCTCGTCGGCGACAGTCGCCGCACGCTGAGGGCCCTGCTGCCTCATCTGAAGCGGCGCTCGGACCGGTCGTTCCTCGAGACGGCGCAGACGGGGATGAAGGAGTGGAACGCCTTGATGCAGGAGCGCGCCTCGCGCCGCGACACGCCGATGAAGCCGCAGGTGGTCGCGGCCGAGCTCGGACGGCGGCTGCGCGACGACGCCATCGTGGCCTGCGACAGCGGCACCATCACGGCGTTGTGGGCCCGCCACATCCCGGCCCGCCGCGGCCAGATGCACTCCGTGTCCGGCAACCTCGCCACCATGGCCTGCGCGGTTCCCTATGCGATGGCCGCCCAGCTCGCGTATCCGAACCGGCAGGTCGTGGCCTTCGTGGGCGACGGCGGCTTCTCGATGCTGATGGCCGAGATGGCGACCTGCGTGAAGTACGAGCTGCCGGTGAAGGTCGTGGTGGTGCGGAACAACGTGCTCGGCCAGATCAAGTGGGAGCAGATGGTGTTCCTGGGCAACCCCGAGTATGGCGTGGAGCTGCAGCCGATCGACTTCGCGCGCGTCGCCGAGGCGTGCGGTGCGAGCGGATTCTCGATCGAGCGGCCGGACGAGTGCGGACCCGTGCTCGACCGCGCGCTCGCGACGCCGGGTCCGGTGGTCGTGCAGGCCCATGTCGATCCGCACGAGCCGCCGCTGCCCGCGAAGATCACGCTCGAGCAGGCGACCAAGTTCGCGCGGTCACTGGTCCGCGGCGAGCCCAACCGGGAGAAGATCGCGCTGACCGTGCTGGGCGACCGCGTGCGGGAGCTGGTGTGATGAAGTCGAAGCTGCTCGACGCCACGGGGCAGAAGACGTTCGCGCTCGTGTTCGACAAGGACGAGGACGCGGTGGCGGGGCTCACCGCGTTCGCAAAGGCCCAGCGCGTCGGCGCCGCGCACTTCACGGCCATCGGCGCCTTCAGCGAGGTAACCCTCGGCTATTTCGAGCGCGACCGGAAAGACTACAAGCGGATGGTCGTGGCCGAGCAGGTGGAGGTGCTCTCGCTCATCGGCGACATCGCCCTCGACCGCGCGAATGCTCCGAAGGTGCACGCGCACGCGGTGGTCGGGCTTTCCGACGGCCACACCCGCGGCGGCCATCTCCTCGCCGCTCG
Organism: Candidatus Rokuibacteriota bacterium; assembly: GCA_044869815.1. GTDB lineage: Bacteria > Methylomirabilota > Methylomirabilia > Rokubacteriales > CSP1-6 > AR12. The sequence continues at coordinate 66,958 of JBIOXS010000097.1, read as the reverse complement.
CGTCTGGCCGACGCTCGAGGTCATCCTGGTGGAGTCGCCCGCGTTCCTGCGCAAGCGCGACGACCCCGACAGCGGTCTGGCGCTGATCGATCCCGCCGCTTGACGCTTACTGCAGCTCCTTTGCCGGCAGGGCGATGCGCTCCATGCGGCGCCGGATGTCGTCGACGTAGCGTCGGTACGGGCTCGCGCGGACGCCGGGGTGCCAGATGGCGGGACGCGGCAGGCCGGCGGCCAGCTCCGACGCCTCCTCGTCGCTGAGCTCGGCGGCGGACTTGCCGAAGTAGCGCCGGCTGGCCGCCTCCGCGCCGTACACGCCCGGGCCGAACTCGACGACGTTCAGGTAGAGCTCGAGGATGCGGCGCTTGCTCAGCGCCTTTTCCAGCTGCCAGGTGAGTACCGCCTCCTTGGCCTTCCGGACGGGGTTGCGGGAGGGCGAGAGCCAGAGGTTCTTGGCGAGCTGCTGGGTGATCGTCGAGGCGCCGCGCGGCAGCCCGAACTCCTTGACGGCCTTGTCGATCGCCTCGCGGATCTCGGCGGTGGCGAAGCCCCGGTGCGCGAAGAAGCTCGCGTCCTCGGCCACGACCACGGCGCGCTTCAGCGAGGCCGCGATGCCAGCGTACGGCACCCACGTCCACTGCACGCGGGCGGGACGCCCGGCCTCTCGCTCGAGGGCGCGATACCGGTCCATGAAGGCGGTGCTCGCGGGCGGCCGCGTGGCGAGCGCCGACACGTTCGGCCAGCTGATCGCCTCCCACGCCATGAATGCCAGCGCCGTCACCATCCCGACGGCGACCAGCGGCGGCCAGAGCCTAGAGCGCGAGGAGCTCTTGGCGGAGCGAGGCGTCATCTCGCAAACGCGCGGCCGGCCCGCTGAACTTGATGGAGCCCTTCTCGAGCACGTAGACGCGGTCGGCCAGCGAGAGCGAGAACTCCGTGTTCTGCTCGGCGAGCAGGATCGTCAGGCCCTCCCGCTTCAAACGCGCGATCTGCTCGCGAAGGTGATCCACGACGATGGGCGCCAGCCCCTCGGACGGCTCGTCGAGGAGCAAGAGCCGCGGATTGCCCATGAGCGTGCGCGCGATGGTGAGCATCTGCTGCTCGCCGCCCGACAGGTGGCCGCCCTGGCGGGCGGTGAGCTCGCGCAGCTTCGGGAAGAGATCGAAGACCCGCTCGAGCGTGAATCCGGCGCCGCCGGCGGCGCGCCGGGCGACATCGAGGTTCTCCCAGACGGTCAGGTCGGCGAAGATCCGGCGATCCTCGGGCACGAATCCCAGCCCCGCCCGCGCCACGCGGTAGGGCGCCCAGCCGGTGATGTCCGTGCCGCGAAAGCGCACGCGTCCGGACTGAGGCGGCGTGAGCCCCATGATGGAGCGCATGGTCGTCGACTTGCCGACGCCGTTGCGCCCGAGCAGGCAGACGCACTCGCCGTCGCCGACCTCGATCGACACGCCGAACAGCACGCGCGACAGCCCGTAGGCGGTGTGGAGATCGTGCGTCTCCAGAAGGGCGCTCACCGGCGCTCGCCGAGATAGACGCGGCGCACTTCCGCGTCGGCCCGCACCGCGGCCGGCGCGCCGTCGGCGATCACGCGGCCCTGGTGCAGCACGGTGATCTTCTGCGCGATCGAGAAGACCACCTCCATGTCGTGCTCGGTGAAGAGCAGCGTGAGGCCGCGCTCGCGCGCGAGGCGGTCGATCAGATGGATCGTCTCCCGCGTCTCCCCGGCCGACATGCCGGCCGTCGGCTCGTCGAGCAGCAGCAGGCGCGGCTCGCTGGCGAGCGCGATGCCGAGCTCGAGCTGCTTCTGCGCCCCGTGCGACAGGAAGCCGCTGACCTCGCCGCGGCGCTCGAGCAGGCCGAGCGACGCGAGCACGGCCTCCGTCTCCTCGGCGTACAGCCGGTCCACGCGGCGGAAGAGGTCGCGGCCGCGCCCGCGGTGGGAGATGTAGGCGGCCTGCACGTTCTGGAAGACGGTCAGCCGCGGAAAGATGTTCGTCCGCTGGAACGAGCGGCCCATGCCGAGGCGGCAGACGTCGTGCGGCGCCACGCCCGTGATGTCGCGGCCCTCGAGGAGCACGGAGCCGGCGTCGGGCCGCAGGTGTCCGGTGATCAGGTTGAAGAAGGTCGTCTTGCCCGCGCCGTTGGGGCCGATGATGGCCGCGATCTGGCCGGGCGCCACCGTGAGGCTCACGCCACCGACGGCGAGGAAGCCGTCGAACGCCTTCCGGATGTCGCGCACCTCAAGCACGGCGGGCGCTCCCGAACCGACGCCCGATGACCTCCACGGCCCCGGCCAGGCCGCCCGGGAAGACGAAGAGCAGGATGACGAGGATGGTGCCGAGGACGAACGGCCAGTACTCGGTGTACGAGGTGATCTGCTGATTGAGCAGGATCAGCACCAGCGCCCCCACTGCGGGCCCGTAGAACGTGCCCATGCCGCCGAGCAGGGTCATGATCAGCACCTCGGACGACTTCGTCCAGTACGCGAAGTCCGGGAAGACGCCGCGGTTGAAGATGCCGAACAGTCCGCCGGCCAGGCCGGCGAAGGCGCCGGCCAGCACGAAGGCCGCCAGCTCGTAGCGCCGCACGTTCACGCCGATGAACTCGGCGCGCTCCGCGTTTTCACGGATCGTCGTCAGCATGCGGCCGAACGGCGAGCCGGCGATCCGGCGCAGCACCCACAGGCACAGCGCGACCAGGATCAGCGTGAGGAAGTAGAAGTACTCGGCCGTGCGCCAGCCGCCGACGAGAGGGACGGAGGCGAGGCGGTCGAGCCAGCCGAAATCGGGATAGGGGATCTCGGGCATGCCCTGCTCGCCGCCGGTGACCTCGTTCCACTTGAAGCAGATGGCCCAGACGATCTGGGCGAAGGCGAGCGTCAGCATCGCGAAGTAGATGCGCGTCAGCCGCACGCAGAAGAATCCGAACACCAGCGCGAAGGCGCCGGCCAGGACGCCGGCCGCCGGAAAGGCGAGCACGAAGGGAAGGGCGAGCTTCTTCATCAGCAAGCCCGTCGTGTAGGCGCCGATGCCGAAGTAGGCCGCGTGGCCGAACGACACGAGCCCGGTATAGCCGACGAGCAGGTTCAGGCTCGTCGCGAACAGCGCCCAGATCACCACGTCGTTGGCCAGGAACGTGTAGAAGCGCGAGCCGGCGGCCGGCACGAGGAAGGCGACGACGAGCACGACGAGGCCCCACGGTAGCCGCGTGCGCCGGGCGGTCATGATTATTTGAGCGGGCGCCCGAGGAGGCCCCAGGGGCGCACGATGAGGACGGCGGCCATGAGGGCGAAGACGGCGAAGATCGAGAACCGCGGGAAGAACAGGATGCCGAAGGACAGCACCTGGCCGTAGATCAGCGCGCCGAGGAACGTGCCCCAGAAGGAGCCGAGCCCGCCGATCACGACGACGACGAACGCCTCGACGATGACCTCGGTGTCCATGCCGGGCACGGTGGCCCGCATGGGGCTGATGAGCGCGCCGCCGAGGCCGCCGAGAAAGGAGGCCATCACGAACACCCACGTGTAAAGGGCGTTGACGTTCACGCCGAGCGCGCCGAGCGTCTCGCGGTCCAGGGCGGCGGCGCGGATGAAGCGCCCCACGCGCGTCCGCTGCAGGACGTACCAGACGGCCAGCGCGATGGCGGGCCCCAGCAGCAGGATGAGGAGGTTGTAATCGGGGATGGTGGCGCCGAAGACCGTGAAGGCGCCCCTCAGCTCGGGCGGCCGTGACACCGACTTCTGCTGCGTGCCCCAGATCATCTTGGCGGCGTCGCTGAGGATGAGGACCAGCGCGTAGGTGAACAGGAGCTGATAAAGCTCTTCCTTGCCGTACAGGTGCCGGAAGAGCAGGCGCTCGATGAGGCCGCCTAGCGCCGCGATGACGAGCCCGGCCGCGATCGCGGCCAGCCAGAACTTGCCCGGCCCGGGCCGGAGCCAGACCATGAACTGGTAGGCGCAGTACGCGCCGAGCATGTAGAACGTCCCGTGCGCGAAGTTCAGCACGCGGAGCACGCCGAAGATCAGCGAGAGCCCGGAGGCGATGAGAAAGAGGAACATCGCGGCCGTGAGGCCGCTGACGGACTGTGCGAAGACGAACGAGGGGTCGGGCACGCGCGTTCTCTATTCGGACCGTTGGTCGGGCATCACGCGAATCGGGGGGCAAATGGGGGGGCCGTCCAGCCCCCCCATTGTCAATCAATCCATGAATTTCGTCGGATCGACGTACGTGACCGGCTTCATGATCGGGAACGGATACTTCGAGTCCATGGCCGTCTTGCCGTAGAGCTGACCGCGATTGGCCTGGTGGTCCTTCTCGCGGATCGTCTGCGGACCGATCGGCGTCTCGACGGTGAGGCCGAGCAGCGCCTTGGAGACCTTGTCGGAGTCGGTGCTGTTCGCCTTCTTGATCGCCTCGGCCAGGAACTGCATCCCGATGTAGCCCTGGATGGCCCACGACGACGGGTACTCGTCCTTCAGGTACTTCGAGAGTCGCGCCGTGTAGTCCCGGTGCGCGGCCGTCTCGCCCCAGTAGAAGGCGTCGTAGGAGTTGCCCCAGATCCCGACCGGGTAGTCGACGCCCATCGACTTCGTCGTCTCCGGCGAGCCGGCCTCGCCGACGCCGATGAAGTTGTACTTGATGGCGTCGAACATGCCGAGCGCCTTGCCTTGCTTGGAGTACGTCACGAAGAAGCCGCCCCAGATCGAGGAGAAGATCGCCTCCGGCTTCTTGGCCATCTGGGCGTTGATGAACGGGTTGTAGTCCTGCTCGCCCAGCTTCGGCCACTGCTGGTCGACGATCTGCGCGCTCGGCTTGATCTTCTTCAGATGCTCGACGAACGCCTTCGTCACGTCCTGGCCGTAGGCGTAGTCGAACGACATGGTGGCCACCTTCGTGACCGGCCACTTGGCCACGATCTCGGCCGCGCTCCGTCCTTCCATCGTCGTGTTGGCCGCGACGCGGAAGACGTAGGGGTGGAGCTTGTCGGCCGCCGTCAGCTGGTCGGTCTTCGGGATGGGCGCGATGAACACGATCTTGTTCTCCTTCGCGACCACGGACACCGCGGGTCCCTCGGCGGAGGTGAGCGTGCCCACGAGGAAGTCCACGTTGTCCTTCAGGATCAGCTCGCGTGCCTGCCGCACCGCCTCGTTGGCGTCCGCCTTCGAGTCGCGCGTGAGCAGCTCGAGCTTGCGGCCCAGCACGCCGCCCTTGGCGTTGATCTCGTCGACGAACATCTGGGCGCCCTTGGTGGCAGGCTCGCCGAACAGCGCCGGCGGGCCCGAGAGCGGCATCGGCATGCCGACCTTGATCGGCTTCTGGGCGTCGGCCGCGAGCGGTGCGACGAGCACGGCCGCGAGCAACAGGGCGAGGAGCGTACGTCGCTGCATTGAATCCTCCTTGTCAGAAGACCGGGAGACCGGGTGTGGTGCGCCGGAGGCGATAGAGGGAGGTCGACGCCGTGATGAAGAGCGAGCGGTAGTCGTCGTCGCCCCACGCGAAGTTCGCGGTGTATTCGGGCACCTCCAGCACTTCGAGGAGACGGCCGTCGGGATCGAGCACGTGAATGCCGCCCGGCCCGCAGCAGTAAACGTTGCCCGCCGAGTCGATCTTCATGCCGTCCGGCGCGCCAGGCTTGTCGCCCTTCGTCTCCGCCCACACGCGCCCGTTCTTCAGCGTGCCGGTCGGCGTCACGTCGAAGACGCGGATGTGCTTGCGCGCCGTGTCGTTGATGAACAGTCGCCGCTCGTCGCGCGACAAGCAGAGCCCGTTCGGCCGCTCGAAGTCGTCCACGAGCAGCTCGGTGGATTTCGCGTCGCTGCCGACACGGTACACGCCCTGGAAGTCCAGCTCTTGAGGTCGCTCGACGCCGTAGAACTTGGCGCGCCCGTACGGGGGATCGGAGAAGTAGATGGCGCCGTCGGACTTGCACACGATGTCGTTGGGGCTGTTGAGCTGCTTGCCGGCGTAGTGGGTGGCGATGGGCGTGATGCGGCCGTCCCTCTCCGTGCGGGTCACCTGGCTGCTGGCGTGCTCGCACGCGAGCAGCCGTCCCTGACGATCGTAGGTGAGCCCGTTCGACATGTTGCTCGGCTTGCGGAACGTGGTGACGCCGTCCCTGGCCGACCAGCGCCGCATGTGATCGCCGGGCATGTCACTCCAGAGCAGGAATTTCCCGGTCGGATGCCAGAGTGGGCCCTCGGTGAAGAGAAAGCCGGTGCCGAGCTGCTCGAACGCCGCCGTCACTTCTTGCCGGGATTCCCCGCCACGTACCAGTCCGGCGGCGTCACCTCGTTGAACACGACCCAGACCGCTTCCCGCGGCAGCTTGCACACGTCGGTCAGGGTGTCGGTCACCCGGCGCGCGATCTCGTCCTTGCGCTCCTTCGGATGCCCCTCGTAGATGGTGATGTTCACGAACGGCATGGCGGTGTCCTCCGTCGACGCTGACGTGGCGAAAGTGGGGGGTAAGGTATCATGGCCGCTCGCGCTGCTGTGTCCGCATGCCGCGCCTCCGGGGACGAAGTGCGGCGATTGTAGCAGACGGCTCAGTCCGTGGAGGGTGTCCACGCCGGCGCCGACAGCCGCCGCTTGCCGTCGGCGGCCAGGCGCACATCGGGCGCGTCGAGCTCCAGGCGATCCCACAGCTTGCAGGTGACCTGCTTGTGGTGCTGGTCTAGGCCCTCGCAATAGTTCGTGAACTCGCAGCGTCGCACGAGATGACCGTCGCCGAGACGCATCTTCCGAAACCAGTCGGGATCGGCCAGTGTCTGGCGCGCGGCGGCCACGAAATCGGCCTCGCCGCGCGCGAGGATGCCCTCCGCCTGGTCGAACGTTCCGATGCCGCCGCTGGTGACGACGGGCGTGCTGAACCCCGCCTCGCGCACGGCGCCGCGGATCCGCGCGGCCAGCGGGACGTTGCGTCCGAAGGGCCCACGCTCGTCGGAGATCACCGTCGGCATGCACTCGTAGCCGGATCGTCCCGTGTAGGGGTAGACGGCCTCGCCGACGCGGGGCTGCTTGGCGTCCTCGAAGCGCCCGCCCTTCGAGACCGAGAGATAGTCGGCGCCGGCGGCCGCGAAGCGGGCGCCGAACCACGCCGCCTCCTCCACGTCGCTGCCGCCGGCGACGACGTCGTCGCCGAGATCGCGGATGCCGACCACGTAGTCCTCGCCCACGCCGGCGCGCGTGGCCGCCAGCACCTCGAGCGGAAGCCGCACGCGGTGCTCGCGCGAGCCGCCGTAGCCGTCGGCGCGGACGTTGAGGCGCGAGAGGAACGACGACATCGTGTAGGCGTGAGCGTAGTGGAGCTCGACGCCATCGAAGCCGGCCTCCCGGGCGCGTCGCGCCGCCGCCGCGAAGAGCTCCGGCAGCACGCGCGGGAGCTCCTCGATCCACGGCAGGTGCGTGTCCCAGATGCGCTCGCGATAGCCATAGTCGAGGGCCTCCAGCTGGCGCGGGGTCAGCACGCGCTCGACGAACGGCCGGTCGTCGACGAGCGAGGCGAGCAGGTGCTGCCGGATGACGCGCTCGTCCGCGGCCAGCCAGGCGGGGTCGTCGGCGGCGGTCGCCATCCGCCGGCGCAGCGACTCGTCCACGCCGAGGTGACGCCCGAAGTACTTCTCCGGCTCCGGGCGCCGCCGCACCGCCACGAAGTCGATCAGCTGGATGAACAGGCGCGTGTGGCCGCCGCTGCGGTCGCGCACGACGTCGACCAGCCGGCGCAGGCCCGGAATGAAGCGGTCGTCGCCGATCCGCAGCAAGGGACCGCTCGCCACGTCGCGAATGCCGGTGGCCTCCACCACCAGCACGCCGGGGCGGCCGTCGGCGAAGCGCGCGTACCAGGCGAGGACCTCCTCGGTGACGAAGCCGTCCTCGGTGGCGCGCCACGGCACCATCGCGGGCACCCACGTCCGCTGCTCGGCCACCGTTCGGCTCCCGATGGACGCCGGCTGGAACAGGCGAGCGCGGGCGGCTTCCTCGCGGGTCGGCCACCGCGCGGCGGGCAGGGCGTGCTTGATCCGGAGACGCTCGCCGGCGGCGCTCATGTCACTCCCGACTCGTCGGGTCCCACGGGAGAACGTCACTCAGCCGGAGCCGATAACGCTGGATCTTGCCGGTCTCCGTGCGCGGCAGCCGCTCGATGAACTCGATCGCGCGCGGATACTTGTACGGCGCCAGCTCGCGCTTGACGTGATCCTGGAGCTCGCCGACCAGATCCGCCGACGGCCGCGCCGGAGGCCGCAGCACGACGTAGGCCTTCACGACGTAGCCGCGCGCGGCATCCGGTGCTGCCACCACCGCCGACTCCGCCACCGATGGATGTTCGTCCAGCACGTGCTCCACCTCGGGTCCCGGGATCTTGTAGCCGCCGGAGACGATCATGTCGTCCGACCGGCACCGATACGTCAAGTATCCCTCCGCATCCTGCAGATAGACATCGCCGGTCACGTTCCAGCCGCCGAAGCGCACGTACTCCGCCTGACGCTCGGGCTTGCGCCAGTACTTGCACCCGGTCGGGCCCTTGATGGCGATGAGGCCTTCGGTGCCGGGCTCGACCTCGCGCCCCTGCTCGTCGACGACGCGGCAGTCGTAGCCGGGAACAGGGAGGCCAGTGGTGCCGGGGCGCACGCGCCCGGGCCGGGACGAGACGAAGATGTGGAACATCTCGGTCGAGCCGATCCCATCCAGCAGCTCGATGCCGGTGGCGTCGTGCCACGCCTCCCAGGTCGCCGCCGGCAGCGGCTCGGCCGCCGAGACCCCGAAGCGCAGGGCGCCCAGGTCATAGCGCTTGGTCATGTCGGCCACCCCGAGCATGAAGCGATACGACGTGGGTGCGCAGAAGGCGACGGTCACGCGCTCGCGGGCGAAGGTCTCCAGCATCGCCTCCGGCGTGAAGGGCCCGCTGAGCACGGTGGCGGCGCCGAAGCGGAACGGAAAGACCAGAAGGCCGCCCGTGCCGAAGGTGAAGGCGAGCGTCGGATGGCCGCCGAAGCGATCGTCCTCGGTGGGGGCGAGCACGTGGCGCGCGTACGAGTCGGCGGAGGCGAGGATGTCGCGGTGGACGTGCGCACAGCCCTTCGGCACGCCGGTGGAGCCGGAGGTGTAGGCGAGCATCGCGACGTCGTCGCGGTCGGTCGGCGCGGCGGCGAAGCGCTCCGGGCGGCCGCTCATCAGCGCCGCCAGCGTCGTGTCGGCGGGTTTCGCCTCGCCGGCGACGATGAGCCGCTCCAGCCCGGGCGCCTGCTCGCGGGCGCGTTCGAGCTCGTCGCGGAGCCCGCCCCACACGATGGCAGCCTTGGCGCCGGAGTCTTCGGCGATGTAGGCGAGCTCGCGCGCACGGAGCATCGGCATGGTGCCGACGGTGATCACCCCGAGCTTCTGACAGGCGAGCCAGGCGACCACGAACTCGGGAACGTTCGGGAGTCGAAGCAGGAGCCGATCGCCGGGCTCGAGGCCGAGATCGCGGAGGCCGTGGCACAGCCGGCTCACGCTCCGCGCGAGCTCGCCGTAGGTCAGCGTCGTGCCACCCGCGATCACGGCCGCGCGTCCCGCGCGATCTCCATCGGCGTTGGCGTCGAGCAGCTGCTCGGCGACGTTCAGGCGTCGCGGGTAGCGCAGCTCCGGCAGCGTGTAGATGCGCTCCGGCATCAGCGCGGGCGCGGGCAGCGCGTCGGCCAGCCCCGCCGTCATGCCAGCGCGGCCACGCCCTCGATCTCGATCAACGCGCCGTCGGCGGCGTCGAACAGGTCGCGCGCGCCGACGAGCGTCATGGCCGGGAAATGCTTGCCGAAGTACTCGCGGTACACGTCGCCGATGGCCCTGAGGTTCTTCTTGTAGTCGGCGACGTCGAGGACATAGATGGTGAGCTTCACGAGGTCCGTCATCTCGCCGCCGGCGGCGCTCAGCACGGTGTGGATGTTCGCGCACGTCTGGCGGAACTGCGCGACGAGGTCACCCTGGCCGACCATGCGGCCGTCGGCGTCGACGGCGACCTGGCCGGCGACGAACACCAGGCGTCCGCTCTTGACCTCGTAGCCATAGGAGAAGCCCGCGGGCCTGGGCAGCGTTCGCGGTCTCACCGCCGAGATGTGGTCTTTCATCGCTTCGCTCCCTTCGGGGCCGGCTCGGTGCCGTCGAGCACGATGCACTCGCCGTTGGTGGCCACGTCGTCGAGCAGGCGGGCGGCCGCCTCCGCGACCTCCTCGGGCTCGATGAGCCGCCGTCCCGGATTCATGTGGGCGAGCGCCTGCACGGCCTCCTCGAACGACGTGCCGGTCTTGTCCACGATGTTCCGCGCGCCGCGCCAGACCATGTCGGTCGCCGTGAACCCCGGGCAGAGCGCGTTGACGGTCACGCCCTTGCCGGCGACCTCGGTCGCCAGCGCGCGGGTGAAGCCGACGAGCGCGTGCTTCGAGGCGGTGTAGGCGGTCACGTACGGCGAGCCGTGAAGCCCGGCCAGCGATGCGACGTTGATGACGCGTCCCCAGCGCCGCTCGAGCATCCCGGGCAGGAGGGCACGCGTGAGCAGATAGGGCCCGGTGACGTTGACCCGGAAATGCCGGTCCCAGAGCTCGGGATCGGTGCGGCCCAGCGGGGCGGACTCGGCGACGCCGGCGTTGTTGACGAGGACGTCGATCGGGCCGAGCTCGTCGACGGTGCGCCGGGCGGCCGCGGCGACCGACGCGGCGTCGGCGACGTCGAGGGCGAGGGCGAGCGTGGCGGCGCCGGCGGCACGCGCGGTCTCCTGGACCTGTTCCGCTGTCCGCGCGCCGATGGCCACCCGCAGTCCCTCCTTGGCGAGCCTGAGGACGATGGCGCGGCCGATGCCGCGGCCGCCGCCGGTGACGAGTGCCACGCGGGGAGTCACGCCCCTCATCTTACGGGCTCTCGATGCACAACAGATAGATGAGCGGGCGGGTGCCGCCCTCGTTCGGATCCACGAGACAGCGCGCGCGCGGCGCGCCGGAGGTCGACGCCGGGGCGCCGTGGCGAGACGAGCTGCACCCGCAGATCACGAGCACGGCGAGGGCGAGGACGAGCAAGCGCGTGGTCATGGCGCGGTATTATACGGGCCGCCCATGCCCCGCGCGTTCGTCCGCGAAACGGTGGCCGGCGCTGTCGAGCGCTTGCGACCCGGCATGAAGGTCCTCGTCCCACCCGGGTGCGGCGAGCCGACCGCGCTGCTCGCCGAGATCTGTCGCCAGGCCGACCGCCTGCGCGATCTCACGGTGCTCGGCGGCATTCATCTCGGCGACTTCGGCTTCGCGCGACCGGAGCACGCCACGCTGGCGGCGGCGAGCTGGCACATGTCGCCAGAGCTCGACGACGCCCGACGTCGCGGCCGCGTCGACTTCGTCCCCGTGCGGTACTTCGACGTCGTCAGCGTGTTCGCGCGGGGGGGCGCGTGGGCACCGGATTGCGTGCTCGTCCACACGGCGCCGCCCGACGCGCGCGGCTATCTGAGTCTCGGGGTCGCCGTCGGCGTGGCCCTGCCGGCCGCGCGCACGGCGCCGCTCGTGATCGCCCAGGTGAATCCGCGCATGCCCCGCACGCGTGGCAACTGCTGGTTGCATCGGAGCCAGGTCGACGCCTGGGTCGAGGTCGACGAGCCCCTGCTCGAGTACCCGCCGCCCGCCGTCGGTGACGTCGAGCGCGCCATCGGGCGCCACGTCGCCGGCCTCGTCCCGGACGGCGCCACCGTGCAGGTCGGCGTGGGCGCCATCCCGCAGGCGGTGCTGGAGGCGCTGGGCGACCATCGTGACCTCGCGCTCCACTCGCTGCTCGTCGATGCTTCGGTGACGCTGATCGAGCGCGGCGTGGTGACGGCGGCGCGCAAGCCGTTCCACCGGGGACGGCTCGACATCGCGGAGGCGATGGGCACGCGGCGCCTGTTCGACTTCCTGCACGACAACGCGCGCGTCAACATGGAGTCGTCCGCCTTCGTCCACGACCCCGACGTGGTGGCCCGACTCGACCGCTTCGTCTCCATCAACTCGGCGCTCGAGATCGACCTCAGCGGCCAGGTGAACGCCGAGAGCCTCGGCGGCCGTCAGGTGGCGGGCATCGGTGGACAGTTCGACTTCGTGCTCGGCGCCTCTCGCGCGCAGCAGGGTGCCGCCGTCATTGCGCTGCCGTCGAGGGGCGGCCGCGACGGCGCCGTCTCACGGATCGTGCCGCGGCTGGGGGCGGGAGCGGCGGTCAGCACGCCGCGGTATCTCGCCGACTGGGTGGTGACGGAGCACGGGGCGGTGCGGCTACGAGGACTGGGGGTGCGACAGCGGGCCGCGGCGTTGACCACCGTGGCCCACCCGCGCTATCGGGAAGAGCTCGAGCGTGCGCTCACTTCCTAGCGGCGTCGATCTTGGCGAAGATCTCCTCGTTCTCCGGAAAGCGGTACGTCTCCTGGTTCGAGTACGCCGTGCTGCCGTCGATGGAAACCTCGAAGATACCGCCCGCGCCCTCGCGGAGCTTGGCGGTGATGCCGTACTTGTCTTTGATGGCGGCCTGCAAACTGGAGGCCTGGGGCAGGTAGTGTCACTCCCCGCAATACAGGATCTCGATGTCCATGCGCGCACCTCCTCCCGAGCGCTCTCGCCCTCAATTGTATAAGAGTCGGGCACTCGGTCTGAGGATTCGATGCCGCCGGTCCTGATCGATACCGACCCCGGCGTGGACGACGCGCTGGCCCTCCTCCAGGCGTGGGGGACGCCGTCGCTGGAGGTCGAGGTCATCACCACCGTCGCCGGAAACGTCCCGGTGGCCGTGGGGACCCTCAACGTCTTCCGGCTGCTGGCGCTGCGGGATCCGCGGCCGGCGCCGGTGGTGGGGCAGGGTGCGGTGGCGCCGCTCGCCCGCGCCCTCCGGACCGCGACGCGTCACCACGGCGAAGACGGCCTGGGCGACCTCGATGACTGGCCTGCGGCCCACCCGACGCTCGCGGCCGGGGGGGCCGTCGCACTCATGCTGGAGGCGGCGCAGCGCCACCGCCACCGGCTCACCCTCATCGCGCTCGGGCCCTTGACGAACGTCGCCCTCGCCGTCGAGGCCGACGCCGCTGCGATGCGGGCCGTCGGGCGCGTGGTGGCCATGGGTGGCGCGGTGGACGTGCCCGGTAACGTGACGCCGGACGCGGAGTTCAACGTCCACGTCGACCCGGATGCCGCCCGGCGCGTGCTCGACGCCGGGCTGCCGCTCGATCTCGTCCCGCTCGATGCCACGCGCCAGGCGGTGCTGGAGCGCCATGCGTTGGAGGCCGCGCTCGCCGCCACGCCCGCGCCGTTCGCGGAGCGGGTTGTCCGCTTCACGGCGCGGTCGTTCGGCACCCGCGGCATGACGCTCCACGACCCGCTCGCCGTGGGCGTGGCGGTCGATCCATCGCTGACGACCTGGGAGCCGGTCCGGCTCGAGGTCGGACCCGACGGAGAGACCCGGCGCCTCACGGGCGCGCCGAATGTGCGGATCGCGCGTCGCGTCGACGCCCCGCGGTTCATGCAGAGCTTCCTGGCCGCGCTGTGCCGCGCGTCCTCGTAGTCGGCTCCGCCAACGTCGACTTCACGATGGCGCTCGCGCGCCTGCCGCAGCCCGGCGAGACCGTCACCAATGGCACGCTGCTCGTCAACCACGGGGGCAAGGGCGCCAACCAGGCGGTGGCGGCGCGGCGGCTGGGCGCCGACGTTCGGCTGATCGGCTGCGTCGGCGACGACGCCTCCGGGCGCGCGCTGCGCGCGGCGCTCGCCGCCGAGGGTGTGGGCACGACGGGAGTCGTGACGAGCGCGGCGGCCGCGACCGGCACCGCGCTGATCGTCGTGGACCGCGAGGGGCGCAACCAGATCGCCGTCGCTCCCGGCGCCAACCGCGCGCTCACGGTCGAGCACGTGCGTGACCGTGTCGACGACTTTGCTTGGGCCGAGATCGTGGTCGCCTCCTGCGAGATTCCGCTCGAGACCGTGCGCTGCGCGCTCGAGCTCGCGCGTGACCGCGGGGTGCCGACGATCCTCAACCCGGCGCCGGTGCCGGACGCCGGCCTCGAGTTTCTCGAGCTCGTCGACTACCTGACGCCCAATGCGGGCGAGGCGGCGCGACTGTCCGGCGGCGACGGTGAGGAGGCGGCGGCCGCCGCCCTGCGGGCGCGCGGCGCGCGGCGGGTGCTGGTGACCCTCGGCGAGCGCGGCGTGCTGGCGTGCGGCGACGGCCCGCCGCGGCACGTTCCGGCCTTCCGCGTCGATGCCGTCGACACCACGGCCGCCGGCGATGCCTTCAACGGGGCGCTGGCGGTGGCGCTCGCCGAGGGGCGCGAGCTGCTGGCGGCGGTGCGCTTCGCCAATGCGGCGGCGGCGGTGGCGTGCACGCGTCGTGGCGCGCAGGCGTCGCTGCCGGCGCGCGCGGAGCTGGAGCGGCTCGCGGGTTAGCGCGTCTTGCGGCGCTCGAGAGCCTCGAGCAGACGCTCGGCCTGCTCGATGTTCCGGCGCGCGTTCGGATGCTGCGGCTCCATGTCGAGCACGAGGCGCCACTCGCCGATAGACTCCTGCAGCCGCTCCTCGCGGAAGTGCCGGATGCCCTCCTGGTAGTGATGGTCGATGACCTGGCGGCGCGCCTGCTGCACGAGGCTCGTGATGTCCAGGTAGTCCGGCTGCAGCTTGGCGAGCTGCCGCAGCGCCCTGTAGCCCTCGTCGTAGCTCTTCTGCTCGAGGAGCGTGTAGCCCTGGCGATAGAGCGTCAGCTTCTTGAGCTCCACCGGCTCGGGGTCGCCCGGATTGAGCGCGATGTACCGGTCGATGTCGGCGAGCGCGGCTGCGTAATCCTTGCGGTCGATCGCGTCACGGATGTCGGCGAGCATCGGATTGATCTCGGGCGGCTCTTCGGTCGTGCCGGCGCGATCGGTGGTCGGCCGCGGCGGAGTCGGCGGGCTCGGCGCCGTGGCCGCCTTGGCGCCGCCCGTCGCGAATGGCAGGCCCGGGATCTCGGGGATCCTGAGCGTGCTGCCCACCACCAGCGGTCGGCCGGGCGGCAGGCGGTTGGTCTCCCAGATGACCTCGCTGCGCGAGCGGTCACTGTAGTAGCGCTCGGCGATCGTCCCGAGCGTTTCGCCCGCCCGCACCGTGTGGGTGACGAACTCGCCCTCGCGCCCCGAGCCGCGCAGCATGGCCGCCGCGGCGGCGTTCTCGGGGTCGAGCGCCAGCACCGACATCAGCTTGCGCCGCGCCTCGACGTGGACGCCGCGGGCGGCGGCGGCGCGCGCCTCGGCCAGCCTTTCGGCGACGCGCCGCTGGATGCGGGCCTCGAGCTTCGCCTGCTCGGCGCGCGCCTCCGTGTCGTCGGGATCGATGGTGCGCGCGACCTTCCACTCGAGCAGCGCGGCGCGGAGGTGGCCGTCCCGCTCGAGCGTGCGGGCACGCTCACGATGGGCGGACACCATCTCCGCGCGCGGCGGGGCCGTGGCGCAGCCGGCGAGCAGGACGGCGCCGGCCATCAGAGCCGCCGCCCATCTCATCGCAGGTTCTCGGGATGGAAGACATTCAGGTTCTTCGCGAACTGCTCGAGCGTCATCTCGGAGTAGACCTGGCTGCGGCTGATGCGCAGGACGTCCACGAAGGCGGCGTTGCTCTCGCGCCTGACGGTGAAGGCCGCCTGGTAGCCGTGATCCTTCACCTTGGCGAGGACGGCGTCGTCGACCCGCCCGTACGGATAGGCGAGGAAGCTCACGGGCCGGCCGACGCTCCGTGCGAGCACGCGCGGCGGCTCGATCAGCTCCGCGTGCATCCGGCGGGCGTACTGGGCCTCGCTCTCGTGGTTGCCGCGACGCAGGTCGCCGTGCGACTTCGAGTGCGCCTGCACGTCGAACCCCTCGGCCGCCAGCGCCTTCAGCTCGTCCCAGGTGAGCGCGTTGCGACCGGCGCCGACGTAGTCCGTGTAGACGAAGAGGGTCGCCGTGAACTTCAGCTCTTTCAGGACGGGATAGGCGTGATCGCGGAACGAGCGGTAGCCGTCGTCGAACGTCAACACCACCGCCTTCTTCGGAAGCTGGCGGCGGAGGTGGACCCACTCGACGAACTCGGTGACGCTGACGACGCGGAAGCCGTTGGCCTTGAGGTACTTCATCTGCTCCGTGAAGGCATCGACGCCGAGCACGAGCCGGCCGCGCGGGTCCTTGCCGATGTTGTGATAGACGAGGACGGGAACGAGCTGGTAGCCGGTCGCCTCGACGCCCGAGACGTTCCAGGGCTTCTTCGGAATCACCACGTGCTGACCCCGCGTGAAGCGGCGGGCGCCCGTGAAGTCCTCGATCATCCAGCTCTTGCCGGCGTCACCGAGATGGGTGCGCGCGAGGCCCTCCGCCGTCTCCCCGCCCTTCGCGCCGAGCACGATGAAGTCGTCGGACTCGCCGACCACGCTGCCGGCCGTGGAGGCCGCCGTCACGCGCTGCTGGAGAGAGGCAAGCGTCGCACAGCCGCTCAGCACCACGGCGGCCGCGAGAGTGAGCGCGCGTGTCAACGGCGGAATCCGACGACCTCGTACACTTCGACTTGCTCTTCCTTGCCCTTCACCTTGAGCGGCCCGCGCGACCGGGCTTCGACGAGGTCGTGCACCGCCTCGTACGTCCGGCGCGAGAGGAGGATGCAGCCGGCCTTGGCATGATCTTGTAATCGGGCGGCCACGTTGACGCTGTCGCCGATGACCGTGTACTCCATCCGCGCCTCGGTGCCGACGGTGCCGGCCACCACCTCGCCGAGGGCGACGCCGATGCCGACCTCGAAGGGATCGAGCCCGCGGATCGAGCGCCGCTTGCTGAGCTCCGTCAGCGCCGTGCGCATGTCGATGGCCGTCTTCACGGCGCGGGCGGTGTGGTCGGGATGGGCGATCGGCGCGCCGAAGACGCACATGACGGCGTCGCCGAGGAACTTGTCGAGGGTGCCGTCGTACTTGAAGGTCGTCTCGATGGCCGTCGTGTAGAACTCGTTGAGGAGGCTGACCACCTGCTCCGGCGTCAGACGCTCGGAGAGCGTCGTGAAGCCCCGGATGTCGCAGAACATAACGGTGGCCTCACGGCGCTCTCCCGACAGCATCAGGTGCTCGGGGTCCTTGAGCACCTCCTCCACGACCTCGCGCGCGACGTACCGCGTGAAGGCGCGCTTGATCATCTCCTTCTCGCGGAGGCTCCGCACCATCCGGTTGAACGAGGCCGTGAGCACGCCGAGCTCGTCATGCGTGGTCACCGGGACCTCGACCGACAGATTCCCGGAGCTGATGAGGTGCGTGGCCTCGACGAGGCGGAAGATCGGGCGCGACAGGACCGTCGCCAGGGTGACCGCACCCGCCACGCCGAGCACGATCATGAAGGCCGTCACGTAGAGGGCCTGCTGGCGCGCCTCGGTGACCGCGTGGGTCACCGCGAGCTTGCTGAAGCCGATGTAGAGGGTGCCGATCGGCGTCTTGCTGAAGACGAGCGGCGTCGCGAAGTCGATGATCTCGGCCTCGCCGTCCTCCGGGCGGTAGGTCTGGATCACCGCCCGATCGGTGGGCACGGTGAGCGAGGGCGGCCGGCTGAGACGCTTGCCGATCATCGACACGTTGGAGTGCGCGCGCACGATGCCGTCCTCGTCGACGAAGATGACGTAGGCGACGTCCTTGTCGTGCATCGCTTCCTTGACCAGGATGTTGAGCGTCAGGTCATCGTCAGAGACGAGCGCGCTCTTCGCGCCGCCGGCCAGGTTGGCGGCGATCGTCAAGCCTCGCTTGGTCACGGCATCGGTGAGCGTCTGGGCTTGCTTGCGAAGCAGGGAGGCGCTGACGAGCAGGACGGCGAGAACCACGAGGCCGGTGATGAGCAGACTCAGCTTCACCTTGAGGGGCAGCCGGAACCTCACCGGTGCAGTTCTCACAGAAAATCAGCGTATCGTCCGGCCCCGGCGCTGGTCAATTTTCTACGACACCGCAGAACCCCTTTACTTACGGGAGTCTGGCGCGCATTGCCTCAATCCGAACGAGAGCCTCCTCGATACGCTTGAGGGGCATGCGCCCCCGGCGCACCGCCATGGCAAGGCCGGCGATGACCGTGTCGGCAGCCGACGCTCCGCCGGGTAGCCGATCGTCGGCGATGAGCACGACATCGACGCCGGCACGGATGGCCCGGATGGCGGCGTCGCCCAGTCCATAGTGCTTGTCGATGGCGCCCATCCGTATGTCGTCGCTCACCACCACGCCGCGCCAGCCGAGATCGCGCCGCAGCAGCCCGGTGATGGTGGACGCCGACAGCGTCGCCGGATGGCGTCGATCGAGCCGCCGGTTGAAGACGTGAGCCGTCATCACGCTGTCGACAACCCCTTCCGCCAGCAGCATGCGATAGGGCGCTAGCTCGGCGGCTGGATTGGCCGTCTCGCTGACATCGACGAAGCCGTGGTGGGAGTCGGCGACGCTCGAGCCGTGGCCCGGGAAGTGCTTGAGGGCCGTGATCAATCCGGCGGCGTGCATGCCGGAGATGAAGGCGCGGGCCTGGGCGGCCACCAGCGCCGGGTTGGCTCCGAAGGACCGGCCCTCGCCGACGATGACCGGATTGGCCGGGTTGTAGCCGACGTCGACCACGGGCGCGAGGTTCCAGTTGATGCCGGCCTCGCGCAGCATCGTACCGATGCGTCGGGCCTCGAGCTCCGTCTGCGCGAGATCGTTCGCGTCGCCGAGATCCTGATGCGACAGGGTGGCCGTGTAGCCGGCGCCCGGCCCGAGGCGCATCACCCGGCCGCCCTCCGCATCCACCGCGATCAGCAGCGTGCGGCCGGTGCATTCGCGCGTGCGGTCGGTGAGACCCCGCGTCAGCCGGGCGAGCTGGTCGGCATCGACGATGTTGCGGGCGAACAGGACCACGCCGCCCACGCGCACGCGGCAAAGGAGACGCTCGACGTCGGGGTTGTCCTCGACGGTCGTGCCGTGAAAGCCGACGAGCAGGACCTCGCCGAGCCGCGGCCAGAGCCGCGCCGCGCGCTCGTTCCGCGCGGCGTCCGCGCCGGTCCGACAGCCGGAAGCGACGAGCAGAAGGAGAGCGACGAGCGAGGCGCGCCGGAGGCTAGCGGCCACCGACGGCGTCGACGAGTCGACGCACGCGCGCGGGATCTACCGGCTGGCCGACGTCGCCGCCGTGCTTGAGCGCGGTGCCGACGATGAGCGCGTCGGCCACGGACAGGAGCTCGGCGGCCGTCTCCGGCGTCACGCCGCTGCCGACGAGGATCGGCACGTCGGGAACGGCGCTCCGCACCCGCTTGACGTCCTCGAGCGGCGTCGCCTCGCCGGTCGCGCGGCCGGAGACGACGAGGCCGTCGGCGAGCGCGCGATGCGTGAGATCGCGCGCCTGCTGCTCGATTTCCACCGGCACGAGCGGCACCGCGTGCTTGCCCTGCACGTCGGCGAAGATGGCGATCTCGCCGCCGAGCAGCCGGCGCTCGCGGAGCAGATCGAACGCCTCCGTCTGCACGACGCCCTGGTCGGCCACAACCGTGCCCGCGAGGACGTTGACGCGGATGAAGGTGGCGCCGACGGCGCGGGCGATGGCGAGCGCGGCGCGCGCGTCGTTCTTGAGCACGTTCACGCCGAGGGGCGTGGCGGGGAGCGTGCGGCGGAGCTCGGCGGCGACGACGGCCATCGCGGCCACCGTCGAGGGCGGCACGCGGCCGGGCGTGAACGGCGCGTCGCCGTAATTCTCGACGATGAGCGCATCCATGCCGCCGTCGACGAGCGTCTGGGCGTCGGCGAGGGCGGTGGCGATCGCGCGTTCCATGGAGCCTTCCCAGCGAGGGCTGCCGGGCAGCGGCGGGAGATGGACCATGCCGATGAGGCGCATGACAGTCGAGCGAAATTGTAGCATCATCCGCGTCAGCGTCGGTCCGTTCCTGATCGACGCCTCTCCCGAAAGGAGTCATCCGTGGGCTACCAGACGCTGTTTCAGGGCAGGAGCGGTGCCGTCGCCACCATCACGCTGAACCGGCCGGAGGCGCGGAACGCGCTCGATATCGTCATGCGCCAGGAGCTCGTCGCCGTCCTCGACGAGATCGAGGCCGACGAGAGCGCGCGCGTGGTGATCGTCACCGGCGCCGGCGGGCACTTCTGCTCCGGCGGCGATGTCAAGACCATGCGCGAGAAGCGACACACGGCGGCCGAGGGACGGGGACGCGTCGAGCTCCTCAACGCGATGGTCCAGCGGCTCGTGAGCTTCCCGAAGCCGACCATCGCCATGGTCGACGGCTATGCCGTCGGCGCCGGCTCGAACCTGGCGCTCTGCTGCGACCTCATCGTCGCCTCCGACCGCGCGCGGTTCGGCGAGCTCTTCTGGAAGATCGGCCTGGTGCCCGACGGCGGCGGCACCTGGCTGCTGCCGCGGGTGGTCGGCCTCGCCCGGGCCAAGGAGCTGATCTTCACCGCCGACATCATCGACGCGGCGGAGGCGGCGCGGATCGGCCTGGTGAACCACGTGGTGCCCGCCGCCGATCTCGAGCGTGCCACCCGCGCGCTCGCGGAGAAGATCGCCGCCGGCCCGCCGGCCGTGCTCAAGATGGCCAAGCACATGGTCAACCGGGCGGCGACGTCCGATCTGGCCTCCGCCCTCGACCTCGAGGCGTTCTCCCAGGGCATCGCCATCGCCTCCGAGGACCACCAGGAAGGACTCGCCGCATTCTTCGAGAAGCGCCCCCCAAAATTCACCGGGCAGTAGATTTCTCGGAGGGGCCTCGGTGGCCCCTCCGATGCCTCCCCCAGAGCAGGTTGCGGCGGCAAAGCCGCCGCTCGAACCAGCGTTGCTCTCAGCGCTGCGGCGGAGCCGGCGGAATGGGCGGGACGCCGCTGGGTGTCGGCTCCGGAATCGACGGGACGACAACGCCGGACGGTGGCGTCGCGGGCGTCGACATCGGGGTCGTGCTCGGCGCGCGGGGAGCGTGGCGCACGGCATCGTCCAGCTCCGGCGTGGCGCGGCGCATCTGGTCGGTGATGCGCTGGGCGTCGAGTGGCGTGCCCACGACCCGCGGCGTGATGAGCAGGATCAGTTCCCGCTTCTCCACTGTCCGCTCCTTGAACCCGAAGAGGAACCCGAGGAACGGGATCCGGCTGAGGACGGGGATGCCGCGGTCGGAAGCGCCCCGCCGCTCCTGGATCAGACCCGCCATCACGAGCGTCTGGTTGTTCAGCAGGACCACCGACGTCTCGGCCTCCCGCTTGTTGATCCGACGCGAGCCGGTAGGCGGCTCCGGATCGCCGATGTCGTTGACCTCCTGCTTGACGTCGAGGGCCACGGTGCCGCGCTCGCCGATCCGCGGGGTGACGGTCAGGACCACGCCGGCGTCGCGGTACTCCACCGTCTGGTTCACGCTGCCCGTGGTGGCCACCGTGCTCGTCGTGCCCGCCACCTGGGCGGGTGAGCTGAGCGTGCCCGTCTGCTGACTGGTGACGATCGGGATCGATGCCGAGACGTTGACGATAGCCTTCTTGTTCTCCGATGTCATGACGTGTGGGTTCGAGATCACGTTCACCCGGTTCTCGCTGGCCAGCGCGTTGAGCATCGCGAAGAACTTGTCGGTGGCGAACGCGAAGGCGGTGAGTCCCGCGCCCGGCAGCCCGGCGATCGCGGTGGCGGCGCCGAGGGCGTCCAGTCCGGTCGGTGCCGTGATGCCGGGCGTGCCGCTGGTGGAGGTCGTGACCGACTGGCTGACGACGCGGAAGCTGCCCGTCTTCAGCGCCCAGTCGACGCCGAGCTTCGTGTCGTCCTGGAGCGTGATCTCCGCCACCAGCACTTCGATCAGCACCTGGCGCGGCATCTTGTCGAGCTGCTTGACCGTCGGCTCGATGTCGGTCCACTGGCGCGGCGTGGTGGTGACGATGACGGAGTTCGTCGTCTCGTCGGCGATGAAGCGGAACTGGCCCTCGGCCAGGCCGAGCTCGGCCAGGCCGCTCGGCCCGCCGACGGGGCCGCCGGGCGCGGTCGTGGGCGGCGGCGGCGGTGGTGGTGGCGGCTGGCCCGGTGTCCGCGGCGTCGTGGGCGGTGTCGGCGCCGCCGTGGCCACGGTCTCCTTGGCCCCGTAGATGGCATTGAGCGTGGCCGCGAGGTCCTTCGCCTTCGCGTTCTCGGCGAAGTAGATGAACACGCGGCGGCCGCCCGTCACGTTGATGTCGAGCTGCGTGAGGATGCGGCGGATGGTCTCGATCTCCGATCGCCGGCCGTGGACGACGATGGAGTTCGACCGCCGCTCGGCGATCACCAGCGGGGGCCGCTCCGTCGTCACGGCCCCGCCAGGAGCCACCGCCTGCCCCGGCACCGGCGTCGGGGCGGCCGGCGCGGCGGCGGCGCGCAGTCGACCGCCGGCAAAGAGCTGGTTCAGGATGGCGGCCACCTCGGTGGCGTCCGCGAACGCAATGGGAATGATCTGTACCTCGTCCAGCGAGACCTGGACGTCGACGAGCTTCACGATGTCGAGCACGCGACGGATGTTGGCCACGGCATCGGTGATGACGAGGACGTTGGTCTCGCGGTTCGCCACCAGCGTGCCGCGCGAGGAGACGAACGGCCGTAACAGCACGCCGAGATCGTTGACGGAGGCGTACCGGATCGGGACGATCTGGGTGATGATCTCGTCGGCATTGCGCGTATCGACGGCGAGATCGCCCACGATGGTCGGTACCGCGCGCTCGCGCGCGCCCTCCAGTCGCACGATCTTGTAGAGATTGCCCGCCTTCACGGCGGTGAAGCCGTGGACTTCGAGAATGCCGAGCAGCACGCCGAACACGTCGTCCTGCGGGATGCGGCCGGAGGTCTGCACAGTGACCTTGCCCCGCACATCGGGGGACAGGACATAGTTGAAGCCGACGATCTCGCTGGCGGCGTGAATCACCGTCTCGATATCGGCGTTGTCGAAGTTCAGCACGATGAAGCGCCCGCTCGCACCGGGCGCGGTCGGCGGCGCGATCGACGGCCGGGTGACGGGAGGCTTCGGCGGCGGCGGGGCCGGCGCCGGCGTGGCGGGCGGCTCGGGGCGCGGTGGCTCGGGCGCGCGCGGCCCGATCGACACCGGCGGCATCGGTGGCGCCGGCGGCTCGGTCTGCACGGTGACGGTCGGCGCCGGCACGGGGATCGTCGGTGGTGTGGCCGTGGGCTCGGAGCGCGTGGTCGCGCACCCGGCGGCGGTGAGAAGAACGACGCTCGCGATGAAGCCGCTTACATTACTGCTGCGGCGCATCGCCCATGCCCGGAGGCATACGACGTAGCAGGTTCGGCGGCAATGGGCGGCGAGCGCCCGCCGGCGGCACGACCATCGGCGACTGCGTGCCCGGCGCGACCACGCCAGGCGGCTGCGCGGGCTGCGGGACTTGAGGCTGGGCCACCTGCGGCGCTGGCACCGATGCCGCCGGCGGAATGACCCCGGGTAACACCGCCCCCGGTTGTCCCGGCTGCAGCGTGCCCGGCGGCATCGCGCCAATCTGCGGCGCGCCCGGCTGGCCCGGCATCGCCGCCGTGCGCGGCTTGCCGGGATCGCGAAGCCGGACGTCGAGGGGACCTTCCGGGCGCTCGATCACGATGCTGTCGGCCTTGATCGTCTGCACGGTGCCGCCGACGACCTTGTCGCCCACGCGGTAGCCGACGACGCGCTTGGTGGCCGGGTCCTCCAGATACGCGATGGAGCCGCCGTCGCGCACCACGATGCCGAAGAGGTTGGGCCTCACGAGCGGCGAGGCGGCAGCCGTGGTCGTGCTCGTCGGCGACTCGGTCCGGGCGGGACTGAAGAGATTCCGTGCGGCGACGACCGTGTAGGCCCCTGCCGGCGCCCGCGGCGTCTCGACGGCGGCCGGCACGACCGTGGTAGCGGCGGCGCGGCGGCCGCCCACCGGCAACGGCGTCGGCATCACCAGCTGGCGCACGATGTAGGCGATCAACACCGCGGATAGCGCGGCGAGCACGACGTTCAAGGCTACGAATCGTCTTGGCATCACACTTTAGCTTTGCTCGGCAGGATGAACCCCGAAACGGTCAAAGTCGCCAGCAATTCCCGCGGCTGGCTGACGTTGACTACTCTGACCCGCAGGTCTTTGACGGTCAAGAGCTTTTGCGAGCCCTCGACCCGGGCGAGGAGGTCGACCAGCTGGCGGATCTCCGCCGAGACGGCGATCTCGACGGGGATCTCGAGCAGCTCGCCCCGCTCCTCGGGCGGCAGGATACGCTCGCTGCGGATCTCCGTCGTCGCCTCCGCCGCCATGTCCTTCACGAGCTTCTGCAGCTCGGAGGCCGCAACGGCCGGGGCCGCGGCGGTCAGCAGCCGCGACGTCAGGCGATCGACGCGCCCGGTGGCGGCCTCGAGCTCCGTCGTGATGTGATTGCGTCGAGCGAGCAGGTCGAGCCGGCGCGTGAGGGCGCGCTCCCGCTCGGGCACGAGGTCGGCGGCCGCGCGGCTGCGATCGCGCAGGGGAGCGACCACGAACAGCCAGGCGAGGACCACGAGGAGCAAGCCGCCCCCGGCCAGGACGATGGTCCGTTCGCGTGGGGAAAGATTGGCGATCACTGTCGCGCGGCTCCGGGCTGAACCGGACGGCGCGGCGGCGCCGCCGCGGGGACGCCGGACGTCGCGGGCGGAGCTCCGGGCGCAGGCGGCGTGACGGTCCCTGCGCCGGGCACGGCTGATGTGGCCGCAGACGGCACGCCTCCGCCGCCGGGCTCCCACGCGGCGCGGATCCGGAACTGCTCCTTGTTGTCGCGGCCGCGGGTGACCGGCGATGAGAACTCCACGCGCTCGAGCCGCGATGAGTTCTCGAGGAGGGGAATGAGCGTGCTCGCCGCCGACGCCGCGCCCGTCAGCTCGACGCCCTTCGAGTCGAGCGACACCGTGGTGAGCCACGCGTCGCCGGGCAGGAGCTCGGTCAGGTCGCGGAGCACGGGCAGCGGCCGGATGCCCGTCGACTCGATACTGTCGACGGTGGCGATCAGCTTGCGCTTGCGCTCGAGCTCGCGCACCACGCGATCGGCCTCCTTCACGGTCGGCTCGAGGCGCGCGATCTCCGCGTTCACGCGCTTGAGATGACGTTGCTCGCGCCAGCCTGGCGCCAGCAGCGCGAGAACGGCGAGCACGGTCGTGACCGCCGTCATGCCGAGCGTGATCGCCTGCGGGCGGCTGAGCCGCCGGGGTCGGACGGTGGCCGGCAACAGCTCGAGCGGCTGCGCGCCGCGGCTCGAGACGAGCGCCACTGCCAGCTGGAGCGCGCCGCGCTGCTCGGGCGCAAGTCCCGCGAGGCGTTGCCGGGCGACCGGCGTCCATGCCGGCTCCGTGACCGGCACGCCCAGCGATGTCAGCGGAGCCGAGCCGAGCCCGTCGGGCGGCTCGTCGCCGGAGAGCCAGATCGCGTTGCAGTCCCGCCAGCGGACGGCGGCGATCGAGCGCTGGATTTCCTCGGCGATCGCCGCGTCCTCGCCCGGCGGCAGGCTCCGGCTCAGCAGCAGCGCCTCGCCCTGGAGCAGGAGCAGATCGATCGCCTCGCCGGCGCGGTGGACCCACGCCACGCGTCGGTCGCGACGGAGCCGCGCCAGCACGGGCAGGTTGTGCACGGCGACGGTGAGCGATAGCGGGCGGAGACGCGCTTCGTCGGCGAGGCGCAGCGCGGCGTCGACGACGCGCCGGTCGGCCGCGGTGATCAGCACGCGCTGTCCGACGGGCCCGCCGCGCTCGGCGGCGGGCTCGGGGGGCACGGCGACGAAGTCGAAGGTCGCGTCCTCGGCGGGGAAGGGCAGATGGCGCTCGAGCTCGAAGCCGACCATCTCGCGCGTGTCGCCGGCGACGGCCGGAAGCTCGATCTGCTTGACGGACACGGCGCTCCGCGCCACGCCCAGCGATGCGGCACGCGCGGGCAGTCGGCGCGCCTCGAGCTCAGCGCGCAGCGCGACCGCAGGACTCTCGGCATCGACCGTGAAGGCTTCGACGCGAGAGCCGCTGAGGACCGCAACGGCGAGACGGTCGCCGAGCAGCGCCACCGAAAGCCTGATCGGCCTGAAGTTCACGGCGTGTAGGGTACGAGATAACCCCGCGATCTGCAAAACTTTGCCGGTCATCGCACGCCCGACCATTCGAGCACGTCGAGGCTGTCGTTGGCCGCGTCGGCGCGTCGCTGCAGGATCGCGGTGAGTCGCGCGCGCACCTCGCCGCCGATGATTCCCTCCGCCTCGACGCGGAACGTGCGCGTCGTCGTGCCAAGGCCGCGTCCGCCGAACTGTCCGGGCACGGTGGTGTAGGGAGCGCCACGTCGGGCCTGGTCGATGGCGGTGCATTCGGCATCGCCGAAGCCGAGCGCCTTCAGCACGAGGCAGGGGGCGGTGTTCAGATTGACCTGCCCCGGACTCTTCACCGTGACGTAGGCGGCGAGGCCCGGCTTGCCGGCGGTGCCGTGAAAGATCGCCGAGGTCACGCCCTTGATCTGGAGCAACTCGGTGATCGAGTCGAGAGCCGCGTTCTTGGACCGGTACGGCAGCGGCAGCTTCAGATACGTGTCGTCGCTCTCGGCGCCGTTGATCCGGTGCTCCTCGTTGGCGTCGCGCCAGTCCTGAAGGCTGTCGTTGATCGCGTCGCGCTCGATCTTGTCGACGCCGAGCGCTTGCAGCAGACGCTCCACGCGGTCCGGTGTCGCTGCGTTGAGGTTCAGCCGCGACTCCTCGTCGGTGACCCGGTAGGTGAAGTGCCCGCCGCCGAGGGGCACGTTCGAGCGGGCCAGGCGCGGCAGCGCGACCCGATCGCGCGTGTAGAACGTGAGGGCGCCGTCGTCGTCGGTGGCGACGAAGGCCACGTCGCCGGCGATCTCGCGTATGGCCTGCTCGACGGCGGCCTCGGCGAGGTGACCGGCGATGAGGTTGTCCTTGAACGATCGCACCGACGTGGCCTCGAGCCGCATCGAATACGCGAACTCCGCGCCGATGACGCCCACCATGGCCAGTACGAGCAGCACCGCGATGAGCGCGAACCCGCGGCGGTCGCATCTGTACCGACGGCTGGTCGTGCGGGGACGGTTGGTGGCGCTCATCTCGGCACCGGGGCGGCGCGCAGGGTGACGGTGATCGGCGGCATGGCCTGAGTACGACCGTTGAGGGTCACCCCGAGCTTCAGCTGGATCGACCGCGGGATGGTCTTGGTGTCCTGCCCGTTCCAGGTGTCCACCCAGTTGCCGTCCTCGCTGAGAAAGCTCAAGGCCAGGGAGGTGACGCTCGGGTCGCGCATCACGACGGTGCCTTCCGTGAACGGATCGCGGTTGGGGAGCGCTCGCTCGCGGACGACGAGTCCGGGCTCGTCGCCCTCCTCGAGGGCGATGCCGACGGCGGTGAAGGCGATCGGCGCCTGCAGCGGCAGCGGCGGGGAGTGCGTGACGAACTCCAACCGCTTCTCGGTGCCGTCGAACAGCACGACCACCTCCGGCGACGTGCCCTTGGTGGCGCGGTACGGATAGGCCGCGCCGAGCGCGCGCGAGAGCGTGTAGGCCACCGCGCGGATGTGCTGGTGCGCCTCCACCCGCGTCTCTCCCTGGCGCCACGCGGCGAT
The DNA here is from genome assembly GCA_044869815.1 of Candidatus Rokuibacteriota bacterium. Lineage (GTDB taxonomy): Bacteria > Methylomirabilota > Methylomirabilia > Rokubacteriales > CSP1-6 > AR12. The sequence goes on along the minus strand of JBIOXS010000097.1, from coordinate 39,424 downwards.
GGCCACCCGCAGGCCACCGAAGGCGATGACGAGCAGGGCGCCGACGATCGAGATGGCGATCAGGACCTCGAGCAGCGTGAAGCCGCGCGAGCGCCTCATGGTCGCTGCCTCGTGCGGTCGCCCTCGCCGGCAACGGTGCGCAACGTCGCCACCGAGACCTGCCGGCGATCACCCCAGCGCACGCGCACGTCGACCTCCCAGACGCGCCACCTCACCACGCGGCCTTCCACGTCGAGGTCCGGCGTGGCCACGATCTTCACCTCGCGCTCCCACGTATAGGCCCCTTCGGTGCCGCTTTCCACGCCGCCCGATGTCGGCGAAACGATCTCTCGCGCCTTCTGATCCGCGATCAGCATCGCTTCCTGATGCTCCCCCGAGAGCTTCAGGAGCCTGAGTCCACCCGCGAAGGCCTGGATCGAAACCACGATGGCGAAGCTCAAGATCGCCAGCGCCACGAGAACCTCGAGCAACGTGAATCCGCCGCCGCGAGGAGCGAGGCTCGGGCGCGTCATAGCTTGGTGTTCTTGACGCGGCCGGTGACCGGATCGACGGTGACGCGATAGACGACGTCGCCCGCGGTCACGCGGTAGTCGGCGCCCGAGGAGGTTCCCTCGGGCTCGAAGCGCACGGTGAGCGCCGGCGGCGGTGTGGCCTGCACGGTGAGTCGCTCCGGCAGCGCGCGCGTTTCCTTGACGTCGCCGTCCGCGCCGCCGGCGAACACGGTCATCTTGCGCGCGGTGGGATCGATCACGACGGCATGGGTTCGGCGACTGGTGATCGCGCGCTCGCGGGCGTGGCGCAGGACGGCCGAGAACCCGGCCACGTCGGCCCGCGCGCGGATCGCGCTCGAGCTGCGGCCGACGACGGGCACGGCGAGCCCGATCGTCAACACGATCACGAACAGCGTGACGATCAGCTCGAGGAGCGTGAAGCCGCGACTAGCGCTTCTCCACATCCCACGAGACGACGTCCGCGTTCTCGCCCTCGCCACCGGGCGTCTTGTCGGCGCCCTCGGACCAGATGTCGTAGTCGCCGAACTGGCCCGGGCAGCACCGGTACTTGTACGCCTCACCCCATGGATCCTTCGGCACCGATTTCTTGAGGTAGGGCCCGTTCCAGTTCTGGACGTTCGGATTCTTCTGGAGCGCCTCCAGTCCCTGCGACCCGTTCGGATAGGAGCCGACGTCGAGTCGGTACTGGTCCAGGGCGGCGCCGAAGAGCTCGATCTGCGCCTTGGCCGCGGCCTGCTTGGATTTCCCGACGTTCTGGAACAAACGCGGGCCGACGAGACCGACCAGCAAGCCCAGCACGATGATCACGACGAGCAGCTCGATGAGCGTGAAGCCGCGGTCGGAGCGGAGGCGGAGGCGCCGGGGCCTCACAGCGGCATCTCGTTGATCGAGAAGATGGCGAGCAGCATCGCGACCACGATGAACGCCACGAGGACCCCCATGGCCAGGATGATCGCCGGCTCGAGCAGCCCGAGCACGCGCTTGAGATCCGTGCGGACGTCCGTCTCGAAGGTGTCCGCCACCTTCAGCAGCATCTCTTCGAGCCGGCCCGTCTCCTCGCCCACACGCACCATGTGAACGGCCAGCGCGGGAAAGGCACCGTGCTGCTGCATGCCGGCGGCGATGGTGCCACCGCGCTTGACGCCCTCGGCGAGCCGCGAGACGGCCAACCCGACCGCCTGGTTCGACATCATGTCGCCGACGACGCCCATGGCCCCGAGCACGGGCACGCCGGAGCGCAGCATGGTGCCGAGCGTGCGGGCAAAGCGCGCGGTCTCCACCTTCATCGTGAGCGGGCCGATCAGGGGCAGCCCCAGCAGTGTCTGGTCCGCGGCGCGCCGTCCCTCGGGGTTGGCCGTCCACACACGCCAGGCCAGGATGGCGACGAGCGCGATGAGGGCGCCGACCCACCAGTACGTCTGCAGTCCCGCGCTGATGCTCAGCAAGATCTGGGTCGGCAGGGGGATCGTCTGGCCCAGGTCCTGGAAGATGGAGGCGAAGCGCGGGATGACGAAGGTCATCAGGAAGACAATGGCGCCGGCGCCGACGGTGGTGATGACGAGCGGGTAGGCCAGCGCCGAGAGCACCGCCTCGTTGAAGGCGGCCCGGGCCTCGAGGAATTCCGCCAGCCGTCGCAGCGAGACCTCGAGCACACCGCCCTTTTCGCCCGCCCGCACCATGTTGATGTAGAGGCGGGAGAACGGTCGCGGATGATGCTTGGCGAGCGCCTCGCTGAACGACGCGCCGCCGCGAACGCTGTGCAGCAGATCGCTCACGATCGCCTTCACGCGCGCGCCGTCGGCGAGCTCTTGCAGGATCGAGAGCGCGCGGTCGAGCGGCAGGCCGGCCTCGAACAGGGTGGCGAGTTGCTGGGTCAGGGCGAGGAGGTCGCGCTGCCGGATGCGCGACGACACGCCGAGCGAGAGAAAGCCGCTGCGCTCGCCGTGAGGGGCCACCCGGATGGGGTAGTAGGCTTCCTTGTGGAGTCGCTCGACCACCGCCCGAGCGTCCGCCGCCTCCATGACGCCATCCACCGTCTGGCCGCGACGATCCGCGGCTTTGTAGACGAAGACCGGCATCGCCTCAGGCGTCTTCCTGGGTCACGCGCAGGATCTCCTCGATCGTCGTGAGCCCCTCGCACGCCCGGCGCCAGCCGTCCATCCGCAGCGTCACCATGCCGGCCGAGATCGCGTAGTGCCGGATGTCGCGCGCGGCCGCGCGCCGGAGTACCAGGCTGCGCGCGTCCTCGGTGATGGGGAATAGCTCGTAGATCCCCATCCGGCCGCGGTAGCCGGTGCCGCGACACTCCTCGCAGCCCTTGCCACGGAACAGCCGCGTGCCCGCGGGCGCCGTCACCCCGAGCGCGTCGAGATCGGCCGCGTTCGGCGTGTCCTGGACGCGGCAGGCGCCGCAGATCCGGCGTACGAGTCGCTGCGCGAGCACCGCCTCGAGCACGGAGGCGACCAGGTAGGGCTCGACCCCCATATCTTGCAGGCGCGTGATGGCGGCCGGGGCGTCGTTCGTGTGCAGGGTCGAGAAGACGAGGTGACCGGTCAGCGAGGCCTGGATGGCGATCTCGGCTGTCTCCAGATCGCGGATCTCGCCGACGAGGATGACGTCGGGGTCCTGGCGGACGATGTGGCGCAGCCCGGTGGCGAAGGTGAGGCCGATCTTCGGCTTCACCGGGATCTGGTTCACGCCCTTGAGCTGGTACTCGACGGGATCCTCGACGGTGATGATCTTGCGGTCGGGCGAGTTGATCTTGTCGAGGGCGCCGTAGAGCGTGGTCGTCTTGCCCGAGCCGGTGGGCCCGGTGACGAGAATGATGCCGTGCGGGCGCTTGATCAGCGACTCGAAGCGCTTCAGCGTGTCGGCCGGGAAGCCGAGCTTGTCGAGCGGCAGGAAGACGCTCGAGCGCTGCAGGAGCCGCATGACGATCGATTCGCCGTGCACCGTCGGCATCGTGGACACGCGGATGTCGACCCGCGTGCCGTGTAGGTTCACGCGGATGCGACCGTCCTGCGGCAGGCGCCGCTCGGCGATGTTCATCTCGGCCATGATCTTGATCCGCGAGGTGACGGCGGCCTGCAGACGCCGCGGCGGCGCCTCCTGGTCGTACAGGATGCCGTCGATGCGATAGCGGATCCGCAGCGTGTCCTCGAACGGCTCGATGTGGATGTCCGAGGCCTCGGCGGTGATCGCGTTCTCCACCAGCAGATTGACCAGCCGTACCACCGGCGCCTCGAAGGCCATGTCGCGCAGATGGCTGACGTCCTCGTCGCCTTCGCCGCCGCGCTCATCGTCCATGCCCTCGACGATGCGCTGCAGTGCCGAGGCGTTGGCCCCGTCGTAGGTCCGATCGATCGCCTCCGTGATCGCCTCCGGTGAGCTGATGACGAGCTTGACGCTGAGGCCGGTCGTCTGGCGCAGGTCGTCCACGACGACAGGGTTCCGAGGGTCGGAGGTGGCGACGGTCATCAGGCCGCCCTCGACGCTCACCGGACACACGGCATAGGTCCGCAGGTACTTCGCCGACAGGTTCTTGAGCACCGGCAGCGCGGACGGCATCTCGTCACGCGGCAGGAACGGCAGATCCTGTTGAGTGGCGAGCGCGCGCAGGACCTCGTCCTGAGTGACGACGCCGAGAGCGACGAGCGCCTGGCCGATGAGCTCCCCGGTCGTCCGCTGGCGCGCGAGTGCGCGCTCGACGGCGTCGGGGCTCGTCAGTCCTTCGGCGACGAGGATCTCGCCAAGGAGACGGGAACGGGCTCCGTTGGCCATGCTATGCTCGCGCCAATGTTAGCATACCTGGCGTTCGCGGCCGTCGCTGCTGCGGCGGACGTCGCCGGCGCCGCCATCGTCACCACCGCCCACAAGCCCAGTCACGCCCGCCTGCGGTACTTCGTGGCCGCCGGCGCCGGCTTCATGCTGGCCGCCGCCTTCGTCAGGATGCTCCCGGAGAGCGTGCACGTCCCCCACGCCTTCGTCTTCGTCGTGCTCGGCTACTTCGGGATCCATCTGTTCGAGCACACCGTGGCGCCGCACTTCCATTTCGGGGAGGAGATCCATCACGAGGCGCTGCTGCGGCCCTCGGCCGGCTGGCTGGCGCTCGTCGGTCTCGGCGTCCACACCCTCTTCGACGGCGTGGCCATCGCGGCCGGATTCATGGTCAGCTCGGCCCTGGGCGCGGTGATCTTCATCGCCGTGCTCCTCCACAAGCTGCCCGAGGGGTTCACCATCGCCTCCATCATGCTCGCGGGCGGCCACTCCCGGACGGCCGCCCTCGGCGCGGGCACGACGCTGGGAGTGCTCACCCTGATGGGCGCGCTCCTGACCGGCCTCTTCGCGACCTCGCATGTCGCGTACGCGCTGGCGCTGTCGGCGGGCGTGACGATCTACGTCGCCGCCTCCGATCTCATTCCCGAGGTGAACCGCGAGGACGATCAGCCGAGCCTCGCCTATACGGTCTTCGGCGGGCTGCTCTTCTTCATCGCCGTCGACTGGTTGTTCTCGCAGTATCTTCAGCATTGACACCCGGGCCGGCCGGGGCGCTCGTGCTGCATGGGCCGAATCTCAATCTGCTCGGCACGCGAGAGCCCGGAGTCTATGGACGCATGACGCTCGCGGAAGTCGACCGCCTGGTGCGGGAGCGCGGACGCAAGCTGGGCATCCACGTGGAGAGCCGACAGTCGAATCACGAGGGCCAGCTGATCGACTGGCTGCAGAGCGCCCGCAAGGATGGCTTCTTCGGGATCGTCTTCAACCCCGGCGCCTTCACCCACTACTCGATTGCCCTCCGCGACGCGGTGGCGGCCATCGACCTGCCGGTCGTCGAGGTCCACCTCTCGAACATCCATGCACGTGACGAGTTCCGCCGTCAGTCGGTCATCGCCGCCGCCACCCGGGGGCAGATCTCCGGGTTCGGCGCCCAGAGCTACCTGCTCGGCCTGGACGCGCTCCTCATGCTGCGGGGACGCCGCGCCGCCAAATAAGTCCGGCCCTTGTCGCGTCTAACCTCCGAGGCCGGGTTAGGCTAGTCCGGTGAACGCCGAGGACGATGCTGCGCTCGTCGAGCGATGCCGCAAGGGCGACGTCGCGGCCTTCGAGCCGCTGGTGGAAAAGTACCGGCAGCGCGTGTGGCGTCTGGCCTACAACGTGTTGCGTGACCGGGAGGACGCGTGGGACGTCGCACAGGAGGCCTTCATCCGCGCCTACCAGGCGCTGCCCGCGTTCCGCGGTCAGTCGGCATTCTATACCTGGCTGTTCAGGATCGTGATGAACGTCGCCTCCGATCGGGCGCGCGCCCGCGCCGCCCGCGGGCGGGCGTTCGGGACGGAGCGTGTCCCCGAGGAGGACTGGGAGCGGGTCATGGTCGACAGGCCGGCCGGCGAGCAGGCGCCGGACGAGGCGGCCGCCTCCGCCCAGGACCGCGAGCGGATCATGCAGGCGCTGGCGACGCTGTCCGCGCAGCATCGCGACATCATCGTGCTGAGCGATATCGAAGGCCTCTCGTACAAGGAGATCGCTGACGTGCTGGAGATCCCGATGGGCACGGTCATGTCCCGCCTCCACAACGCGCGGCGCCGCTTGCGCTCGGCCCTGGGCCCGCTGCTCATGCTCCTGCTCGCCATCCTCGTGGCGACGGCGCCGGCGTTGCTGCACGCGCAGCAGGTCGTGCGTTTCGGCGCCCGGGTGCTGCTGGCGACGGACAAGCCGCCCACCTCGGCCTCGCTGAAGCTCGCGCCGGACGCGACGCCCGACGAACGCCTGCAGAAGTTTCTGCCGCGCCTTCGACAGCTCACGGGCTACCAGGAGTTCACGTCGCTCGAGCGGTATCGCGCCGAAGTGCCGATCGGCTCCCAGGAGCGTTGGTCGGTTCCCGGCGATCGGATACTCGAGGTGACGCCGGAAAGCGTGAGCGGCGACACCGTGCGCATGCGGGTTCGGCTGCTGCGCGGCAACGTCACCGAGGTCACGACCGAGATCCAGGCCGCGCGCGGAAATCCCGCCGTGATCGGCGGGCCCCGCCACGCGGATGGCGTGCTCGTAATCATCGTCTGGGCCAACGCCAACCCGCAGCCGCGATAAATCATCGGAGAGGGCCTCGACGGCCCCCTCCGAACCTCCCCCGGATCAGATTGCGGCGGCAAAGCCGCCGCTCGAACGGCGTCTATTCTGCCGCTCCTCGCAGCTTACGAGGGCGCGCCGTTGCGCTCGGGAGGACGGCGGGCGAAGGTCGCGTCGACGAGCGCCCGGGCCCGCGCGGGGTCGACGTGGCTGGCCTGCTGGCAGGCCGTCATGTCCTCGAGAATCCGCTCGGGATCGGCCCACAGGCGGTACTTCTTGAAGGTGTCCTCGAACTCGATGCCGAGGCCGCGCGCGAAGACCGAGAGGTAGTGCTCGATGGTCAGCCGTCCCTCGGCCTCGAAGCCGCAGATCATGCGCTGGCAGCCGTGATAGATGCCGGCCAGCGTATCGGCGCCGGCCGCCCGTGCCCGCTCGATCTCGTCGCGGACGAGGCCGTCCCAGACGTCCTGACCGAGCGCGGCCGGAATGGCCGGCGCGCACGACCGGCCGAAGCGCGGCTCCGGATCGAGCTCGACGACTCGCACCCCGGGCACGCCCGCCAGCAGCGCGCGACACGCGCGGGCTTCGCGCTGCCGGGCCTCGCCGACGGCGTGCGCGTGCACGGCCACCGTCGTGCTCAGCGACGTCGTGAAGCTGAACTGCGCTAGCCGGTCGAGCAGGAACTCCGTCGTGTGCCGCACGCGGAACGGCACGTCGGCGTGCAGGACGTCGTCGTAGAAGTAGATGCAGGAGGGACACCACATCACGACGTCTTCCGGCTCGTAGCGGCGGAAGAGCTCGAGCGTGCGGTGGCCCATGCCGGCGCCGGCGGCGACGTCGCCCTGCTGATGGTGGACGATGCCGCAGCAGTACGTGGGACCGCCCAGCGCGATGTAGTCGACGCCGAGGCGGTCGAATACCGTGGTGACGGTCCGGATCATGTGCGAGGTCCGAAGGACGTTGCAGCCGAGATAGAGGATTACCTTGTGCGGCTCGGGGCGGGCCTCGGGGCGGCCGAGACGCCACGTGCGCTCGTCCGGCCGCGTGGTGAGGTCGTGCGTCAGCTTGATGTCGCCGAAGTACTTCGCGTAGTCGAAGCTCATCCGCCGGCCTCCATCGCGGCCTCTAGCCTACAATACTCGCCGATGCTCGATCCGAAGGTCGTCCTGGCCGGTGTGCGGACCGACCTGGCGCGGCTGCCGCCGATCCTCAGCGCGCTTCTCGATGGCCTCGAGGCGGCGCTCTGGCGCGAGCGGCCGGCCGCGGCCGAGTGGTCGCCGCTGGAGATCGTTTGCCATCTGCGTGACGAGGAGGCCGAGGACTTCGGCGCCCGCGTGCGGGTGGTCGTGGAGGGCGGGGCGCGGTTTGCTCCCATCGATCCCGAGCGCTGGGCCGCCGAGCGACGCTATCGCGACGCCGACCCGGCCGCCGCGCTCGCCGCGTTCGCCGAGCGCCGCGCGGCGAATCTCGAGTTCCTGGCGACGGTGGCGCCCGAGCGCCTGCACGCAACCGTGACGACGCCGAGCACCGGGGCGCTCTCCGGCCTCGACCTGCTGGCGGCGTGGGTGACGCACGACCGCCTGCACCTCACGCAGCTCGCGGCGACCCTGGCGCGGCTCGGCGCGCGCCGCTGGGCGCCGCTGCGCGCCGACTACGCCGGACCGATTCCTTACGCGCCAGGCGCGCCAGCATGACGGCCCGAGGCCGGCCACGGCTCGCCGGGACACCCGCTACAATCACGCCATGAGCCAGGGCGAGGATCGTTACCACCAGGAACGAGCGCGGATCGAGCAGGGCCACGCCAAGTACCGCGAGAAGCTGAAGGCCGAAGGCAAGCTCTTCGTCCGGGACCGCCTCAAGCTGCTGCTCGACCCGGGCAGTGAATTCCAGGAAGACTGGCTCTTTGCGCGGAATCAAGAGGCCGACACGCCGGCCGACGGGGTCGTCACCGGCGTCGGCCAGGTCGGCGGGCGCACGGTCTCGATCATGGCCAACGACTACACCGTCAAGGCGGGGTCGTGGGGCGAGAAGACCGTGCTGAAGATCGTGCGGATCCAGGAGAAGGCGGCGCGGCTCGGCGTCCCGATGCTCTATCTCGTCGACGCCGCGGGCGGACGGATCTCGGAGCAGATCAAGATCTTCCCGGGGCGGTTCCACGCGGGCCGCATCTTCTACAACGAGGTGCAGCTCTCCGGCGTGGTGCCGCAGGTGTGCATCCTGTTCGGACCGTCACCGGCCGGCTCCGCCTATCTGCCGGCGCTGACCGACCTGGTCATCATGGTCGACGGCAAGGCCTCGCTGTACGTCGGCAGTCCGCGCATGGTCGAGATGGCGATCGGCGAGAAGACGACGCTCGAGGACCTCGGCGGCGCGCGCATGCACTGTACCGTCTCGGGCTGCGGCGACGTGCTGGCGAGCTCCGACGAGGAGGCCATCGAGCTCGCGAAGCGCTATCTCGCGTTCATGCCCGGCTCGTTCCGGCAGCTCGCGCCGCGGGCGGCCGCCGCCCCGCCGAAGGCGGGCCGGTCCATCGACGAGATCGTGCCGTACGATCAGCGCAAGTGGTTCGACATGTACGAGGTGATCGATCGCCTGATCGACGCCGGCTCGTGGTTCGAGGTCAAGCGGCTGTTCGCGGCCGAGGTCATCGTCGGGCTCGCGCGGATCGACGGCCGCGCGGTCGGGATCGTGGCCAATCAGCCGAAGGTCAAGGGCGGCGTGCTGATGGTCGACTCCTCCGACAAGGCGGCGCGCTTCATCTGGCTCTGCAACGCGTTCAACATCCCGCTGGTGTACCTCGCCGACGTCGCCGGCTTCATGGTGGGCAGCAAGGTCGAGCGCGAGGGGATCATCCGCCACGGCGCCAAGATGGTCTTCGCCACGTCGCAGGCGACGGTGCCGAAGATCTCCGTGATCGTCCGCAAGTGCTATGGGGCGGGTCTCTACGCCATGTGCGGCCCGGCGTTCGAGCCGGACGCGACGCTGAGCCTGCCGCAGGGGCAGATCGCCATCATGGGACCGGAGCCCGCCGTCAACGCCGTCTACTACAACAAGATCATGGAGCTGCCGGAAGGCGAACGGGCCGCGTGGGTGAAGGCCAAGCGCGAGGAGTACGCGCAGGATGTCGACATCTATCGCCTGGCCTCCGAGATGCTCGTCGACGATATCGTGCCCGGCTCGTCGTTGCGCGCCGAGCTCGTCAAGCGCCTCGTCTATGCCGAGAGCAAGGCGCACGAGTTCCCGGCGCGGCGCAACGGCGTCTATCCCGTGTAGTCACTTCCGCAGCGCGAAGAACTGATTGGACGCGCTGTCGATCGGCAGGCTGTCGACGTGTGAGAACCCCGCCTCGTTCGCAAGCTCCTGCACGCCGCGCTGGTTGTCGGAGGCGGTGGGCTCGGACCACAGGTACACGCCGTCTTCGGCGAGGGCGGCGTGGATGGCGCGCACCGCCGCCCCCGGATCGATCATGCCGTAGATGCAGTCGAAGGCGCAGATGAGGTCGTGCGTCGGCAGCGGCGCCAGCTGATGCGCGGCCGCCGCCAGCCAGTACACGTTGCCCAGCCGGCGCTCCGCCCTGAGGCGCCGGGCGCGCTCGACGCTCGCCGGATCGGGCTCGACGCCGAGAAATCGGGAGCGCGGAAATGCCGCGGCCATGGTGACCGTCGAGGCGCCCCAGCCGCAACCGACGTCGGCGACGTGGATGCCCTGCGCGAGCCGCTCGCTCAGGCCGGGCACCGCCCGCAACGCCTCCATGACCTGTGGCGCCTCCGTCTCCATCGCCGCCTCCTCCGGAAAGTTCGCTGCCGGAGGACGCCGAGAGCATCGACGGTGCCATGGCCGGCGCTCGGTGAATCAGGACTTTAGCGGCCGCCCGGATTGGTCGGGCCGAGCACATCCTGCCCGACCGCTGCCGCCGGTCGGGCAGGATGCCGGCCGGGGGTCAGCCGCCGAAGCTGCGTCGGGTCTCGGCGAGCTGCCGAGCGATCGGCTGCGGCAGGCGCGCGCCGAACTGGCCGTAGAAGTCCCTGAGGTCGGCGAGGGCGTGGAGCCACTCACCGGCGTCCACCCGGAGGGCTTCCTGGAGGGCCGCCGGTCGCACGGTGAGTCCGGAGGTGTCGAGCGCGGCCGGCGTCGGCAGATAACCGATCGGCGTCTCGGTCACCTCGCGGGCGCCACCGTGGATGCGCTCGACCATCCACTTGAGCACGCGCATGTTGTCGCCGAACCCCGGCCAGAGGAACTTGCTGTCGGCGCCGCGACGGAACCAGTTCACGCGGAAGATCCTCGGAGCCCGCGCGACCCGGGAGCCCATGGCGAGCCAGTGAGCGAAGTAGTCGCCCATGTTGTAGCCGCAGAAGGGCAGCATCGCCATCGGATCGCGCCGCACCACACCGACCTGTCCGGTGATGGCCGCCGTCGTCTCCGTGCTCATGGCCGAGCCGAGGAAGACACCGTGCGCCCAGTCGAACGCCTCGAAAACGAGCGGGATCACCGCCGAGCGCCGCGAGCCGAAGATGAGGCCGGAGATCGGCACCCCGTGCGGATCCTCCCAGTTGGGGGCGATCGAGGGGCATTGCTGGGCGAGGACGGTGAAGCGGGAGTTCGGGTGCGCGGCGAGCGTGCCGGCCTTCCATGCGTTGCCTTGCCAGTCGAGCAGGCCGGCGGGCGCTTCCGGCGTCAGGCCTTCCCACCACGGCTCGCCGGACGGCGTGAGGGCCACGTTGGTGAAGATCGTGTTCGAGCGCACCATCCGTGTCGCATTCGGATTCGTCTTGGGGCTCGTGTTCGGCGCCACGCCGAAGAAGCCGCGTTCGGGATTGATGGCGCGCAGCTGGCCGGTGGCATCGATGTGCATCCAGGCGATGTCGTCGCCGACGGTCCACACGCGCCAGCCGGGCAGCGAGGAGACCACCATGGAGAGATTCGTCTTGCCCGAGGCGCTCGGCATCGCCGCCGCCAGATACGTCACGCGTCCCTGCGGATCCTCGACGCCGATGATGAGCATGTGCTCCGCGAGCCAGCCCTCCTGGCGCGCCTGCGCCGAGCCGAGTCGCAGGGCGTGGCACTTCTTGCCGAGCAGCGCGTTGCCGCCGTAGCCGGAACCCACACTCCAGATCAGCTTTTCCTCGGGGAAGTGCAGCACGAGCCGCCGTTCGGGTGAGAGATCGCCCAGCGAGTGGAGGCCGGCGATGAAATCGTCGTCGCGCCGCATCGCCTCCAGCGCGACCTGGCCGACGCGCGTCATCATGTGCATGCTGGCCACGACGTAGGCGCTGTCGGTCACCATGATGCCGGTGCGGCTCATGTCCGAACCGGCCGGACCCATCAAGTACGGAATGACGTACATCGTGCGGCCCCGCATGGCGCCCCGCAGATACTCGGCGGCCTTGCGCTTGGCCTCGGCCGGAGCCATCCAGTTGTTGGTCGGTCCCGCGTCGTCCTTGCGCCCCGTGCAGATGAACGTGAGCTGCTCGGTGCGGGCGACGTCGGAGGGATGGCTGCGATGCAGATAGCAGTTGGGATAGGTCCGCGAGTTGAGCGGCAGCAGCGTGCCGTCCCGCAGCATCGCCTCGATCAGGCGGTCGTACTCGGCCTTCGAGCCGTCACACCATTCGGTCCGCGAGGGCGCGGTCAGACCCGCGGCGTCGTTGACCCACTGCTCGGCCACGCTGGTCATGCTCATGGGCAATCCTCGCCTGGTTGAAGTTCTGACGCCCCCCGGTGATTCGATTGTCCGTGGCGGACGCGGCGCTGTCAAACTTCTTGCGCGGCGGTAAATTTCTTGCACCCGCGTGCTAGCATCCCCCCGTGTCCGGCCTGCTCGTGGCCGCCCGTTACCTGACGATCGTGCCGGTTCCGGGGCCGGTGCACGCCCCGCTGGAGGCGCTGGGCCGCTCGGCCGCCTGGTTTCCGATCGTCGGCATCGGTATCGGCCTCCTGCTGGTGGTCGTGGACCGCCTGACGGCCTGGTTGTTCTCGCCATTGCTCGGTTCGCTGCTGACGGTGACCGCCTGGAAGCTCGTGACCGGTGGCGTCCATCTCGACGGCCTCGCCGACTGTCTCGACGGCCTCACCGGCCGGGATGCCGACCATCGACTGGCCATCATGCGGGACAGCCGGATCGGAGCCTTCGGTACCATCGGACTCATCCTCTTTCTCCTGCTCGAGATCGTCGCCCTCGCCGAGCTCCTGCCGCCGATTCGCGGCTCCGCATTGTTCGCGGCGCCGGTGATCGCGCGCGCCACGCCGGCGGTCCTGGCCGCGCTCTTCCGGCCGGCGCGAGCCGACGGTCACGGCGCGGCGTTCCACGCGGGGGTGCGCCCGTCGGCCATCGCCGTCGGCCTGACCGCCGCCGTGGCGGCCGCGACATTCGCCCTCGGCGGCTTCGGCGTCGCCACCGTTGCCGTGGGCCTGGTGGCGGCAGTGGCCGTCACCGCCTTCGTCGCGGGGCGGATCGGCGGGGTCACCGGGGACGTGCTCGGCGCGGCCGTGGAGATCTCCGAGGTCTCGGTGCTCCTCACGGTTTCGGCGTGGACCTCCGCCCGCGTCTGATCTATCTGCTGCGCCACGGCGAGGTCGTGCGCGCCGAGCCGCGGCGTTTCATCGGTCACCTGGATGTGCCGCTCTCGCCGGACGGGGAGGCCCAATGCGCGGCGCAGGCCCGCCGGCTGGCCGCGCTGCGCATCGATGCGCTCTACTCGAGCGACCTCGAGCGCGCCCGACGCAGCGGGGAGATCATCGGCGCGCCGCACGGGCTCACGCCCCGGCCGCTGCCGGCGCTGCGCGAGATGGCGATGGGCCGCTGGGAGGGCCTGACGGCCGACGAGATCCGGGCGCGCGAGCCGGAGGCCTTCCGTGATTGGATGACGCGAATCGGAGAGTTTCCGTTTCCCGACGGAGAAAGCGTGCCCGATCTCATCGCGCGGGTCGGTCCCGCCTTCGACCGCATCGTCGCCGGAGCCCCCGAGGGCGCCGTCGCCATCGTCGCCCACGGCGGCACCAACCGCGCGCTGCTCTGCCGCGCGCTCGGGCTACCGCTCGAGCGGCTGCTCGCCTTCGGCCAGGATTATGGCGCGCTCAGCGTGCTCGAGGGTACGTCGGACGGCTGGGTGCTGCGTCGGCTGAACGAGCGGCCCTGACGCCGTCCGCCGAGTAGCGCGTCGCAGGTCCTTCTGCGATGATACGCGCCACCCCGGGCCGCTCCCGGATGCGAAAGGAGCCGCGTATGCGCGCGGTCGTCGTCTTCGTCGTCCTCGTCCTCGCCATCGTCTCGCCCGCCGCCGCCGACGAGCCGCGTGCGGGCGGCGTCTTCAAGGCGGCCATGATCGGTGAGCCGCCGACGCTGGACCTGCACACCACGACCGCCGTCATCGTGCAGCAGATCACCTGGCACCTCTACGAGACGCTGTACACCTACGACAAGCAGTACAACGCGGTACCGATGCTGGTGGAGTCCCACACGACCGCCGACAACGGCCGCACGTATCTGTTCAAGCTGCGGCGCGGCGTGAAGTTCCACAACGGCAAGGAAATGACCTCGGCCGACGTCGTCGCCTCCGTCAAGCGCTGGGGCCGCCTGGCCACGCCCGGCAAGGCCGTCTGGCGCAACGTCGAGGGTGTGGAGGCGCGCGATCCGTACACGGTCGCCATGCTGCTGAAGGAGCCGTCGGGCGCCCTGCTGGCCGCGCTGGCACGGCCGAACAACGGCGCCGCGATCTATCCGAAGGAGATCGTCGACGCGGCCGGCGATCAGCCGGTGAAGGAGTACATCGGCACCGGACCGTATCGCTTCGTCGAGCACAAGCCCGATCGGCACGTCCGCGTGGCGCGCTTCAAGGACTACGTGGCCCGCACCGACGCGCCGAATGGCCCCGGCGGCAAGCGCACCGCCTATCTCGACGAGATCCTCTTCATCCCGGTGCCCGACGTGGCCGTACGCCTCGCCGGAGTCGAGACGGGTGAGTATCACTACGGGCAGCAGATCAAGCAGGACCAGTACGACCGGGTCAAGACGCTGCCGCAGCTGACGCCCGGCATCATCAAGCCGGCTGGCTGGAGCACCGCGGTGCTGAACCACAAGCAGGGCCTGATGACCGACAAGCGTATCCGGCAGGCGTTCCAGGCCGCCCTCGACATGGAGCCCATCCTGGCCGCCGGCTTCGGTCACAAGGCTTTCTATCGCGTCGATCCGTCGCTGATGCACATGGAGCAGCCGCAGTGGTACAGCAAGGCGGGTGGCGAGCTCTACAACCAGAAGAATCCGGCGAAGGCGCGCGCTCTGTTGAAGGAGGCGGGCTACGCCGGTCAGCCGGTGCGCTGGATCACCACCAAGGAATATCTCTGGATGTACAGCAACGCGCTGGTGGCCAAGCAGCAGCTCGAGGACGCCGGTTTCAAGATCGACCTGCAAGTCGTCGACTGGGCAACCCTCGTGCAGCGTCGGAACAAGCCCGACGTCTATGACGTCTTTTCCACGGGCATCACCTTCAATCCCGAGCCGGCGTACAACACCGGCGTGCAGTGCAACTGGCCCGGCTGGTGGTGCCACGACGACAAGGAGCGCTGGCTCGATTCGGTCGCGCGCGAGAGCGAGCCGCGCAAGCGCAAGGCGATGTGGGAGAAGGTGCAGCAGCACTTCTACGACGATGTCGGGCGCATCAAGTTCGGCGACTTCTTCACCCTCGACGTCACGCGCAAGGAGGTGCGCGGCTACACGGCGACCAACGAGCTGTCGCTCTGGAACGTCTGGCTCGCGCGCTGAGCGCGTGAAGACCTACATCGCGCGGCGGCTCCTGGCGCTCGTTCCGGTCGCGCTCGTCGTCGCCACCGTCGGCTTCACGCTGATTCACCTCGCGCCCGGCGATCCCGCCTCCGTGATCGCCGGTCCCGACGCCACCGCCGACGACATCGCGCGCCTCCAGCGCCAGCTCGGCCTCGACGCTCCCTATCACGTCCAGCTCTTCCGCTGGTACGGGCGGTTGCTGCAGGGAGATCTCGGCCAGTCCATCTTCCTGCGCCGGCCGGTGCTGGAGGCCATCGTCGACCGCGTCGAGCCCACGCTGCTGCTCACGCTCTACGCCATGCTGGTCGCCGTCCTGGTCGGTGTCCCGAGCGGCGTGCTGTCGGCGCGGCATCACAACACGACCACGGACCAGGCGCTCATGAGCGTGGCGCTGATCGGCATCTCGATCCCGAATTTCCTGCTGGGACTCCTGCTCGTCCTGACCTTCTCGGTGGGCCTCGGCTGGTTCCCGGTGGCCGGGTACTCGCCGCTCGAGTACGGCTGGCTTCGGACGCTCCGCTCGCTGACGCTGCCGGCGTTCGCGCTCGGCCTCGTCCAATCGGCGCTCATCGCGCGGATCGCGCGGTCGGCGATGCTCGACGTGCTGCGCGAGCAGTTCATCGTGGCCGGCCGGGCCAAGGGCCTCGCCGAGAGCGCCGTCGTCTACAAGCACGCGCTGAAGAACGCGATGATCGCCACCGTCACCGTCATCGGCATCTCCTTCGCGATCCTCATCTCCGGCTCGGTGGTGGTCGAGCAGGTGTTCAACATCCCCGGCCTCGGCCGCCTCATCATCTCGGCGGTGCTGCGGCGTGACTATCCGGTGATCCAGGGCGTCG
Source organism: Candidatus Rokuibacteriota bacterium (assembly GCA_044869815.1). Lineage (GTDB taxonomy): Bacteria > Methylomirabilota > Methylomirabilia > Rokubacteriales > CSP1-6 > AR12. Next base: position 23,225 of record JBIOXS010000097.1, on the reverse strand, counting down.
TGCTGTGCATCGCCGGCGTGTACATGCTGGTGAACCTCGCCGTCGACCTCTCCTATCTCCTGTTCGACCCGCGGGTGCGATACCAGTGAGCGTCGTCGCCCTTCCGCGCACGGTGGCGGAGCGGCGTGGCATGCCGCGGTGGGTCCGGCTGCTCGGCCGCCGACGCGCCACGCTCGTGGGGCTGGCGCTCGTGGCGGGGGTCGTCGTCGTCGGCCTGCTGTCGCCGTTGGTCGCGGGCGACCCGCTCCGCATCGACGTCGCGCGGCGCCTCACGGCACCCGGGTCCGGTCACTGGTTCGGCACCGACGACGTCGGGCGCGACGTGTGGAGCCGCGTCGTGTACGGCGCGCGGCTCTCACTGCTCGTCGGCGCGGCGGTGGTGGCGCTGTCGTTCCTGCTCGGGCTCGGCTGCGGTCTGACGGCGGGCTACTACCGGCGTCTCGACAACGTCGTGATGCGCGTGATGGACGGGCTCATGGCGTTCCCCGCTATCATCCTGGCCATCGCGCTCATGGCCTCCCTCGGACCGAGCGTGCTCAACGTCATCGTGGCCATCGGCGTCGTCTATGCGCCGCGCGTGGCGCGGATCGTCCGCGGCTCCGTGCTCGTCATCCGCGAGACGACCTACGTCGAGGCCGCGCGCGCCCTCGGCGCCTCGGACGTCATCGTCATCGCGCGCCACGTCCTGCCGAACTGCCTGTCGCCGGTGATCGTGCAGGCCAGCTTCGTCTTCGCGGCCGCCGTGCTGACGGAGGCGGCGCTGTCCTTCCTCGGCGTCGGGGTGCCGCCGTACGTCCCCTCGTGGGGCAACATCCTCGCGGAGGGCCGGCTGTACCTCCAGCAGGCGCCGTGGCTCGTGCTCTTTCCCGGTGCCGCCATCATGCTGACGATCTTCGGCCTGAACCTGCTCGGCGACGGGCTGCGGGACCTGCTGGACCCGCGGCTCCGCGGCGTCGCCGCCGAGCGCACGAACTGAGGAGTTACTCATGCCACCGCACCGTCTCGCGTACCGTCCGACCGTCATGGGCCGCCGTGGCGTCGTCGCCTCCGCGCACCCGCTCGCCTCGATGGCCGGCGTCGAGATGCTGCTCGCCGGCGGCAACGCCGTCGACGCGGCGGTGGCGGTGGCCTCGGCGCTCAACGTCGTGGAGCCGTTCATGTCGGGCGCCGGCGGCATCGGTCTCATGCTGATCTCGCGCGGCGACGAGCGCCACGTGCTGGATTTCATCGGGCGCGCGCCGAAGGCTGCCGATGCCGGGCGCTGCGTCGAGGACGAGCTGATCGGCGGACCGAAGTCGTGCGCGACGCCCGGCAACCTCGGCGGCTGGCTGGCGGCGCTCGAGCGCTTCGGGACGATGGATCGGGCTCGGGTGCTCGCTCCCGCCATCGGCCACGCCGAGCGCGGGGTGCCGCTGACCTTCAAGAACGTCGAGTTCTTCGAGCAGGCCCGTGAGACGCTCGCGCGCTCGCGGGAGGCCGAACGTCTCTACCGCGCCAACGGTGCGCCGCGCGCGGGCGCCCTCGTCACCTACAAGGAGCTGGCGAGCACGTTGCGGCAGGTGGCCGAGGGCGGCCCCGAGGCGTTCTACCGTGGTCCCATCGGCCGCAGCATCGCGCGGGCGGTTCGCGAAGCCGGCGGCTGGCTGAGCGAGGAGGACCTCGCCGAGTTCAGGCCCGAGTGGCGCCAGCCCGCGACGATCGCCTACCGCGGGGCGCGCGTGTACTCGATGCCGCCGCCGTTCTCGGCCTTCCAGATGCTCGAGACATTGAACATCCTCGAGGGTCACGATCTCCGCGGCTGGGGTCACAACTCCGTCGACTATCTGCATCACCTCATCGAGGCCGTGAAGCTCGGCTCCGCGGACCGGCTCGCCTATGCGTACTCCGACGCGGTGCCGATCGCCGGATTGCTGTCGAAGCGCTATGCCGAGAGCCAGCGGGCGCGCATCGATCCCAAGCGGGCGGCCGTGAGCGAGGGCGAGCGGCACAATCCCGAGAAGCTCGCGCATCAGATCGCCGAGGGTCACCCCGCAAACTTCGCCGACGAGCAGACGACGCACTTCGCGTGCGCCGACGCCTCGGGACTGGTCGTCTCCGTCACGCAGACGCTCGGCGTCCCGTTCGGCTCGGGCTTTGCCGTTCCCGGCACGGGCGTTGTGCTCAACAACATCCTCAAGTGGATGGATCGTGACAGCAGTTCGCCCAACGTCGTGCGGCCCGGGCGCAAGGCGGGGACGATGATGTCGCCCACCCAGGTCTTCCGCGATGGGGCGTTCTTCCTGTCGATCGGGACCCCCGGCTCGTACGGGATTCTGCAAACGACCGCGCAGATGCTACTCAATGTCCTGGAGTTCGGGATGAACGTGCAGGAGGCGATCGAGGCCGCACGCGTGCGCGTCTATCGCGATCGGCTGGTCGACGCGGAGGCGCGAATCGGGTCAGACGTGCGCGACGGGCTGGCACGGCGTGGCCACGACGTCAACGCGATCGCCGACTGGTCCTGGATCGTGGGCGGCGGGCAGGGCGTCATGCGTGACCCCGAATCCGGCGCGTTCATGGCAGGCGCGGATCCGCGTCGCGACGGCTACGCGATCGCGATCTGAATCGTTACAGCCGCGGAAGCAGCCAGTCGAGCAGCGAGCCGGGACCGTACATCGCGAGTTGCTGGCCTATCTGGAGCAGCGCCAGGGCGCCGCCCAGGGCGATCGTCACCAGCGCCGCCATCCGAGCGCTGCGCATGCGGCTCTCGGGCCGATCCGGCAATGTTCCGACCGCGACCACGCTCGGCTCACGCAGCTGGCTCGTGCGCCGAAGCTCGGCCGCCCGACGGCGCTCTTCAGCAGTCAGTCGGTTCATCAAGCCCTCCGCCACTACTCATTGCAAGAGGCCTGCCACACCCTGGACGTCTTGCGTCAGTGACGGGGTGAGGCGGCGGCGCCACCCGACCACCGCGGGGGCGGGATCGCGCGGATGACCTCGCTCGCTGCACGCTGGGCGGCGGCGGCGACCGTCCGGTTCATCGCCTTGGATATCGTCGCCGTGTACCAGCGCCCGGCGTCGCCGGCGAGGAAGTCCGCGTACTGCTGAAGCTCATCGTCCTCGAGCGAGCGGTATTGATAGAGCATGAAGGCGACGGTCGTCTGCGCCAGCTTCGCGCGGCTCTGGCCGCGCAGCTGCTGGATCTGCCGCTCGATGTGCGCCGAGGTCTGCCGCTCGTCCGGCGGCAGCGCCCGGTTGATCGCCATCGCCATGGCGCGCGCGACGGCGAGCGACGATTCGAGCGAGCCGTCGGTGATGCCCGCCGTCCAGTCGATCCGCTCGACGAGGGCGATGCGGGCCGCCGGCGGTCCGCCGCGACCGCCCGGCGCGAAGGCGAGCATGCGCTGGGCGGCGTCGGGCTCCAGCCCCGCCGCGACCTCGAGCGCCGTGATCTTCTGTCCGAGTGGCGAGCGCAGCCACTCGCCGACTTCGACGAGCTTGCGGGCATCTGCGCGACGTTTGAACTCGCCCCGCACCTGGCCGTACAGGCGATCGGCGTCGAAGTGCCGCGCGAGAATGTGCGCGAGGGCGGCCGTGTCCTCGGCGTTGAGCCGAGCGTTACGCGGCTTGAACTCGCCGACCATCTTCGCCGGCGCCGCCGCGAGCTGCGGTCGCACCCCGGACAGCTCGAGCACGTCGTCCGCGGTCGTCCCGCTGGTCGCCGGCGCCGGCTGTCGAACGCTCGGCACCGGCGTGCCGGTCGACGCCGGCGTCTCCGGAACGACGGGCAGCGGCCTGTCGCTGTAGATCACCGTGCCGTCGGCGGCTGTCGTCTTGTACGTCTGCGCGGCGGCGCTCCGACAAAGAGGGGCCAGGATCATCGCGAGGAAGAAGATGGGCACGCTCCGGATCAGCGCGTTGTGGATCATGACTCAATGGTCGTCCGAGAGCGCTCGTTTCCCGCCGGAAATTCGCTCCGTCCGGGACGCTCAGCCGCGGATCTCGACCCGGGCGCGGTGCGCCTGGTACGCCGCGGAGATACGCTCGTTCATCTCGCGGCACGCGGCACGTGCCCGGGCCTGGGCGGCCGGCGTGTCGCAGAGCAACATCAGGGCACGCCGACCGATCGCGGCGTGGCGCCGCTCGTCGGGGAGGATCTGGCCCCGGTACAGCGCCGCGGTGGCCGGGTCCACGTCACTGGCCAGCGCAATCAGCGTCTCGAAGCCCTCGCACGACTGCGTCTCGCCCGCGAACTGAAACATGGCGAGCTTCTCGAGCGTGGGACGGGTGCGGCATTCCACGAGCCAGTCGAACAGCGCCACCCACTCGGGAAGCGGCCGGTAGCCGTCGGGGTCTTCGCCGAGCTCGCGCAGCCGGCCGCGCAGGAGCTGATAGTGGCAATGCTCGTCGTCGAGCTGTCCGGGCAACAGCTCGCGGATTTCCCGTTCGGGGACCCAGGGGATCCACGCCGCGATCAGCTCGACCGAGCGCAGCTCGTTGTACACGCCCTGCCGCATCCGATAGCGGATCTGCTCGAGCCGCGCGGCGGGCGCGGCGGCCGGGTCCAGCCGCACGTCGCGTCCGGTCCAGAAGGCCGCGTTGTCGGCCGCGAGCGTGTGCACGAAGTCCCGCGTCGCTGTCATTTGTAGCGACGGCTGTGCGTGCGGTTCGAGGCGTGGGTGGCCTGACCAAGATGGTTGGTGGCTGTCATTTGTAGCGACGGGTGTTCGTACGGTTCGAGGCGTGGGTGGCCTGACCGAGAGGGTTCGTGGCCGTTATTTCCGTGTGAAGGTGATCGTGGCCATGAGCGATTCGGAGGTGGAGTCCGTGTCGTTCGAATCGATGGAGATCGAGACGCCGGCCGGATTGTCCGGCGCCTCGCCGTAGACCTTGGTGAAGTCCTCGACGACGTTCCGGCGCTCGGTCAGCCACTTGCTCAGGTCGCCGCTGCCCGACCGGACGACGATATAGGTCACGGTGCCCGTCTTTTCGCTCTTGCAGACGGTGCCGACGGGCTGCGTGGTGTCCCAGACGTAGCCGATGATGCGCGAGCGGACGGGCTCCGGAAACCGGGGCCAGACGACGAACAGCTGCGCCGCCTGGTCGTCCGTCGCCTTCCTGCACGAGTTGCCGTTCTTCGGGAGCGCCACGACCTTCCACGTCCACTCGAGGATGGGTGTTTGTTTCAGATCGACCTTGCCCTTGATCTCGCGACTGATCGTGGAGCCGTCGTTGGCGCTCTTCATGTGCACGGCCGCGTGGCCGTCGCTCTCCTCCACCTTGAAGTCGTACCTCGGGCTCCCCCAGTTCTGCCCCTGCCATCCCGGCGGGATGCCGGTGGCGCCGAGCTTTTGCTTCCAGTCCTCGACCAGAAAGTCGTCGGCGGCCCAGGCGGCGGTGGCGACGAAGAGGGCCGCGGCGACGCGCACGACGCGATGACGCATGACACTTCTCATGGACGCATGCCGCGGGTTTTCGGACCGAGGCGGGTGGCTTCGTTGTCGTAGGCGAGCGAGATCCAATCGGTCAGCAGCGGCCGCGTGTCGCGCGGGTCGATGATCTCCTCGATGCTGAAGGCCTCCGCCGTGCGGAAGGGGCTGCGGAAGACGTTGAGCCGAGCCTCGATCTCCTTCTTCAGCGTGGCCGGATCGGCGGACGCCTGGAGCTCGCGCTTGTAGGCCGCCTCGATGCCACCCTCGAGCGGCAACGAGCCCCAGTCGGCCGACGGCCACGCGTACCGCAGATTCAGCGCCTGCACGTTGGCGTGGCCGGCGCCGGCCACGCCGAACACCCGCCGCACGATGACGGTGATCCACGGCACGGTGGCCTGGTAGATCGCCTGCAGCGCGCGCACGCCCTTGCGAATGGTGCCGTCCCGCTCCGCCTGCGTCCCGATGAGGAAGCCCGGATTGTCGACGAAGTTGACGACGGGCAGATGGAAGGTATCGCACAGGTCGACGAACCGCGTCAGCTTCTCGGACCCGGCCGCCGTCAGCGCGCCGCCCGCGTGCGCGGGGTCGTTGGCGACCACGCCGATCGGATAGCCATCGAGGCGCGCGAGCCCGACGATCAGCGACGGGCCGTACTGCGGGCCCATCTCGAAGAACGAGGCGCGGTCGACGACGTGCCCCACCAGCTTGCGAACGTCATAGCCGCGCCGCCGGTTCCGCGGGATGAGCGACAGGAGGGCCTCGTCGCGCCGGCGCGGATCGTCCTCCGCCGTGGCGCGCGGCGGCGCTTCCCACACGTTGCGCGGGAGGTAGGACAGGAAACGGCGGATCTGCTCGAACGCCTCGTCCTCGGAGTCCACCACGTTGTCGACGCCGCCCGCCTTGGCCTGGATTTCGGAGCCGCCGAGGGACTCCTTGTCGACCGGCGTGCCGAACGCGCGCTCCACCACCGGTGGGCCGGCCACGAAGACCTGCGACAGGCCGCGCACCATCACCGAGAAGTGCGAGCACGCCACGCGCGCCGCGCCCAGGCCGGCCACCGGGCCCAGCGCCGCCGCCACCACCGGAATCTCCGACATCGCCGCCGCCACGATGTCCCAGGCCGGGTTCCCCGGCACGTACGTGCGACCCGTGATTTCGTAGGTCTTCACGCTGCCGCCGCCTCCGGTACCGTCGACGAGCCGGACGACCGGCAGACGCAGCTCGCGCGCCATGCGCTCGCTGTAGCCCTGCTTGCCGCCGATCGAGGCATCGTTGGCGCCGCCGCGTACCGTGAAGTCGTCGCCGCCGACGACCACGCGGCGCCCGTCGATCCGGCCGGTGCCCATGACGAAGTTCGCCGGGCGTATGGCGACGAGGCGCTCGCCCTCGTACTGCGCCGAGCCCGCGAGCGCACCGGTCTCGTGGAACGACCCGTTGTCGAGCAGTCGGTCGATGCGCTCGCGCACGGTGAGGCGGCCGGCCTTGTGCTGGCGCTCGACGTTGTCCGCGCCGCCCATCGCGCGCGCCAGCTCCACCCGACGCTTCAGCTCTTCGACGTCGTCTTCCCACATAAGTTCACCTCGGAGGAGGACTTCGTCCCCCTTCCGACGGTCGTCGCACGCCGTCGGCGTGCTCCTCCCTGCCTCCCCCCTAGGATTGCGCGGGCAAAGCCCGCGCTCGGAACGCGGCAAGAACGGGGGCCATGATACCGTTCGATGCGTGGATGACGAGGTGCAATCCGTTCGCGTCGACAAGTGGCTGTGGGCGGCGCGGGCGTTCAAGACGCGGTCGCTGGCCACGGAGGCGTGTGACGGTGGGAAGGTCGATGTCAATGGGCAGGCGGCGAAGCCGGCGAGATTGGTGAGGGTGGGGGATTCGATCAAGGTGACGTTGGCGGAGGGACGTCGACGGATCTTGAAGGTGGTCGGGATCGACGATCGGCGCGGGTCGGCACAGGTGGCGGCAAAGCTGTTCGAGGATCATTCGCCGCCGCCGCCACCGCGGATGCGATATGCGCCACCGCCGTACCGGCCGGCCGGTGCGGGGCGGCCGACGAAGCGTGAGCGGCGCACGCTCGACAGACTGCGAGGCTTCCGATGAGCGAGAAGTACGACTTCGAGGCGATCGTGAGCGGCCTCAATCAGTATTTGCGACTGCGATCCATTCCGATCGGCATGAAGCTCTTCGAGACGGTCGAGGAGATGGAGGCCATTCCCAGGATTCGCCGGCCGAAGTCCCGGCATACGACCGACCAGATCGTCGCGCAGGCGCGCCAGCTCGGCTGGACCGTCGGCATCACGATGAGCGACCTCGTGGGCGCCCAGTGCGGCGCCGTCATCGGCCTCCATCCCCAGGACGACGAATGGCTGTCCGGCAACCGGATGGCGGGCGTGTGGTTCGAGACCAGGGACGACGCGAGCGCGCACCAGCACGCGATGGACTGCGTGCCGTACGGCCGATACCGCGCGATGGCGGTCTCTCCGCTCACCTCGGGCCGGCTCGATCCGCCGGACATCTGCCTGATCTACGGCACGCCTGGTCAGATGATCTTCTTCGTGAACGGACTGCAGTGGACCGGCTACAAGAAGCTGTCCTTCACCTCCGTCGGCGAGTCGGCCTGCGCGGACTCGTGGGGCAAGGCGCTGAAGAACGGAGAGCCGGCGCTGACCATGCCGTGCTATGCGGAACGGCGTTACGGCGGCGTGGCCGACGACGAGCTACTGATGGCCATCCCGCCGCGCTTTCTGCCCAAGGTGATCGACGGTCTGGCCGCCCTCAATCGTAACGGTCTGCGCTATCCGATTCCACCCTACGGGATCCAGGCCGACGCCTCCGCCGGGCTCGCCGTGAGCTACGCGGACAAGGACAGGAAGGCCTGACCGGCGCATCCTTTATATAGGCGGGTTCCGCGCCTTGCGGTGGCCTGCCGCGCCTGTTATCGTCTCGCCGTTGTTCGCGCCCGGGTGCCCCCAGGAGGGCCCCCCAGGGAAGGCGGTGCGAATCCGCCGCGACCCCGTCACTGTAATCGGGGACGAAACCCGCGATGGCCACTGGCCGCGAGGCCGGGAAGGCGCGGGGAGTAGGACGATCCGAAAGCCAGGAGACCTGCCCGGGTGCTACTTCTCGACACCGGTCCTCGCGGGAGGACCCGGGGGATTGCCTTGGCCTCATCGCTGTTCGTCCTCGGCGGAGCGCGTAGCGGCAAGAGCCGCTTTGCCATCGATTCTCGGCGCGACGCCGCGCGGGTCAGTTTCCTGGCCACCGCTCAGGCGCGCGACGCCGACATGGCCGCGCGCATCGCCCGCCATCGCGCCGAGCGTCCCGCGCACTGGCGCACCGTCGAGGAGCCGTATGATCTCGTGTCCCGCCTGCGCGCGTGCTGCGCGGAGGCCGACGCCGTGGTCGTCGACTGCCTGACGCTCTGGGTCTCGAACCTGATGCTCCGCGGCGACGCCGACGAGTGGATCGTCAAGCAGGGCGAGGATCTCGCCGCGCTGCTGTCGCTGCGCGAGGTCGATGTCACGCTCGTCTCCAACGAGGTGGGCGAAGGCGTGCATCCGCCCACCGCCGAGGGACGCCGGTTCCGCGATCTGCTCGGCACGGTGAATCAGCGCGTGGCGGCCGCCGCCGACCGCGTCGTCCTCATGGTCGCCGGCGTGCCGCTCGGCGTGAAGGGGCCGCGATGACGACGCTCTCGCGACTCTGCGCGGCGATCACGCCGCCGACCGCAGGCGCGGCGGCCGCGGCTCGGCGGCACCTCGACACGCTCACCAAGCCGCCGGGCAGTCTCGGACGCCTGGAGGAGCTGGCGGCCCGGCTCGTCGCATTGCGCGGTGCGCCGCCGCGGGTGGAGCGGCCGGTCGTGCTCACGCTCGCGGCCGACCACGGCGTGGTCGAGGAGGGGGTGAGCGCGTATCCCGCGTCGGTCACCGCGCAGATGGTCGAGAACTTCCTGCGCGGCGGCGCCGCCGTGAACGTGCTCGCCCGGCAGGCAGGCGCGCGGCTCGTCGTCGCCGACTTCGGCGTGGCGAGCCCCATCGACAGCGCTGCCGGGCTCGTGCGTTGCGCGCTCGGCCGCGGCACCGCGAACATCGCGCGCCGTCCGGCCATGACGCGGGCACAGGCCGAGCGCGGCATCGAAGCGGGTGCGCGCCTGGCGGAGGCGGCCATCGACGAGGGCGCCGACTTCGTGATCACCGGCGAGATGGGGATCGGCAACACGACCGCGGCCAGCGCCATCACCTCCGCCATCACCGGACGCCCGCCGGTGGACGTGACGGGCCGGGGCACCGGACTCGACGACGGCGGCTGGCGCCGAAAGATCGAGGTCGTCGAGCGTGCGCTCGCCGTGAACCGCCCCGACCGGCGCGACGGGCTCGACGTGCTCGCCACGGTGGGCGGCTTCGAGATCGCGGGCCTGGTGGGCGTGGTCCTGGCGGGCGCCGCGAGAAAGGTGCCGGTCGCCCTCGACGGCTTCATCGCCGCCGCGGCCGCGCTCGTCGCCGCCGCGCTGTGCCCAGACGCCGTGCACGCCATGCTCGCCGCGCATCGATCGGCCGAGCCCGGCCACGACGTGGCCTTGCGCCACCTCGGCCTCACTCCATACCTCGACCTCGGACTGCGACTCGGCGAGGGGACCGGCGCCGTCCTCTTCGTGCACGTCGCGCGCGCGGCCGCGCGCGTCTACACCGACATGGCCACGTTCAAGTCGGCCGGCGTGGACGGACCCGCGTGATCCGCGCGCTCGACGGCGTGAGCGACCATGGCTCGACGGCGCAGATCGCCAAGTGGCTCGGGGCCTGCGCGGAGCGGCGGCGATGAGCCTCGCCGCGTGCCTGATGGTGCAGGGCACCGCATCGGGCGTCGGCAAGAGCCTGCTCACGACGGCGCTCTGTCGGATCTTCCTGCGCGCCGGGTATCGCGTGGCGCCCTTCAAGTCGCAGAACATGTCGCTCAACGCCGCGGTGACCGTCGCCGGCGGGGAGATCGGCCGCGCGCAGGCCGCGCAGGCGGAAGCGGCCGGTGTGGAGGCCACGGTCGACATGAACCCGATCCTGTTGAAGCCGGAGGCGGATGACCGGTCGCAGGTCGTCGTTCGCGGCCGCGCCGTGGCCAGCGTGCGGTGGGCGGAGTACGGGGGCATGGTGCCCACGCTCTGGCCCATCGTCGCCGAGAGCCTCGGGCGGCTGCGCCAGGAGCACGACCTCGTGCTCATCGAGGGCGCCGGCAGTCCCGCCGAGATCAACATCGGCTGGGACCTGGTGAACATGCGCGTGGCGGCGCTGGCGGAGGCGCCGGTGGTGCTCGTCGGCGACATCGACCGCGGCGGCGTCTTCGCGGCCCTGCTGGGGACGCTCGCCCTGCTCGCCCCCGACGACCGCGCGCGCGTGGCCGGACTGATCGTGAACCGTTTTCGCGGCGACCGTGCGGTCCTCGAGCCGGGGCTCGCGCGGCTTGCCGAGCGCACGGGCGTCCCCGTGCTGGGCGTCGTCCCGCACCTCGGTGCCGGTCTCGTGCCCGAGGAGGACTCGCTCGCGCTCGAGGTCCCCAGCGGCGACGTCGCCGACGCACGCGTCGTCGCCGCCGTGGTACGGCTGCCGCGCATCGCGAACTTCGACGACGTGGAGCCGCTGGCCGGCGAGCCCGGCGTGGCCGTGCGCTTCGTCACCCGTGCCTCCGAGATCGACGCCGCCGACATCGTGCTCGTGCCCGGCAGCAAGAGCACGATCGCCGATCTGGCGTGGCTGCGCGCGCGCGGATTGGCGCCGGCACTCGAGCGCGCCGCCCGCGACGGGCGCATCGTGCTCGGCCTCTGCGGGGGATTCCAGATGCTCGGTGAACGTCTCGCCGACCCGCACGGCGTCGAGACGGGGGGCGAGGCTCCTGGGCTCGCCCTCCTGCCGATCTCCACCACGTTCGCGTCGCCGAAAGCGACGGCGCGCGTGCGCGCGCGCGTGCTGGGCCACGGTCCGTTCGCCGCCGCCGCGGGAGCCGACGTCCACGGCTACGAAATCCACGCGGGGGTGAGCGTCACGCGCGCCGCACGAGCAGCGCTGACGATCGTCGAGCGGGGCGGCGCGCCCGTCGACGCGTCGGACGGCGCCGTCGCCGGCAGCGTGTTCGGCACCTACGTTCACGGCCTGCTGACGTGCGCGCCGCTGCGCCGCGCGCTGCTCGTGGAGGCCGCGCGGCATCGCGGCGTCGCCGTCGATCCGCGGTGGGGAACGAGCGGCGGCGCGGATCGATACGACAGGCTCGCCGACCTGGTCGGGGCCGCCCTCGACCTCGACGCGATCGCGCGTCTGGCCGGGCGTCCGCCGGCGCTGGCGGCCTCGTGAAGCTCGGCCTCGCGTTGCTCGTCGTTCTGGCGCTGGCGCGGCCCGCGACCGCCCTCGTCGTCCGCGACATGCTCGCCCGCGACGTCGCGCTCGACGCGCCGCCCACGCGCATCGTATCGCTGGTGCCGAGCGTGACCGAGTCGGTCTATGTCCTCGGCGGCCAGGCACGCCTGGTCGGGCGGACGGACTGGTGCGACTACCCGCCGGCGGCGAAGGAGAAGCCGAGCGTCGGCGGCATGGTCAATCCCAGCATCGAGATGATCGTGGCGCTGAAGCCCGATCTCGTCATCGCGACCGACGAAGGCAATCGCGAGGAGACGTTCGTCCAGCTCCGCCGGCTGGGCATCCCGACGTATCTCGTGCACGCCCACCGCGTGGAGCAGACGCTCGACATGCTGACGCGGGTGGCCGCGCTGGTCGAGCGCGGCGACGCGGCGGTGCCGGTGGTGGCCTCGATCCGGCGGCGCATCGAGGCCGTTCGCGCCCGCGTGGCGCCGCTGCCGTCCCCGCGCGTGCTGTACGTCCTGTGGCCGGAGCCGCTCATCGTGCCGGGCCGCACCTCGCATCTCACCGAGCTGATCGAGCTCGCGGGCGGCCGCTCGATCACGGCCGCCGAGGGCGACAGCTACGTCCGCTTCAGTCTCGAGGCGGCGGTGGCGCGGGCGCCGGAGGTCATCGTGCTCGCCGACCATTCCGCGGGCGGAACGGCGGCCGGTCGCCAGTCCCCCGAGAAGTGGCAGCGGCTCACGAGCGTGCCGGCCATCAGGGCAGGACGACTGCATTCGATCGATCTCTCCATCCTCCACCGCTACGGTCCGCGCGTCGCCGAGGGGCTCGAGCTCCTCGCGCGCATCATCCATCCCGAGGCGTTTCGGTGACGGATCGGCGGCGACTGGCGTGGGCGCTGGCGGCGCTGACCGCGTTGCTCGCGAGCGTCGCCGTCACGGCGCTCTTCGTGGGCAGCGCGGCGCTGTCACCCGCCGCGGTGGCGCGCGCGCTGGCGGGACGCGCGCAGAGCGAATCGGTCGAAGCTATCGTGACGCTCGGCCTGCGACTGCCGCGCGTGCTGGTGGCCGTGCTCGCCGGCGGCGCGCTGGCGGTGGCCGGCGTGGCCTTTCAAGGCCTGACCCGAAATCCCCTGGCCGAGCCCTCCGTCCTCGGGGTCACCAGCGGCGCCGCGTTCGGCGTCGTGCTCGCGCAGATCCTGGGACTCGGCGCCGGCGTGGCCGACGCGCTCGCCGTGGCCGCCTTTGCCTTCGGCGGCGCGCTATTGGCCGCCGTGAGCGTCTACCTCATCGCCGCCTCGCCGGGAGGGCTCGCCGTCCAGACGCTTCTGCTGGCCGGTGTGATCGTGGGCATCTTCTTTTCAGCGGCCATCACCGTCGTCATCTCGATCGTGGACTTCAACCGGCTGGGCGGCGTCATCCACTGGCTGCTCGGCAACCTGGCGCCGGTGCCGGCCGGCTCACTCGCCGTCTTCGCCGTGCTCGCGGCCGCCGGCTTTGCGCTGATCTTGCGCTCCGCGCGCGAGCTCAACCTCCTCGCCCTCGGCGAGGAGGCGGCGCTCCAGCTCGGCGTCGATGCGGAGCGGCTCAAGCGGCGCGTCTTCCTGGCCGCCGCGTTGCTGACGGGGACGGTCGTGGCGTTCACGGGGCCGATCGGCTTCGTCGGTCTCATCGTCCCGCACGTGCTCCGCGGTTTCGTCGGCCAGGACAACCGGCTGCTCGTCCCGACCGCCGTCGTGGGCGGCGGCGCGTTCCTCCTGGCGGCCGACACGCTGGCGCGCAACATCGTCGCCCCCGCCGAGCTCTCGGTCGGCGTCATCACGGCGTTCTGCGGCGCGCCCTTCTTCGTCTGGGTGCTGCGCGGCCGCGCGATCCGACCGGTATGAGACCGCTCGTGGAGCTCCGCGACGTCGCCTTCGCGTACCCGCGGCCCGAACGGCGGCGCGGCAGGCCCTTCGCATTCGACGCCGTGAGCTTCGCCGTGGAGGCCGGAGAGATCTTCGGCATCGTCGGGCCGAACAGTGCCGGCAAGACGTCGCTGCTGCGACTGCTGACGCGCGTGCTGACGCCGGCGCGCGGCGACATCCGGCTCGACGGGCGGCCGGTCGGAGCGCTGGCGCACTGGGAGCTGGCGCGCCAGGTCGCGGTGGTGCCGCAGGACGCGCCGCGGCCGTTCCCGTTCAGCGTCGAGCAGCTGGTGATGATGGGCCGTTTTCCCCACGCGCCGCGACGGTTCTTCGAGACCGCCGAGGATGCCGCCGTAACCCGCGCGGCGATGGCGGCCACGGGCACGCTGCCCCTGGCCGCCCTGCCGCTCGAGGAGCTCTCCGGCGGTGAGCGGCAGCGCGCGATGCTGGCGCGGGCGCTCGCCCAGCAGCCGCGACTGCTCGTGCTGGACGAGCCGACGTCGCACCTCGATCTGCGCTACCAGGCTGAGACGGCCGAGCTGCTGCGACGGCTCAACCGCGAGCGCGGAGTGACCATCCTGCTCGTCTCCCACGACCTGAATCTCGCCGCCGAGCTCTGCGATCGCCTGCTGCTGCTTCACGAGGGGCGGGTCGCGAGGGTCGGCACGCCGGCCGAGGTGCTCGAGCAGTCGCTCCTCGAGGCTGTCTTCGGCTGTCGCGTGGTCGTGGACAAGACGGCCAGCGGCCGGCCGACGGTCCAGCTGGCCTGGACGGCGGAAAGGCGGTGAGACCCGAGCGCTCGTCGAACTGAATTCGCTCCGGGTGCGAGGGAAGCCGGTGAGGTGCGCACGCGCGGACCGAGACCGGCACGGTCGCGCCACTGTGAGTGGGGAGCGTCGTCCACGCCGCGTGCCAGCGCACGCGGAGGCCACTGTCCGCCGAGAGCGGATGGGAAGGCGGGACGTCACGCGGCGATCCACGAGTCAGGAGACCTGCCCGGAGCCGCTCTCAACCCTTTCGCGCAAGAAGGAGCGAAGCATGGCAGGCAGACTCGGCTGGCTCAGCGTCTTGGTCGTCCTGTCGTCGGCCGCGCTCGCGTCGGCGCAGCCGGTGCCGCAGGCCGAACCTGTCGTCGTCACCGCCACGCGGACCGAAACGCCCGCCGGTCAGCTCGGCGCCGCCGTCACCGTCATCACCGGCGAGGAGATCGACACGCGTCGCTACCCGACCGTCGACGAGGCGCTGCGCATGGTGCCCGGCGTCGAGATCCGGCGCTCCGGCAGCTTCGGCAAGACGACGAGCATCAGCATCCGCGGCGCCAACCCCAACCAGGTGCAGGTGCTCATCGACGGCGTGCGTGTCAAGAGCACGACCACCGGCCAGGCGGAGCTGTCGGATCTCTCGCCCGAGCTCATCGAACGGATCGAGGTGATCCGCGGGCCGCAGTCGACGCTCTACGGCGCCGATGCCATCGGCGGGGTGGTCAACATCATCACGCGGCGCGGCCAGGGCCCGCCGACGGCGTGGACCACGCAGGAGGTCGGCAATCGCGACACGCTCCGCTCCACGGCCGGCATCGCCGGCAGCCGCGAGATCTTCGACTACGCCTTCGGGCTGTCCCACTTCGAGTCCAACGGGCAGTTCAAGAACGACGGCGTCAACCAGGACTCGTTCAACGCGCGCTTCGGCGTATCGTTGCCGGGCCAGACCACGGTGAGCCTCGCCACGCGCTGGAACCAGACCAACACCGGGCTGCCGATCGAGTTCGTCGGCACGCCGAATCCGATCGTGCCGACCCTGCTCGACCCCAACACCCGGCAGGAGAGCGAGACGTGGACGGTGAGCCTGGGCGTCCAGTCGCGGCCGGTCTCCTGGTGGGGGACCGAGTTCCGCCTCGGGCGGTACTGGAACAAGCAAGCCTTCATCGACCCGCCCGATCCGTTCCCATGTCCGCCGGCGACGTTCGGGCCGCCGTGCGATTTCCCCGGTACCTTCGAGAGCGAGCGCCGCGAGGTCGAGTGGCTGAATCATTTCCACGTCGGGACGTGGAGCACGAGCACGTTCGGCATCGAGTACCGGCACGAGACGGCCAACGTGCAGGGGACGAGCGGCTTCGACGGCCTCGCCGAGACGGTCTCGGGCCTCTTCCAGCAGCAGTTCCGCTTCTTCGACCGCCTGTTCATGTCCGCCGGCGTTCGCGTCGAGGACAACAACGTCTTCGGCGACTCGGTGACCGAGCGCGGCTCGCTCGCCTACCAGATCAAGGAGTGGGGCACGCGTCTTCGCGGCGGCGCCGGCTCGGGCTTCCGGGCGCCCACCTTCAACGACCTGTTCTTCCCGGGCTTCGCGAACGAGAGCCTGCTGCCCGAGAAGAGCTTCTCCTACGACTTCGGCATCGATCAGAGCTTCTGGGCCAACCGCGTGCGGCTCGGCTTGACCTACTTCCAGAACAAGTACACGAACCTCATCGCGTGCTGCGTGGTGATCTCCACCTTCCCGTTCGTGACGACCGGCAACATCGGGCGCGCGCGCAGCGCCGGCATCGAGTTCACGTCGGAGGTCGACCTCCTGGACAACCTGACGGCGTCGGTGAACTACACCTACACGGACAGCGAGGATCTTCTCACCGACCGGCCGTTGCCCCGCGAGCCGCGCCACCGCTGGAACGGCCGACTCGCGTGGGAGCCGCTGAAGCGCTGGCTCCTGTGGACCGAGGTCCACGCCGTCACCCGGCAATTCGAGAGGAACGGCGACGTCTACAACAGCGGCCACACCCGCGTCGACCTCGGCACGACCGTTCGCGTGCTCGAGCGCTGGGGCCACGTGAAGTACGTCGATCTCACCGGGCGCATCCAGAACCTGCTGGACGAGGGTTACGCCGAGGTGCGGGGCTTTCCCGCGCTCGGCGTCACGGGTATCGTCGGCGTCCGGGTGACCTTCGAATGATCGACGGCGTGGAGGTCTCGGTGGGAGCCGAGGCGGTGTGCGTGACCGCCCACCGCGAGCTCACCGTGCTCTCGTCGGCGTTCGCGGGCGGCGGGCTCGCGCGGGCGCGCACGATCCTGAACCTGCACGTCCCGAAGAACTTTCCGTGCGCCGACGCGGAGGCGACGGTGGCGGTATTCGCCCGGCGGCACGGGCTTGCGCCCCCGTGGGTCGGCATGCTCACGTCGGCGTGGACGCAGAAGGCAGAGAGGGCAGAGGAGCAGGCCGGCGAGCTTCGCGCGCTCGTCGTCGCCACGGTCGGCCTCTCGAACGCCAGCGCGGCCGGGCTGACCGGCCGCGCCGGCCCGGCGCCTGGCACCATCAACACCGTGGTGGTGGTCGACGCCGATCCCGAGCCGAGCGCCATGGTGAACCTGGTCATGACGGTGACCGAGGTGAAGACCGCCGTCCTGCTCGACGCCGGCGTGAAGGCGGTCGACGGTCACGCGGCGACCGGCACCTCCACCGATGCCGTGGTCATCGCATCCACGGCTCGCGGCTCACGCTGCCGGTTCGGCGGACCCATCAGCGAGCTGGGCTGGGTGGTGGCGCGGGCCGCGCGCGAGGCGCTCGGGGCGGGCGTGCGCCGCTGGCTCGAGGACGAGCGTTGATCGCGGCAATTCTGCGCTGGCTGCCACTCTCGCTCGCGCTGCACTCGGCAGCGCTCGCCGTCGCGCTCCTGCTTCCCGGAGAGTCCGCTCTGCTGCCGCTCTTCGTCGATCTCACGCTGAGCGAGCCGATCACCGCGCCCGACGCCCCATCCGGTGTCCGCGATTCGGCGGCTCCGCCGCGGCGTCCGCGCACGGCGCCGGATTCGCGGCGTGTGGCGGCGGCGCCGACCTCCCCCGCGCGTGCCGCCGTGTCGGCGCCGACGTCCCCGGCGCCGACGCCGACTGCTCCCATGCCCGAGCCGGAGTCGTTACCGCCTGCGACTGCGATGCCCCCTGCGGCGGTCTCGCCGGCGCCGGAGTCAGCCCCCGAGCTGCCGGTCGCACCGGCGCGACCGCCGTCGCCCGTCGGCATCAGTCCGCAAGCCGGACCGCCGTCGGCGAGCACGACGTCGGCGGCTGGCGCGGGCTCGGCGTCCGGCGCCGCGTCGGGCGGTGGTCGGGACACGGCCGTGAGCGCGCCGGGCCTCGATGGTGATGCCGGCGGCGCCTCGGTTCGCGGCGGCACCGGGACCGGGGGCGAGACGCTCGCGTTCGGGGTCGCCGCCGAGGACGGCGGCGTCTACGCCGGCTACATCGCGTTGCTGCGCCGGCGTGTCCAGGAGGCGCTGGCCTATCCGTCGGCGGCGCGGCGGCGGGGGATGAGCGGCACCGTGCATCTGGACATCTCGGTCGAGCCGACGGGCCGCATCGCCGACGTGCTGGTGGTTCGCTCATCCTCTCACGACGTGCTCGATACGGCGGCGCTCGATGCGGTACGAGCGCTCCGCCAGGTGCCGTTCCCGCCCGGGCTCAGGCCGCGGGCCGTCCGCGTGCGGCTGCCGGTGGTTTTCGAGTTGCGCTAGTATGCCGGCATGGCGGCGCCGGCGCGCACGGTGGAGCGAGGATCCGACGGCAGCGTCACCGCCTACGACGAGGTCTCCGTCGAGGGTGATCGGGTCGAGCGATTGCTGAGCGAGGTCTTCAGCAACCACTGGCGAGAGGTCTTTGCCGGTCCGGTGATCGAGGGCGCCGCTTACGAAATCCGTTTCACTGCGCCACCCGTGCTCTCGATGCTCGACGGCTATCTCACGGTCGACCTCGGCCCGTGGCATTTCCACCTCTGCGTCAACGACCATGGTGGGGCGCCGTCGGCCGAACAGGCGAGACTGCGCCGCGTGGCGCGCGCGGCGTTCTTTCACACCGACGGCGGCTCCTGCGTGCCGGGTTCCTGGGGCCTGCGTCTCTGGAATGGCCACGGCCAGCAGATGATCACCGTGTACTTCCCGAACCCGTGGCTCGACGACGCCGCGGAGCGCGTGCGAGAGCCGCGCTGGGAGAAGGTGGCACTGTGGGAGGACCTGCGCTCGCGCTACGCCGGTTCAGAGTGAACCGGCTGGTCCTCGGCTGCGCGCTGGTTGTGCTGTTCGCACCGGGTACCGCCGCTGCGGACGGCGATGCGCTCGACCCCGACCGCCCCGACGTTTCCTCCAGCGCCAGGACGGTTGGCGCCAGCCGGGTGCAGCTCGAGAGCGGCGTGCTGCTCGAGCGCACGCGCGCGGCAGGGGAGCCGACCGAGCGGCGCGTCTCCGCGGAAGTCCTGCTTCGCGTCGGCGTGAGCGAACGCCTGGAAGTGCGCGTCGACGGCGAGCCGATCGTCAGGGTGCGCGGCTCTGAGGCGGCGACCGACGTCGGCGATTTCAGATTGGGCGCGAAGTGGCGATTCCTCGACTCCACCGAGGGCGCCCCCTGGCCCGCGCTCGCGCTGCTGCCGTTCGTGAAGCTGCCGACGGCGCCGACCCCGATCGGAACCGGCAAGACGGACTACGGGCTGCTCCTCGCCGCCAGCCTGGAGCTGCCGGCGGACTTCGGGCTCGACGCCAACGCCGGCGTCGCCGCGATCGGCCAGACGGGGCCGAGCGGTCATCTCCTGCAGGCGCTCGTCTCGGCCTCGCTCTCGCGCAAGCTCGGTGCCGCGGTGGCGAGCTTCGGCGAGATCTTCTACGCCTCGCGCGAGGAGTGGAGCGGGCGCGATCAAGTCGGCGTCGACGCGGGGATCATCTGGACGCTGCTGCCGAACCTCGCCCTTGACGCCGCCGTCGGCACCTCGCTGTACGGGCGCGTGCCGGACGTGTTCGTGCGGGCGGGCGGGAGCGTTCGCTTCGGCCGCTGACGTCGTGGCCGTGCTCCTCGCCGTCGGTCTGGACCTCGCCGTCGGCGATCCGCCCAATCGTCTTCATCCTGTCGCGTGGCTCGGCCGGCTCATCGCCACCGGCCGCCGCTGGCTCGGCACCGGCTCTGCGGCACGGCTGCTCGTCAAGGGCGCCGCGCTCACCGTCGCCACCGCCGCCATCGCGGCGCTGGCCGGCTGGGGAGTCGAGCGGCTGGCCGCCAGTGCGGGTGCAGCTCAGCCGCTCGTGCTCGGCGCCGCGCTCTGGCTGCTGCTGTCCCTTCGGGGCCTGTTCGCGGCGGCGCTCCTGACAGCACGTCTGCTCGGCGAGGGGGACTTGCGGGCGGCGCGGCAGGCGCTGGCCTGGCACCTGGTCAGTCGCCCGACGGGCGATCTCGAGCCGGACGAGGTCGCCTCCGGCGCCATCGAGTCGGTGGCGGAAAACCTCACTGATGCCTACGCCGCCCCGCTCGTCTTCTTTCTCGTGTTCGGCCTGCCCGGGGCCGCGCTCTACCGCGCCGTCAACACCGCGGACGCGATGCTCGGCTATCGGCTCGGGGCGCTCGAGCACTTCGGCAAGACGGCGGCCCGGCTGGACGACGTGCTCAACATCGTTCCCGCCCGGCTGGCGGCGCTGGCCATCGTGGCCGCCGCCGCGCTGTCCGGAGCGAATGCGGCAGCGGCCTGGCGAGCGCTGGCTCGCGATCGCGCACGGACCGCGAGCCCGAACGCGGGCTGGACGATGTCCGCCGTGGCCGGCGCGCTCGAGGTCGCGCTCGAGAAGCCGGGCGCGTACCGGCTGGGCGATGGCCGGTCGCCGCGCGTCGAGGACATCCGGCGGTCGGTGACGCTGGTCGCCTCTGCGGCCGCGCTGCTGACGATGGCCCTCGTCGCTCTCGTGGCCCTGCTCGCGACCGGACTCCGCGCCGCGTAGTGTCGCGTCGCAAGTTGGCGCTTGCCAGCGGTGCGCGATCGAAGTATCCATCCGCCCGAGGCACCCATCACGTCAGGAGAGGCGCCCATGCATCGTCGGCGCGTTGTTGCTGCGATCTCGGCCACGGCGACCTTGTGCGTCGGTGGCATGGCCCTCGCCCAGCAACCGGGGCCCGCCGGCGACGACGTCGTTCGCCTGCCGCCGGTCGTCGTGACCGCGCCCGCGCGGCTGCCGGGCGCGCCACTGCCGCTGTCGAGCGTTCCGGCCGGGGTTCAGATCCTGGAGGGCGACGCGGTCCGCAGCCCGGGCGCGCCGACGCTGCAGGAGTCGCTGCGACAGCTTCCCGGGGTGACGCTCGGCGACCAGCAGGGCAACACGTTCCAGCCGGACCTGGGGTTTCGCGGATTCCAGGTCTCGCCGGTCACGGGGGTACCGCAGGGGATCAGCGTCTTCGTCGATGGTGTCCGCATGAACGAGCCGACGGTGGAGGAGGTGAATTTCGACCTCCTTCCCGTCGACGACATCGATCGGATCGAGCTGATCCGCGGGCCGTCGGCGATCTTCGGTCGCAACACGCTCGGCGGCGCCCTCAATATCACCACCAGGCGCGGCACCACCGTCCGCGAGATCGTGCCCGAGATCGAAGGCGGCAGCTTCGGCCGGCAGAAATATCGGCTGCGACTGGGTGGGACCGAGGGGCCGTTCGATCTGTACGGCGCCGGCGCCTTCTTCCAGGAAGACGGCTGGCGCGACGAGACGGAATCCCGTGTCCTCCGCTTCTTCGGCAAGCTGGGATATCGCGCCGAGGGCACCGACGCCACCGTGTCGTTCCAGCGCGCCGAGAATCGGATCGAGCAGGCCGGCTCCCTGCCGGCCAGCGAGCTGAGAGCGGCCCGCCACCGGAACTTCACCGGCGGCGATTTCTTCAAGCCCGAATCCAACGTCGCCACCGTGAACGTTCGCCAGGAGCTGGGTGCCGAGCTCGCCCTGTCGGTGAACGCATTCGGTCGCACCCTCGATGCCGAGCAATTCAACGTCAACCTCGTCGGCGACAACACGCGCTCGTTCACGACCACCACCTCGGCGGGCGGGACGGTTCAGGTCGACCACGAGACGTCGGTGTTCGCGCGGCTCAATCGGCTGACGGTGGGAGTCGAGTACGTCTACAACGAGTCGGGCGTGAAGACCTTCGAGGAAGAGGACGACGGCGCCGATCGCGAGCTCCACACCCACGTTCGCGACCGGCAGCATGCCGTCGGCGTCTACGTGCAGGACACGCTCGAGCTCGCGAAGGATCTGTTCCGGCGAGGCGATGGCCTGGTCGTGACGGGCGCGGTGCGATGGGACTGGCTCCGGCACGCGATAGAGGACCGCAGTCCGGAGAGCGAGCGGCCACGGGCCGGCGGCACCAGCACCTTCAGCCGCGCCAATCCACGGTTCGGGATGAACTACAACCTGTCGCGCGACGTCGGCGTCTACTTCGTGTTCGCGCAGGGCTTTCGCGCGCCGGCGTTTCTCGAGCTGACGTGCGCCAGCCCCGGCGCCATCTGTCCCGGGCTGCAGGCCGGCGTCGCGCCGGACCCGCCGCTCAAGGCGGTGAAGGCCAACCACTACGAGGTCGGGGCGCGGGCTCGTCCGGTGCCCTGGCTCGACGTCGACGCCAGCATCTACCGGACGGACGTCATCGACGACATCTTCTCGATCTCGCCGACGGGAACGACCGGCCTCTTCTTCCAGAACGTCGGTGATACCCGGCGGCAGGGGGTCGAGCTCGGACTCCGGGCCCGCGTCGGAACGGTCCTCGAGCCGTACGTGAACTACACCTACACGGAGGCGACGTTTCGCGACGACGTCGAGCTGGCGACGTCGCGCCTCACCGAGGGCTGCACGGCGCCGCCCTGCGCCGAGCTGGTGCGACGCGGGAACGAGCTGCCGCTCATCCCGCGCCACCGCGTCAACGCGGGCCTCGATTACCACGTGACCGACTGGCTCACGCTGTGGCTCGGCGGCGCCTACGTCGGCACCCAGCGATTCCGGGGCGACGAGGCGAACGTCGCCGCGCCGCTGTCCTCCTACGTGATCGTGAACGGCGGCCTCCGCGCCCGCTGGAAGCGACTCACCGGCTTCGTCACTGTCAACAACGTGCTCGACGCCGAGTACGAGACCTTCGGCACGTTCGCGCCGAACGCCCGGCGCGAGGGAGCGCCCGTCGAGCCGTTTGTCACCCCGGCGCCGCCGATCAACGTCCTCGCGGGCCTCAGCTTCCGCTTCTGATCCGGCGCCTGCGGAGCGTGCCGGCCGCTCTGAGGGGGAAGGGCGCAATCTCGTGTCGCGACAGACTTTTTATTCGTCCGCTCGAAGGGAGGTGGTTATCATCTCGGCGAGGCCCGGATGACGGTCACGGAGCGGCTGACGGAGGCGATGCGGGGGGCGCTGGCGACGGCGGGTTTGCCGGCGCCGGAGGAGGTCCTCTGGGAGGTGCCGCGTCAGCCCGAGCACGGAGATTATTCGTCCAACGTGGCGATGGTCCTCGCCCGGCCCGCCCGGCGGTCGCCGCGTCAGATCGCCGACGCCGTGGTGAAGCATTTCCCCCGCCTCGAGGAGGTCGCGCGACTCGAGGTCGCCGGTCCCGGCTTCCTGAACGTCTTCCTGTCGCCCGCGTGGACGGCGGGCGCGCTGCGCGAGATCCTCGACGCCGGCGCGCGCTACGGCCACGGCGCGCGGGAGGCGGGCCAGCGCATCCGTCTCGAGTTCGTCTCCGCGAATCCCACCGGACCGCTGGTGATCGTGAACGCACGCGCGGCCGCCGTCGGCGACGCCCTCGCGCG
>JBIOXS010000096.1:0-4456 GCA_044869815.1 Candidatus Rokuibacteriota bacterium | reverse complement strand
GGCCGCGCGCGCTACGCCAGGAACTCGACGACGTCGCCGACGCTCACCGCGCCCGCGCGGACGACGTCGGCGTAGACGCCGAAGTTGACGCCAGGCCCGAGCTCGCTGTCTTGCACGCCGCGGTAGGCCTTGATGGCCTTCACGATCGGCGCGTCACGGTTCCCGGTACCTGGGCGCCTGGTGACGGCGGCGCATCTTGGGACCGGACCGCCCACCACGAGTTCGGCCTCGCCGACCCGGATCCGGCGGCCGGCCCAGCTGTCCTCGACGTGCGAGGTCTGCGTGCGCAGCTCGATCAGCATCCGGAAGCGCCGGCTGTCCACGGGCCCGAGGCCCGAGCGCCGTCCCAGCTCCTCCACCGACGCCGTGCCGAGGATGGTGGCGGGATGGACGTCGAAGGCACTGTTGCCGTCGAGGGCGCGCACGAGTCGCAGCGGCTGACCGACGGCTTCGGACAGCACCTCGGCCCACGGACCGGCGACGACATGGCCGGCGACCGGGTCGCGATCATGGAAGGCGCCGTGCAGCAGCTCGCCGAGGCGGACCTCCGCGGTCCACGCGCCCCCGTCGCGCCGGAGCGTCAGCACATCCGCGGCCGGCTCGTACTCGGCGGCGAAGCGCGCCAGCTCCCCAAGCTTGGGGATCGAGATCAGCGCGTCGCGCGCGTCGACGAGGAAGAACTGGCGGTCACCCACGGCACCGGCCTGGGTGAGCTCGATCCGTTGTGGGTGCTGGAGCGCCAGCCCTTTGACCGGCGCGACGGACAGACGCGCGACTGTGGGGGAGGTGAGCGGTGGCGTCGTCGACATGGTGGCGATGTCGCCGTCGACGGGGCCGACGAGAGGAGAGAGAGGCCGGCCCCGTTCGACGGCGCGGATGAAGCGTGAACCATCATCGGCGCGCGCGTCTTAGAAATCCAGCAGTCGTCCAACCGCGCGTCAGCGGATCGACGAGCCGATGCCGATGCCGCCGTGGACATCGAGCACGACGCCGGTGATGTAACGCGCCTCCTCTGAGCAGAGGAACGCGGCGGCGGCGGCGATGTCGCTCGGATCGCCCGTGTGCCGAACCGGGATCTTGCCGATCAGGAGATCGCGCGCACGCGCGTTCATCCCCGCGAGCATCTTGGTCTCGATGAGCCCGGGGGCGATCGCGTTCACCGTGATGCCATCGCGGGCGGCCTCGAGCGCGGCACCGCGCGTCAGCCCGACGATCCCCGCCTTGGCCGCCACGTAGTTGGCCTGCCCGAAGTTGCCGCGCCAGGACATCGAGGAGAAGGAAAGGATCCGGCCATAGCGCTGCGCTTTCATGATCGGCAGCGCGGCGCGGATGCCGTGGAACGCGCCGGTCAGGTTGACATCGACGACGGCGCGCCAGTCGTCATCGGTGATCTGCTCGATGCGGTTGTCGCGGATGATGCCGGCGTTGTTCACCAGGACGTCGAGGCGCCCCAGCCGTCGCCGCACGTCGTCGATCCAGCCCTGGACCTCCGACGAGATCGACACGTCGATGCGAGCGGCGTCGGCCCGTGCGCGGGAGCCCGCCGTGAGCTCCTGGCACGCCTGCTCGGCGCCTGCGCCATCCAGGTCGGCGAGGGCGACGGCCGCGCCCTCGGCCGCGAATCGCCGGGCCATCGCTCGGCCGAGCCCCTGGGCGCCGCCGGTGACCGCGACCACACGGCCGTCATAGCGCTGCATGACGCTCCTTGGTCGCGAGGAAGGCCGTGAGCGCGGCGGGTACATCGGCCTCCCGCCAGTTGGCGGCGAAGGCCCGCAGCTCGGCGGCGAGCCCTTCGCCCGGCGAGAGATCCTCGAGCTCGGCGAGCAGCGCCTTGATGTTGCGCTGCGCCGACCGGCGGTCGCCGCAAGGGCGCGAACGGTCTCCTCGGCGTGCTCGCGAAGTCCATCGGGCGCCACGACGGCCTGCACCCAACCACTGGCCAGAAAGCGCTCCGCGGGCAGCAGCTCGCCGCTGAGCAGCAGGCGGCGCCCCAGACCCATGCCGACCCTGGGCACCAGGCGCACGCTCGACCCAGCCGCCGGAAGCAGCCGGTTGCGCACGTGCCCGTCGCCGATCAGCGTCCCCTCCGCAGCCACGACGACATCGCAGACCAACGCCAGCTCGAGCCCACCGGCGACGACGTGACCGTGCAGCGCCGCGACGACCGGCTTCGGGCAGCGCCCAAGCCGCGTCACGCACGCCGACACCTCAGCCAAGAACGCCGTGGGGTCGCCGTCGCGCTCGGCCACGGCAAGCAGGTGGCGCAGATCCGCCCCCGTGCAGAAGCTGCGACCGCGGCCGGCGAGCACGATGACCTCCGCGCCGGCATCCTCGGCGGCGGCAGCGATCTCCTGATCGAGCGCGGCGAGCAGCCGGTCGTCGATCGCATTGAGGCGCTGCGGGCGGTTGAGCAGCAGCCAGCGCACCGCGCCGGCCTGCTCGACCTCGACGGCGGGTGCCTCGCTCACGACGCGAGCTCTACGGCACGCTGCCGGCGCAGGACGCCGCGCTGAATCTTGCCGCTCTCGGTCTTGGGCAGCGCCGTCGCGAAGTGGACGCGCCGCGGCGGTGCCCGTGCTCGCCGCTGCGCAGGCGCTGTGGCAGGCCGCCGGGCTGGTGATCGCCGAGCGCTTCGGCAAGGCGGTCCGCACCCCGGCGCGCGACACGATGCTCGCGCAGGCCAGCACGCACGCGGGGCGCGGTGTGGGCGTTCGCGGTCCACGAGGCGCTCGACCAGTCTGGCGCGCTGCTGGGCCCGCTGCTAGTCGCCGCGATGGTCGCCATCTCGGGCTACCGGCTCGGATTCGCCGTGCTCGCGCTGCCCGGCGCGCTGGCGCTGGTCACGCTGGCCTGGCTGCGCCGAGCCGTGCCCGTACCCGCCGCCTACGAGCACGCCGCCGCCCTCCGGCAGCCCGCACGAGCCGATGCGAGCGCCGCCGCCGCGGCGCGCTTTCCGCGGCGGTTCTGGCTGTATACGGCGTTCACCGCGGTGTCGATGCTCGGCTTCGGGACGTTCGGCGTGCTCGCCTACCACCTGCAGGTCCGCCACGTCCTCGCGCCGGCGCTGATCCCGGTCGTCTACGCCACCGCGATGGGTGCCGCCGCGATCGCGGCGCTAGCCTCCGGCCGGCTCTATGACCGCGTCGGGCTGCGCGCGCTGGTGATCGCGCCCGTGCTCGCCGCGACCGTGCCGTTCCGTCGCATTCACGACGACACCGGCGCTCGCGTGGCTCGGCAGCGTGCTGTGGGGAGCGGCGATGGGGATCCACGAGTCGACAATGCGCGCCGCCGTCGCCGACCTCGTGCCGCGCGCCCGCCGCGGACTGGGCTACGGCACCTTCACGGCCGCCTACGGGTTAGCGTGGCTCGCCGGCAGCACGCTGATCGGTGTGCACTGTACGGCCAGTCGATCACCGCCGTGATCGCCTTCACCGCCACCACCCAGGCGCTCGCGCTGGCGGTCTTCATCCCGCTCGCCGCACGCCCCCGGCGCGGGGCGCCGGAGCACCAAAAGGACGCGCGCGAGCCATGAGCTGGTGGCAGTCGCTCCTGCTCGGCACCGGCAGCGCCGCCGCCGTCTACGCCGCGTTCGTCGTCTGGCTGCTGGTCGCCGGCCGCCGCCAAGACGCGCCCGCCCTCGCCGGATTCATCCCCGACTGCATCGCGCTGTTCCGCCGGCTGCTCGGCGACCAGCGCGTCCCGCGGCGCGCCAGGCTGCTGGTCCTTGCGCTGATCGCCTATCTGGCCACCCCGGTCGACCTCGTGCCGGACTTCATTCCCGTCGCCGGCCAGCTCGACGACGCGATCATCGTCGCCTTCGTGCTGCGCACCATCCTCCGCTCGGGTGGACCCGAGCTCGTCCGCGAGCACTGGGCGAGCCCACCAGCCTCGCTCGCCGTCGTACTGCGGCTCGCCCTACGGGCGCGCTGACAGCGGTTAGCAACGGCCGCGGCCTCCGGGCCTCGGTTGCCGGCCGTTGGCGGCGCGCCGCGCCGGCGTCGTCGGGTTCCAGGGCTTCGCTGAAGTTCGTCAGGGCGGCGCCCTGGCGTTGGTGGAGTTTGAGGTCGATCTGGGCCTTGAGCTGGCGGACTGACCAGCGCTGCTCGGCGGCCTTGTGGGCGTACCAGATGTACGTCTTGGGCTGGTCGGCAAAACTGTCGAGCAGGCTCCGGTGCGCGGTCCACGGGATTTGTGCCATCACTGATGGCACTTTCTCGGGGTCGGGCCAGAGCGCGGCGAAGCGCCGCAGGTAGAACAGGTTGCGGCGCGTGAATCCGCGCGCCGAGCCGGTGTCGGCGGCGAGGTCGTGGGCGATTCGGCCGACGACATTGTCGCCCCAGTCGCTGGCCTGCTGTTGGGCGAGGATGTCGCGCCCGATTGACCAGTACAGCAGCACCAGTTCGCGGTTGAGCGTGCGGGCGGCGCGTCCCTGGGATTCGCGGATCCGTTGGCGCAG
>JBIOXS010000095.1:0-21608 GCA_044869815.1 Candidatus Rokuibacteriota bacterium | reverse complement strand
GGAGGCCTTGTTCGAGGCCCAGCGGGGCGCGGTGCCGGTGGTGGTGCCGCTGAGAACCGGCAAAGTAATGGCAAAGTCAGCCGTGCCCGAGCCGCGCATGAAGAGTGTGGGGGCTGCGGAACTCGGGGAAATGATGAGGAAGGAGGTGGTGGGCAGGGACGGGATTGAACCGCCGACACCAGGATTTTCAGTCCTGTGCTCTACCAACTGAGCTACCTGCCCGCCAGGCCGCTTAGGATACCACACGGTTCGCGACGCTCTCGGGGTCGCGGCCGAGCAGGCGGTGCTGAGCAGCGCGCGGTCGGCTACTCGACGGTCGTGATGACGCCGATGCCGCCGGATTTCTCGAAGATCAGCGTGACGATGATGGTCTCGCCCGGCGTGAGCGCGCGCGTGAGCTCGCTGAGGACGACGTGCGGGCCCTCGGACGTGAAGCTCAACGTGGTCGCGCCCGGCACCTCGACGCGCGCGAGCGGATCGCCGGCGGCGCCGACGAGCGCCGCCTGCTTCGCCACCGGCGAGTAGACGGCCGTGATGACGTCGCCGTACTTGCCGGTGCTCTTGATGTCGAAGTAGACGACGGCGCCGTCTGCCTTGCGGACGGCGCGGCCCTTGTCGGGCCGCAGGCGCGGGCCTCCGACGTCCATGACCGTCGGATAATTGACGCAGCCGGCGGCGAGCAGCAGCGCGACCGCCACCGCGGCCGCCCTCACTTGAACGCGCCCTCGGCCACCATCGCGCTGAACGCGCTGCCGTATGCCTTGACCGTACGCTCCAGGTCTTCCTCGGCGTGCATCGCCGAGACCCACCCGTGGTTCATCGAACAGTCGACGCCGTTGTTCAGGAGGGCGCAGCGGAGCAGGTGATAGAGCGGTCCCTTGCGCGGCCGGTCGAAGCCCGCCAGCCCCGGCTTGCCCTCGAACGAGACGTGATAGATGGACGCCTCGCCGTAGCAGACGCCGGGCGCTCCTGCGCGCTTGAGCGTGTCGGTCAGCGCGCGGCGCAGCTCCTCGCCGTACTTGTTCGCCCGCGCCTGCAGCGAGGCGTCGGCGCAGAGCTCGAGGGTGGCAATGGCCGCCGCCGCCGACAGCGGATTGGCATTGAACGTTCCGGCGTGCGCCACGCGCTGCGCGCGGTCCCAGTCGGGATCGCCGCGGAAGGCGAGCATCGACATGAGCGCTCGCTTGCCGCAGAGCGCGCCGCCCGGCAGTCCACCCGCCACGATCTTGGCGAGCGTCGTGAGGTCGGGCGTCACACCGAAGTAGGCCTGGGCGCCGCCCGGCGCGTAGCGGAACCCGGTGATGACCTCGTCGAAGATCAACACCACGTCATGGCGCGTTGTGAGCGCGCGCAGCTCCTGGAGGTAGCCCGGGATGGTCGGAGTCGTTCCCGATTGCCCGCCGGCCGGCTCCATGATGACGGCCGCGATGTCGCCGCGCTCGAGCGCAACCTCGACCGCCTTGATGTCGTTGGGCGGGCAGATCAGCACCTGGTCGAGCGTGGCACCGGGAATGCCCGCCGACATCGGCACCTCGTACGGCGGGTTGACGCCGACCACCGCACCGTCGTGCCAGCCGTGGAAGTGACCCGTGAACTTCAAGATCTTGGACCGGCCGGTGTAGGCGCGCGCCACGCGCATGGCGAGGTGCGTCGCCTCGGTGCCGGACATCGTGAAGCGCGTCAGCTCCGCGCACGGCACCAGGTGGTTCACCAGCTCCGCCCACCGCACCTCGAGCTCGTGGCTGGCGCCGAGATGGGTGCCGCGCGCGACCTGCGCCTGCACCGCGCTCACGACGGCGGGATGGCAGTGGCCGAGGAAGAGCGCGCCGTGGCCCATCCAGTAGTCGACGTACTCGTGACCGTCGACGTCCCATTTGCGCGTGCCGCGCGCGCGGTCGATGTAGACCGGAAACGGCAGCAGATGCCGGATGTCGTGGGTGATCCCGCCAGGAATCGCCGCCCGTGCGCGCTCGGCGAGGGCGGCCGCGCGCGGGTGCCGGGCGCGAAACTCCTCCTGGATCGTCATGGCCCCCATGATACCCCGAGCAGCGCCACCACCGACGCATGCACGTCGAGGGGCAGCGCATCCACCGTCGGCTCGGGCCGGCGTGTCACTCCGTCGTGGGCGCCGGCCTCGACGCAGGCAGCGACCAGCTCCCGCTCCTGCGCCGGCGCGTGCAAGAGGGGCTGTCCGGAGAGATGTCCGAGGTGCGCCACGATCCCGTAGGCGCCCCAGTTCGAGACGCCGGCCACGACGAGATGATCGACGGTGACGGTGGCGGCGATGCGAGCCATCAAAGCCCCCTGCCGCGCCAGCCGCGCCCGCACGTTGCCCATCCCGATTTCGTTGCCTCCATCGCCGACACCGATGGTGACAGGACGCCCGCCTCGAACCGCCGACCGGCGCCTCGAGCCTGCCGTCACGCCGCCGCTACCAGCAGCATGAATGAACAGGTCGTCGATGGGCCGATTCCATTCGGCCACCGAGAGGCCACGCATGTTCAGGTAGTCGCCCGAGCCCGAGCGGGCCGGGCGCTCGATGGCCACGATGTGCGTGGGACGCGCGCGCTCGAGAACCTCCGCCGCCGCGCTTGACCCCTCGCCGTATGCCTGCACGTCCCGCGGCTCGCCGAGCACGCGAAGGGCCGCCGCCACGACGGGGATGCTCTCGGGATCGGTCACGTAGGTCACCTCGGCTCCGAGCTTGCGCAACGCGCGACCGAGCACGACGGCCCCCGGAGGGCCGTCGGTCTCGGCCATCTTGGGCTCGACGATGAAGCCGGTGGTGACGACGACGCGACGGCAGCCGGTAAGCGCCTCGGCCGCCCGCCGTGCCGCACCGGCCTCGAAGAACGCGGCGATCCCTCGACGTCCGGGATCGAGGGCGAGAAGATGATCGACGGCGTCGAATCGCAGGCTTGGCAAGGCCTTTGCTTTGTAGCAAGGCAGAGGCTCGCATGCAACGACTCCTCCTCCTGGCTGCGGTCGTCGCCCTCTCCGAAGGGTGCGCGACCGCTCCGGTGCTCCGGAAACAGTCGTTCGATTTCAAGACCACGGCGCTCTTCAAGCTCCCGTGCGACACCCCCGAGGTGCTCGACGCCAAGCACGAAGTGGCCAACGACGGGCTCGAGACCGAGGCCAACCAGTGCAACAGCGTCCACATGTTGAGGATGGCGGATCGTTTCATGACCATCCAGGAGACGGACGAGAGCCGCGGGGTCCGCGGCGACACCGTCGAAGAGGTGCGCCAGAAGGGCTTTTCGATCTTCCTCGACGCCAACAGCCGCCTGCGACGGCCGAACAGCCGGCCTCTCTACGGCAACGACGCGCTGGCGGCGGTGGGGATGGGGGTGAGCCCGCCGCCGCTCCAGCGCCCCGAGGACATCAAGGCCTACGCGGACTACATGGCCCAGCACTACGGCGAGGAATACATCGAGCGGGACGTCAAGAACGTCGCCGATCGCTTCTGTCTGAACCGCCGCGAATCGCTCGAGACCGGCGACGACCGGGTCTTCGCGATCGTCTGGCGTGGCGGCCATGTCTTCAGGCGCGTCATCAAGGGCGGTCCGGTCAACAACCCGAAGCAGGAGCGCGGGTTACTGATTTGCCCGGCCAATTTCATCATCGACACCCTCACGGGTGTCGGCAACAAAGCAATGGGCGCGTTTACGGGGTTCTGATCGCCCGCTCCGGAGCCGGTGCCTCGTAGAGGATTGCCTGATGCGGGCCGAGCGGCGCGCGGCCACGGCCGGCGAATCGAACGTCATCGCTGTCCAGGAGGACGTGCCACCCCGCGGGTGGCTCGAACGGATGAACATCCGCGGTGAGATTGGCGATCAGGCGGACGCCCGGTCCGGTCTCGGCCTCGCGCACGACGGTCAAGACGGCGCCCTCTCCATCGAGATCGGCCAGCGTCCGCTCCTTGCCGCGCGCCCCGAGGGCCGGATGCGAGCGGCGCAGCTCCAGCCAGCGCCGATAGTACTGGTGGAGCTCTCGATGGCGCGGCGCGCCCGCGAGCTGATGGCTGAGCCGCGAGCGCACGAACGTCCCCGGGTCGCCGGGATCCGGCACGGCGCCCTGCCAGGCGAATCGCTTGAATTCCGCCGTCCGCCCGCGACGCACCGCCTCGGCCAGCTCGCGATCGAGGAACGACGTGAAGAACTGAAAGGGGGCCGTCTCGCCGTACTCCTCTCCCATGAACAAGAGCGGCACCGCCGGCGCCGCCAGCATCAGCGCCGCCGCGAGCTTCACCGCCTCGAACGAGACGATCGTGCTCAGCCGATCGCCCTGGGCGCGGTTGCCGACCTGGTCATGGTTCTGGGTGCAGATCACGAAGCGCTCACCCGGCAGGTCGCGGGACGGCGTCCCGCGCTTGCGGCCGAAGTACTCCGACGACTCGCCCTGGAACGCGAAGCCCTCGGCGAGGGCCCGCGGCAGACGCCCCGGGTCCGCGAAGTCGCAGTAGTAGCCGCCACGCTCTCCGGTCAGGCGGACGTGCACGGCGTGATGGAAATCATCCGACCACACGCCGTCGAGGCCGAGCCCGCCCTCCTTCTCCGGCAGCACGATGCGGCGATCGTTGTCGTGGGACTCGGCCATGATGTGCAGCGGCCGGTCCAGCGCCCGCGCCTCCTCGCGCGCGGCCTCGGCCAGCTCGGTCAGGATGTGGCGCGGCCCGGCGTCGAAGATCGAGTGAATTGCATCCAGTCGAAGGCCGTCGATGTGGAACTCGCGGACCCAGGCGCGGGCGTTTTCGATGAAATGCCGCCGGACGCCGGCGCTCTCCGGGCCGTCGAAGTCGAGCGCCCCGCCCCACGGCGTCTGGTAGCGGTCGGTGAAGTAAGGCCCGAAATCGGCGAGATAGTTGCCCTCCGGCCCCAGGTGGTTGTAGACGACGTCGAGCACCACCGACAGTCCCTGGGCGTGACAGGCGTCAACGAGGCGCCTCAGCCCGCGCGGACCGCCGTAGGTCGACTGGGGCGCAAACAGGTGGACGCCGTCATACCCCCAGTTCCGCGACCCCGGGAACTCCGCCACCGGCATCAGCTCGATCGCGGTGATCCCCAGGTCGACGAGCTGCGGCAGGTGCGGGATGACGGCTTCGAACGTCCCGGCGCGAGTGAAGACGCCGACGTGCAGCTCGTAGAGCACGTAGTCGGCGAGGCCCCGACCACGGAACGCCTGGTCGGTCCACGGGAACGAGCCGGCGTCGACGGCGACGGACGGGCCATGGACGCCGTCCGGCTGGTACCGGGAGGCAGGGTCGGGGCGGTGGCGCTCGCCGTCCAGGCGGTACTGGTAGCGCGCGCCGGCGGCAAGGCCGGGCGCCGTCGCTTCGAAGGTGCCATCCGACTGCCGTGTCATGACCAGTGGACGGCGACCGTCCACGATGACCTCGACCGTCCGGCGTGCGGGCGCCCAGACGCGAAAGCGGATGCCGTCCTCGCGGACGGTGGCGCCGAGATGAAGGCTTGCGCGCGATGAGTTCATACGGTCCAATTACTGTTGGTCGCTGGCTGGACGCAGCTCTTGCTGAAAGGTGTTCGCCGACATGGGCTATCCGTTCGCTCTGGTCCTTCACACTCATCTTCCGATGGTGGTCAATCACGGTCGCTGGCCGCACGGCAGCGACTGGCTGAACGAAGCGGCGTTCGAATGCTACCTGCCGCTGCTGGAAGTCGCCCACCACCTCGTCGCCGACGGCATCTCGCCGAAGTGGACGGTCAACCTCTCGCCGGTCCTCACCGAGCAGCTCGCCTCGCCGGAGTTCCAGAAGGAGCTCTCCTTCTACTACGAGAACGTCCGCCGCGCGTGCGCCGACAGTCGCGCGCAGTTCGCGAAGACCGGGCCGCCGGAGATGATGGCGCTCGCGGATTTCTGGGAGGAGTTCTACGAGCGCATGTGGGAGCTCCATCGTCGCATCGGCGGCGACATTCCGGGAACGTTCGCCGAGCTCCAGCGCGGGCGCCACCTGGAGATCATCACGTGCGCGGCCACCCACGGCTACCTGCCCCTGCTCTCTCACGACGAGTCGATCCACCTCCAGCTGAAGACCGCGGTCGAGACCCACAAGCGCCACTTCGGGGTGGCGCCGCGGGGCATCTGGCTGCCGGAGTGCGCGTATCGGCCGCGCTACGAATGGACGCCGCCGACGGGCCGGGACCGCGGACGCGATCGGCGCGTGCGAGCCGGCATCGAGGAGATGCTCACGCAGCACGGTCTCGAGTACTTCGTTGCCGACGCGCATCTCGTCGCGGCCGGGCAGCCGGTCTTCCTCTACCGCGACTACGTGCCGGCGCGGCCGGAAGCGGCCGAGCCGACCCCCGCCATCCCCGTGAACGACGCGCGCTCCCCGTATGTGCCGTATCGGGTCGCCTCCCGCGGCGGCAGCGGCTCCGCGATCGCCTTCATTCGCGATCCACGGACGACGCTGCAGGTGTGGAGCCGGGATCACGGCTATCCAGGCGAGTTCCACTACCTCGAGTTCCACAAGAAGCACCACCCGGGCGGTCTCCGCTTCTGGCGCATCACCGACGCCAAGGGGGATCTCGGCAGCAAGGCCATCTACGATCCCAAGATTGCCGCCGAAAAGATCGGCCTCCAGGCCAGCCACTTCGTTGGTCTCGTGAAGGACACGATCATGGCCGCCTCCGCCCAGGTGCGCGGTCCCGCCGTCGTGTGCTCTCCCTACGACGCGGAGCTGTTCGGCCACTGGTGGTTCGAGGGGCCGGCCTGGCTCGAGCACGTCGCGCGCGGGCTCTTCAGCAGCGACGCCACGGCCATGACCCTCGGCGAGTCCCTCGCCGCGGTGCCGCCGCGGGAGACGTTGTCGTTGCCGGAAGGCTCGTGGGGCGAGGGCGGCGACCATCGCGTGTGGCTCAACCGCGAGACGGAGTGGACGTGGGATCGCGTGTACAGCGCGGAGACCGAGTGGGTGGAGCACCTGCGCCGCGGCGTCGACGGCAATCCCGAGCTCGTGCGCGTGCTGGCCCAGGCGACGCGCGAGCTCCTGCTGCTGCAGTCCTCGGACTGGCAATTCCTGATCACCACGCAGGCGGCGCGCGACTACGCCGAGCGCCGGGTGGCCGAGCACTACGCCGAGTTCAAGCGCCTGTCCGAGATGGCGAACACCCTGCGCGGCGGCGAGCCGCTCTCGATCGAAGCCGCCAACACCCTGCGCCGGCTCGAGCGCGAAGATTTCACGTTCCCGGACTTAGACCCTCGTTGGGCCCAAGCCCCAAAACAATGAACGCGCAGCGCAGCCACCGTCCGTCTCGAACAGGCCACCTGCACCTCAAGGGGGACGCACAGCCATCGCTACGATAAAACGCCGCGCGAGAGTCCTGGCGATGATCATGGCCGGCGGCAAGGGTGAGCGCCTCCACCCGCTCACGCGCGACCGCTCCAAGCCGGCCGTCCCGTTCGCCGGGCGCTATCGCATCGTCGATTTCGTGCTGTCGAACTTCGTCAATTCGGACGTCCTGTCGCTTTACATCCTCGTCCAGTACAAGTCCCAGTCGTTGATCGAGCACGTCCGGTTGTCGTGGCGCACGACCGGCATCGTCCCGGACTATTTCGTGACGGTGGTGCCGCCGCAGATGCGCTTCGGGCCGGCGTGGTACCGCGGCACCGCGGACGCTGTCCTCCAGAACCTCAACGTGGTCGACGATTTCAATCCCGACCTGGTGGCGATCTTCGGCGCTGACCACGTCTACCGCATGGACGTCAACCAGATGCTGGCCTTCCACCAGGAGTCGGGCGCCGACGTGACGGTGGCCGCGCGCCCGGTGCCACGCGTCGACGCGACCTCGTTCGGAGTGCTGTCGGTCGACGGGCACGGCAGGGTCGTCGACTTCGTGGAGAAGCCCAAGCAGCCGCCGGCGATGCCGAACGATCCCGATCGCGCGCTGGTCTCGATGGGCAACTATCTGTTCACGCGGCAGGCGCTGGTGGATGCGCTCCTCGCCGACGCCCGGCGTTCCACCGATCACGACTTCGGACGGTCGATCATCCCCGAGCTGGTCCCGACCGGCCGGGTGTACGCCTACGATTTCCAGACGAATGAGGTCCCCGGCGTGAAGCCGTACGAGGAGCACGGCTACTGGCGCGACGTGGGCACGATCAGCGCATACTGGGAGGCCCACATGGACCTCCTCGGGGAGTCGCCGCGCTTCGACCTCGACAACCGCTACTGGCCCATCCGCACCGGCCAGCATCCGGGACCGCCCGCCCGCTTCATCGGCAGCGACGTGGACAACGCGCACATCGGCGAGTCCTCGCTGGTGAAGCGCGCGACCATCCGCAACTCCATCGTGGGTCGCTCGGTGTGGATCAACGAGGGGGCTGTGATCGAGGATTCCATCGTCATGGACCACACCACCGTCGGCAAGGGTGCCCGGCTCCGCCGCGTCATCGTCGATCGCTTCAACATCATCCCCGCCGACAGCGAGATCGGCGTCGATCCGGCGGTGGACCGGCGGCGCCACTTCGTGGATCCGTCGGGCCTCGTGGTCGTTCCGCGCGGCGGCCGCCGCGAGTTTCTGTCCGGCCTCGAGGAGTTCTAGAGGCGTCCTGGGTGTCGTCCGGCCGCTTCGTCGCGATTCACGGCCACTTCTACCAGCCGCCCCGCGAGAATCCCTGGCTGGAGGCGGTCGAGGTCCAGGACTCCGCGGCCCCTTTCCACGATTGGAACGAGCGCATCACGGCCGAGTGTTATGCGCCGAATACGGCGGCGCGCCGGGTCGATCACGCCAACCGCATCCTGGACGTCGTCGACAACTTCGAGAAGATCTCGTTCAACGTCGGCCCCACCCTGTGCGCGTGGCTCGAGCGCGAGGCGCCGGACGTCTATCGCAAGATCGTGGAGGCCGACCGCGCCAGCGTGCGCGCCCGCGGCGGTCACGGCAACGCGCTCGCCCAGGTCTACAACCACATGATCATGCCGCTCGCGACCCGCCGCGACAAGGTCACGCAGGTCGCCTGGGGCCTCGCCGACTTCCGCGCACGCTTCGGGCGCGACGCCGAAGGCATGTGGCTGCCGGAGACCGCCGTCGACAGCGAGACGCTCGAGGTGCTGGCGGAGGCCGGCCTGGCGTTCACGATCCTGGCGCCTTCGCAGGCCGCGCAGGTGCGCCCGGACGGCAACGCGGCGTGGGAGGACGTCGACGGCGGTATCGATCCGAGCCAGCCCTACCGCTGGCGCGGGCCCGCCGGCCACGAGCTGACGCTCTTCTTCTACGACGGGCCGATCTCACGCGCCATCGCGTTCGAGAATCTGCTCGAGCGGGGCGAGCGCTTCGTGGCCGGCCTCCAGGGGGCATTCTCCGACAAGCGCGAGGGAGCGCAGCTCGTGCACGTCGCCACCGACGGCGAGTCCTACGGCCATCACCGTCGCTTCGGCGAGATGGCGCTGGCGGCCGCCGTCCGGCAGCTCGAAGCCGACAACGCGGTGACGCTCACCAACTACGGCGCCTTTCTGGCGGCTCACCCGCCGACCCAGGAGGTCCAGATTCGCGAGGCCACCTCGTGGAGCTGCGTCCACGGCATCGAGCGCTGGCGCAGCGACTGCGGCTGTCGCGTCCGCGGCGACTGGCATCAGCGCTGGCGCGCGCCCTTGCGGCTCGGCCTCGACTGGCTGCGTGAGGAGATCGATACCTTCTACGAGAGCCGCGCCTCCGCCTGGCTCAAGGACCCGTGGCTGGCGCGCGATGAGTACGTCGTGGTCGTCCTCGACCGCAGCGCCGAGCGTCTGGAGGCGTTCTTCGCGCGCCATCAGCGTGTCGCCCTCGACGCCGCCGCGCGCCTGGAGGTGCGGCGCCTGCTCGAGATGGAGCGCAACCGCCTGCTCATGTTCACATCCTGCGGATGGTTCTTCGACGAGCTGTCGTCCATCGAGCCGGTGCAGATCTTGAGATATGCGGCGATGGCGATCCAGTATCTGGCCGACCTCGGCGGTCCGCGACTGGAGCCGGAGCTGGCGCGACGGCTCGCGGAGGCGCCCTCCAACGTTCCGGCATTTCGCGACGGCGCGGCGGTGTGGACGCGGCTCATCCGCCCCGCCGTCGTCGACCTCCGGCGCGTGGTCGCGCATTACGCGATCATCGGCCTGCTGGAGACGTGGCCGGAGGAGGCCGCCGTGCATGCCTACCGCGTGCAGCGCCTCGACGAAGCGGGCGAGACGTACGGCGGCACCCCCTTCCGGATCGCCCACGTGCGGGTGAGCTCCACCGTCACCGGCGACGTGCGCGATGCGATGTACGCCGTCCTGCACTTCGGCGGCCACGACTTCGTGTGCGGCGTGCGGGCGTGGGAGGACGCGACCGTCTACGCCGAGATCAAGGCCGACCTGCTGCGCCGGCACGGCCGGTCCACGGTCGCCGACGTCGTGCGCGGCATGGACGAGTGGTTCCCGGGCGGCGGCTTCTCGCTGACGGACCTCTTCCTCGACGAGCGCCGCCGCGTGCTGGCGCGCGTGACCCGCGCCACGCTGCTCAGGCACGAGGAGACGTACCAGCAGATCTGGGAGGAGAACCGCAAGCTCGTCCATTACCTGCGCCAGGCCGACGCTCCCATTCCGGAAGCGCTCGGGCTGGTGGCGCGCCACGTGCTGGAGCAGCAGATGGTCGCCGAGCTGGCCAAAGCCGAGGCGCGCGGCGACGGCGGCGCGCTGCCGGAGCGGGTGCTCGAGCTCGCCGACGAAGCGGCCGCCCTCGGGCTCACGCTCGATCTCGAGGCCGCCCGGCCCATCGCCATCCGGCTGGTCCGCCGGGCGCTCGGCGCTGTCGCCGAGCAGCCGATGCCGGCCCGCGCCGCGGCCGCGGTCGCGCTGATCGCGGGAGCCGACCGCGTCGGCCTGCGCTATGGCCGGTGGGCCGCGCAGAATCTCTTCTTCGACACGTGGGCGCGCCACCCGGGCGCCCACGCCGTGCTCGCGCCGCTCGGCGATGTCCTCGGCTTTCACCTGATTCCCGAGGCGGCCGCCTGATGCGCGCGCCGCGAGCGACCTACCGGCTGCAGCTCGGCCCGGGCCTCACCTTCGACGACGCGGCCGCCCTGCTCGACTATCTGCAGGCGCTCGGCGTCAGCGACTGCTATACCTCGCCGTTCCTCGAGACGGCGACGCGTGGCTCGCACGGCTACGACGTCAGCGACCACAGCCGCCTGCGCGAGGAGCTCGGTGGCGAGGCCGCCTTCCGCCGCCTGGCGGAGGCGCTGCGTCAGCGGGACATGGGCCTGCTCGTCGACGTGGTGCCCAATCACATGGGCATCGCGCAGAATCGCAATCCCTGGTGGTACGACGTGCTCGAGAACGGCGCCGCCTCCGCGTACGCGTCGTACTTCGACATCGACTGGCGTCCGGTGAAGAGCGAGCTCGCGGACAAGGTCCTGCTGCCCATCCTCGGCGAGCAGTACGGCGCCGCCCTCGACAAGGGGGAGCTGCGCCTGTTCCTCGAGGACGGCCGCTTCGTCGTGCGCTACTACGACACCGTGCTCCCCATCTCGCCGCGCTCGTACGGCCGCCTCCTGGGACACCGCATCGACACCCTGTCCGAGCAGCTCGGCGGCGAGCACCCCGACGTCGTGCGCCTGAAGTCGCTCATCGCCTGGTTCGCCACGCTGGCGCCGCGCACGGAGCAGGATCCGCAGCGGCTGGCCGCCGGCCGGCGCGACAAGGACCTCGGGCGCGAGAAGCTGATCGCGCTGCTCGCGGAATCCGAGCCGGTTCGCGAGTTCGTCGCCGAGAACGTCCGGATCTTCAACGGAACGCCCGGCGAGCCACGCAGCATGGATCTGCTCGACGACCTGCTGGCCGATCAGGCCTATCGCGTCGCCTACTGGCGGGTCGCCGGCGAGGAGATCAACTACCGGCGCTTCTTCGACATCAACGACCTTGCGGCCATCCGCATGGAGGACCCCGCGGTGTTCGAGGCGGCGCACCGGTTGCTGTTTGGCCTCATCCGCGAGGGCGTCGTCACCGGCCTGCGCATCGACCACCCGGACGGCCTCTACGACCCCGCCGAGTACTTTCGCCGGCTCCAGCGCGGCGCCGGCGGCGACTTCTACGTGGTGGCCGAGAAGATCGTGGCCCCGGGCGAGCAGCTTCCGGAGTCCTGGGAGACGGCGGGGACGACCGGCTACGAGTTCCTGAATCTGCTGAACGGCATCTTCGTCGACCGCGCGAACGCCCGCGCCATGGACCAGATCTATCTCCGCTTGATCAAGACCCGCCCGTCGTTCGCCGAGATCGTGCACGAGTGCAAGCGGCTGGTCACCGAGACCTCGATGGCCTCCGAGCTCAACCTGCTGGGCCACCGGCTGAACACGATCTCCGAGAAGCATCGCTCCTCGCGCGACTTCACCCTGGGCAGCCTCACCCGCGCGCTGCGGGAGACGATCATGGGCTTCCCCGTCTATCGCACGTACGTCGACGGCCAGGTGACCGCGCGCGACCGCGACTACATCGCCCGCGCCGTCGCCCACGCCCGGCGACGGGCCAGCACCGACGCCACCGTGTACGACTGGCTCCAGCGCGTGCTGACGCTGGACGCGCCGGACTGGGCCACCGAGGCCGACATCCGGGAGCGCATCGACTTCGTCATGCGGTTCCAGCAGATCACGGGGCCGGTGACGGCGAAGGGCTTCGAGGACACCGCGCTCTACCGGTTCAACCGCCTCGTGTCGCTGAACGAGGTCGGCGGCGATCCGAGCCGCTTCGGCGTCAGCCTCGCGGAGTTCCACGCCGAGAACAGCGCGCGCCTGCGTCGCTCGCCCCACGCGCTGTCGGCCACGGCCACCCACGACACCAAGCGCGGCGAGGACGTCCGCGCGCGCATCAACGTCCTCTCGGAGATCCCGGACGAGTGGCGGCACCGCGTGGCCGTCTGGCAGCGGCTGAACCGCCGCCACCGGACGATGGTGGACGGTGCGGCCGTGCCGGGAGCGAACACCGAGTACCTGATCTACCAGACCCTGGTCGGCGCCTGGCCGATCGACGCCGAGCGGCTCAGCGCTTATCTCATGAAGGCCGTCCACGAGGCGAAGTCCCACACGAGCTGGATCAATCCGAATCCGAAATACGACGAGGCGCTGAGGCGCTTCGCGCAGGCCATTGTCGACCGTCACCGCGCGGCGGCCTTTCTCGACGACCTCGTGGCGTTCCAGGCGCGGATCGCGCATTTCGGCGCTCTCTACTCGCTGGCGCAGACGCTGATCAAGATCACCGCGCCCGGCGTGCCGGATTTCTATCAGGGCACCGAGCTCTGGGATCTGAGCCTGGTCGATCCCGACAACCGCCGGCCGGTGGACTGGAAGCTCCGCCAGCGTCTGCTCGGCGAGCTCGAGCACGCCCTGGCCACGACCGACGACCGCGCGGCGCTCGCGCACGATCTCTGGGTCCATCAGGACGACGCGCGCGTGAAGCTCTTCCTCGTGCGGGAGGCGCTCGGGCTGCGGCGTGCGCGCCCCGCCGTGTTCGCGACCGGCGCCTACCGGCCGCTCGAGTCGCGCGGCGCCCTCGCCGAGCACGTCTGCGCATTCGCCCGCGTGAGCGACGGCGCGGCCGCCATCACGGTGGTGCCGCGGCTGCTCGCCCGGCGCGGCGGTGACGCGCCGCCGCTCGGCAGCGACTACTGGAACGACACGATCCTCGAGGTGCCGGCCGAGTGCGGGATCCGGTTCACCAACGTCTTCACCGGCGAGTCGCTCGAGGGCGATACGCTGCCGCTCGGCCGCGTGTTCGCGCGCTTTCCCGTCGGCCTGCTCGAGCGGACGCCCGCGTGAACCGACGGGCGACTCACCCGTTTGTCTTCACCGGCTGCGTGGAGCTGCGGCAGGCGCTGGACCACCGCGCGACCGACGAGCGCGAGCTGCTCGAGCGCCTGGAGGAGGTGCCGGCGGGCTCCGTCTTCTATCACACCCACGGCTACTTCCTGCGCCACCGGCCGATCACGACCGCCTACGGCAACGACTTCGCCGCCTGGGTGGCCGCGCACGTCCGCGATCAGGTGCTGGCCGAGCGGCTGGCCGTGGTGAACCCGTTCGAGTTCGCCACCCTCGAGGACCTCCGCGAGGAGCTCGCCTCGGTCATCCACGACCATCTCGTGCGCCTGTCGAGCGTGCCGCGGGTCGAGCACGGCGAGATCTTCTACTTCCAGCAGTCGCACATCGTGGAGGTCGCCCTCGGCGCCGCCGCCGAGACGCTCGCGGAGTTTCGGGCCGGCCTCGCCGCCGTGGATGCGAGCGCGATCTACATGCACATGGTCGAGGCCCGCGCGCGCCTCGGCCGGCGGGCCGGCGACTTCGCCGAGTGGATCCGCTTCTCCCTCGAGATGCCCGAGCTCGCCGACAGGATCGAGCGTATCGACACCTACATGACGAACCTGGAACGCGTCCGCGCGCGCGTGCTGACGCTGGTCGACGCCGCCCTCGAAGGAAGCGCCGCGTGATCGGCGTCGAGGAGTACCGCCGCGTCGCCCCGCCGGGCGTCGTCGATATCATCCTCACCCTCAGCGAGCGCGTGCGCGGCCGCCGGCTGCTCCACCTGAGTGGCGGGCGCTTCGGCGGCGGCGCCGCCGAGATCCTCCAGACGCTGGTACCGATCATGACCGACCTCGGCATCGAGGCGGTCTGGGAAATCACCGGCGGCGATCCGGCGTTCTACACGACGGCCACCGCGCTGCAGGCAGCCCTGCGCGGGACCGAGCGCGTCGTCACCGACGAGGCGCTCGACCACTTCGTCGAGATGAACCGGGTGAACGCCAAGAAGCTCCGCCTCGAGGCCGATCTCGTCCTCGTGCACGACGTCCAGCCGGCCACGCTCGTGGAGCAGCGCCCGGCGGCCGGGCGCTGGGTGTGGCGCTGCCACTTCGACTGCTCACGGCCTCAGCGCCGCGCCTGGAGCTTCCTGCGGCCGTTCGTCAACCAGTACGACGCGGCCATCTTCTCGCTGCCCGCCTTCGCCCGCCGGCTCGGCGTGCCGAAGTACGTCATCCATCCGTCGATCGACCCGCTGTCCGAGAAGAACCGCGATCTGAGCCCGCGCGAGATCGCGACCACGCTCGGCGCGCTCGGCATCGCCCAGGACAAGCCGCTGCTGCTGCAGGTCGGCGCCTTCAATGCCGCCGACGATCCGCTCGGCGTCGTCAACGCCTATCGGCTGGTGAAGAAGCACTACGACGTTCGCCTCGTTCTGGCCGGCACCGCCGCCGCCGACGGCGAGAGTCCCACCGTGCTCGCCGAGCTGCGCGAAGCGGCCGAGCGGGACCCGGACATCCTCGTGCGGGAGCTGCCCCCGGACGCGCACGTCCAGATCAACACCCTGCAGCGGGCGGCCACCATCGTGCTGCAGAAATCCGTGCGCGGGTCGTTCGGCCTCGGTGCCGCCGAGGCGATGTGG
This sequence comes from Candidatus Rokuibacteriota bacterium, assembly GCA_044869815.1. Taxonomy (GTDB): domain Bacteria; phylum Methylomirabilota; class Methylomirabilia; order Rokubacteriales; family CSP1-6; genus AR12. The sequence continues at coordinate 6,214 of JBIOXS010000095.1, read as the reverse complement.
AAGGGCAAGCCGGTGATCGGCGGCTTCGTGGGCGGGCTTCCGCACCAGATCGTCTACGACGTGACCGGCTACACCGTCCATTCCGTGGAAGGCGCCGCCTTCCGCCTCCGCCACCTGCTCAACAACCGGGAGCTCATCGCGAGGATGGGCGCCGCCGGCCGCGAGCACGTGCGGCGGTCGTTCTTGATCACGCGCCACCTGGTCGACTACATGGCGCTCCTCATCCATCTCGCTTCATGACCGTCGACGCGGGCGCGACGCGTCCGGCGACGGACCTCGCCATCGCCATCCTCACCTACAACAACGCGGAGACCGTGAAGGGCGTGGTGACGGCGGCCGCCGAGGGTGTCGCGCGACACTTTCCAGAGCTGCGCGCCACGCTGATCGCCGCCGACGCCGGCTCGTCCGACGGAACGTCCGAGCTCGTGCAGTCCGGCGGCCTGCCGGTCGTGGCGGTGCGCTACGAGCCTCCCGCGGGCGAGCGGGTGACGGTGCCGTTTCACGGCGTCCCGGGCCGCGGCGAGGGCCTGCGCGCGGTGTTCAAGACGGCGCGCGAGCTGCGAGTGCGGGCGCTGGTCGTCCTCGAGGCCGACGTCGTCTCGGTGAGCCCCGACTGGGTCGGCGAGCTCGCTCGACCGATCCTCGGCGACAAGGCCGACTTCCTCTGCCCCGCTTATCCGCGCCATCGCTGGGAGGGCACGGTGACGCGCCTCATGCTGGCGCCGCTGATGCGGGCCCTCTACGGGCGCAGGATCCACCAGCCGTACGGCGGCCAGCAGGCGCTCTCCGCCCGGCTGATCGAGCACCTGCTGCTCCATCCGAAGTGGGACTGGACGGGCCGCGACGTCAGCGACCTGTGGATCACGGGCGCCGCCATCGCCGACGGGTTTTCGGTATGGGAGGCCTGGCTCGGCCCGTATGCCGTGCGATCGCGGACGCGCACCACCGACCTGCCGGCCATGATCGCGGCGACCCTCGGCGCGGCATTCACGGTGATGGACCGGCATCAGGATCTGTGGCTGGAGGTCCGTGACAGCGAGGCGCTGCCCGCGGTGGGCCAGGCGCAATCCGTCTCGATCGAGCCGATGCGCGTCGACGTGCGGGGGCTGTTCGAAGGCTTTCGCCTCGGCGTGCGGGACCTCAGCTCCATCTGGGAGCTGATCCTCGCGCCCGATACCCTCGGCGAGGTTCTCGGTCTCGACGGCGACGATCCCGAACGCCTCCGATTCCCCGACGATCTCTGGGCCCGCGTCGTGTACGACTTCGCCCTCGGCCATCACTATGGGGTCGTCCACCGCGAGCATCTGCTGCGCTCGCTGGTGCCGCTCTACCTCGGCCGCACGGCCGCCTACATCACGGCCACGCGCCGGGCCACCGCGGAGGCCACCGAGCAGATGCTGGAGGCGATCGCGCTCGCCTTCGAGCGACAGAAGCCCTATCTCGTGGAACACTGGCGCTGATGGCCACGACCCCGACCCGGCGAGCGACCCCGCAGCGGAAGACCGCCGGCGCGCGCGGTGATCTGCCGCCAGCGCCCGAGCTCAAGCGCACCGTCATCATCGAGAACGTCAGCCCCGCCGTCGACGGCGGGCGCTATCCGCTCAAGCGCGAGGTCGGCGCCGTGCTCGAGGTCACGGCCGACATCTTCAAGGAAGGCCACGACGTGCTCGCCGCCTTCCTGCTCTATCGCCGTCTCGACGAGCGCGCCTGGCACGAGGTGCCGATGCGCCACGTCGACAACGATCGCTGGGCCGGCGCCTTTACCCTCGCAGAGAACGCTCGCTATCTCTACACGCTGGAGGCGCTGGCCGAGCCGTTCCAGTCCTGGCTGGCGGACCTCGGCAAGCGCGTGGACGCCGGACAGGACGTGGCCAGCGAGCTCACGGAGGGTGCCGAGCTCGTGCGCGCGGCCGCGCGTCGGGTCCGCGGCGAGCAACGCGCGGCGCTGGAAGCCTACGCCCACCGGCTCGAGCAGACGGCGCCGGCCGAGGCGGTCGCCGTCGCGCGCGATGCCGAACTCCTGCATCTGATGGACGCCGCCCTCGACCGGACGGCGGCCACGCGGGCCACGCGCGAGTTCGAGGTGGTGGCCGACCGTGAGCGCGCGCGGTTCGCGGCGTGGTACGAGTTCTTCCCGCGCTCGTGCGGCGCCGGTGGACGCCACGGGACGTTCAAGGACGCCGAGGCGCAGCTGGAGCGCGCGGCCGCCATGAACTTCGATGTCGTCTACCTGCCGCCGATCCACCCCGTGGGAGGCAGCCACCGGAAGGGGCGGAACAACTCGCTGACCGCGCGGCCCGGCGAGCCCGGCAGTCCCTGGGCGATCGGCGGTCCGGAGGGCGGACACGATGCCGTCCACCCCGAGCTCGGCACGCTGGACGATTTCGACCGCTTCGTGGAGGCGGCGCGGCGGCGCGGGCTCGAGGTCGCTCTCGACTTCGCCATCCAGGCCTCGCCAGACCATCCCTGGGTGCGCGAGCATCCCGAGTGGTTCTTCCACCGGCCGGACGGCACCATCAAGTACGCGGAGAACCCGCCGAAGAAATACCAGGACGTCTATCCGGTGAGCTTCGTCGGCGAGGATCCGGGGCCGCTCTGGCAAGAGATGAAGCGGATCATCGAGTTCTGGATCGGTCACGGCGTCAAGACCTTCCGGGTCGACAATCCGCACACGAAGCCCGCCCGCTTCTGGGAATGGCTCATCCGTTCGGTGCAGACCACGCACCCCGAGGTGATCTTCCTCGCCGAAGCGTTCACGCGCCCGAAGATGATGAAGGTGCTCGCGAAGAGCGGCTTCACGCAGTCGTACACGTACTTCACGTGGCGGAATGACAAGCAGGAGCTGATCGAGTACTTCACCGAGATCACCTCCCCTCCGGTCTCGGATTACTTCCGAGGCAACCTCTGGCCGAACACGCCCGACATCCTGCACGAGACGCTGCAGAAAGGCGGCCGTCCCGCCTTCAAGTTCCGGGTGGCCATGGCCGCCACCCTCTCCTCGGTGTACGGCCTCTACAGCGGCTACGAGCTGTGCGAGAACGTGCCGTTCGCGCCCGGCTCCGAGGAGTATCACGACTCCGAGAAGTACGAGCTGAAGGCGCGCGACTGGACGGCGCCCGGCAACCTCACCGACTATCTGGCGCGCCTCAACCGCATTCGCCGCGAGCACCGGGCGCTCCAGCATTACGACAACCTGCGCTTCTACACGGCCGACGATCCGAACATCCTCTGGTACGGCAAGGCCGCCGGCGACGACTGGATCTTCGTGGCCGTGAACCTCGATCCGTTCCAGCCGCACAGCAGCCCGGTCGACGTGCCGCTCGCCGCCATCGGCCTCGGCGACGATCGCACGTACCGCATGCGCGAGCTGCTGACCGACGCCAGCTACGAGTGGCACGGCCCGCGCGGCTTCGTCGAGCTCGACCCGCACCAAGAACCCGCGCAAATCTTTCATCTGGTGAAGTGATGCCAACCCGATCGACTGCGCCGGAACGGTCGAGCGCGGAGCGGAGCCACGTCCATCTAGATCAGGCCACCCACGCCTCGAGCCGCTCGCCAAGCCGTCGCTACCAATGACCTGGTACAAGGACGCTGTCTTCTACGAAATCCACGTCAAGGCCTTCATGGACGCGGACGGCAACGGCGTCGGCGACTTCGCGGGCCTGACGGGCAAGCTCGACTACGTACGCGACCTCGGCGTCGACTGCCTCTGGATCCTGCCCATGTACCCCTCACCGCTGCGTGACGACGGCTACGACATCTCGGACTTCTACGGCATCCATCCGGCGTACGGCAACGTCGAGGACTTCCAGAAATTCCTGGACGCCGCCCACGATCGCGGCCTCCGCGTCATCGCGGACCTTGTGATGAATCACACCTCCGACCAGCACCCGTGGTTCCAGGCGGCGCGCTCCGATCCGGCGTCGCCGTACCGCGACTACTACATGTGGAGCCCGACCGATCAGCGGTACCGCGACGCGCGGATCATCTTCACGGACACCGAGAAGTCGAACTGGACGTGGGATCCCGCGGCCAAGCAGTACTTCTGGCATCGATTCTTCAGCCATCAGCCGGACCTGAACTACGACAACCCCGCCGTACGCGCGGCCATGCTGGACGTCATGCGCTTCTGGCTCGACCGCGGCCTCGACGGCTTCCGCTGCGACGCCGTGCCCTACCTCATCGAGCGCGAAGGGACCAACGGCGAGAACCTCGCGGAGACGCATGCCGTCTGCAAGGAGTTCCGGCGCGTGCTCGATCGGGAGTACGGCGGTGAGCGCGTCCTGCTCGCCGAAGCCAACCAGTGGCCGGAGGACGTGCGGCCCTATTTCGGCGACGGCGACGAGTTCCACATGGCCTTCCACTTTCCGCTCATGCCGCGCCTGTACATGGCCGTGCGTCGTGAGGATCGGCTGCCGATCACGGACATCTTCACCCACACGCCGTCGATCCCGCCGCCGTGCCAGTGGTGCGTCTTCCTGCGCAACCACGACGAGCTGACGCTCGAGATGGTCACCCACGAAGAGCGTGACTACATGTACTTCGCCTACGCCAGCGATCCCGCCATGAAGCTCAATCTCGGCATCCGGCGGCGGCTCGCGTCGCTCATGGACGGAGACCGCCGTCGCATCGAGCTGCTCAACTGCCTGCTGCTCACGCTGCCGGGCAGCCCCATCATCTATTACGGCGACGAGATCGGGATGGGAGACAACGTGCATCTCGGCGACCGCAACGGCGTCCGCACCCCGATGCAGTGGTCGGCCGACCGCAACGCCGGCTTCTCCACGGCCGATCCCACCCAGCTCTACCTGCCCGTCATCACGGATCCGGTCTACAGCTACCAGGCGGTGAACGTGGCGGCGCAGGAGAAGCAGGCGGGCTCCCTGCTGGCGACCATGAAGCACCTCATCGCCACCCGCAAGCGCTCCGCCGCCTTCGGGCGCGGCGACATCGAGTTCCTGCGACCGCGCAACCAGTCGGTGCTCGCCTTCCTCCGTCGCCACGCCGACGAGACGCTGCTGATCGTCGCCAACCTGAGCGGACGCACCCAGCCGATCGAGCTGCCGCTGGCCGCTTGGGAAGGAGCGGTCCCGGTCGAGATGCTCGGCGGCGCACGCTTTCCGGCGGTCGGTCGCGCGCCGTACTTCTTGAGTCTCGGGCCCCACACCTTCTACTGGTTCATGCTCGAGCGTCGCGAGCGCGGGCCGGCCCGATACGGCATCGAAGACTCGGCGATCTGAGCGCATGGCGGCGCGTCTCGATCACGAGACGACCGACTGGCTGGCGCGGCAGCGCTGGTTCGCCGCCAAGACCCGCCGCATCGCGGAGGCCGTCGTCGAGGATCGGATCCCCGTCGAGGCGGCGACCGTGTGCGTGGTGCGCGTCGTCCTCGATGACGAGACCGCCGACCGGTACGTCCTCGCCCGAGCCCGGGACGCCGCGCTCGCGGACGCCTTCGACGACCCCGCGTTCTGCCGCGGACTGCTGCGTCTGATGGCTGCCGGCCGCGAAGCGCGGGGCGAGCGCGGGGTGCTGCGAGGGCACCGCTCGCGGGCCTTTCCCCCGGCGCTGGCCATCGACGTCGGCGTGCGCCGTGTGCGCGGCGAGCAGAGCAACACGTCGGTCATTTTCGACGGCGCCGTCATCGTGAAGCACTTCCGCCGCCTCACCGAGGGCGAGAACCCCGAGCTCGAGATCACGCGCTTCCTCACCGAGCACACGGCGTTCCGGAACACCCCGCGACTGGCCGGCGCCCTCGAGTATGTCGAGCCGGATGGCAGGACGGCGACCTTCGCCGTCGCCCAGGAGCTCGTCGCCGACGGTCGCGATGGCTGGCAGTGGCTGCTCGAGCGCCTGGCCGTCGGCGACGGCGTCCTCGACGCCCTCCGGCGTCTCGGACGGCGCACGGGCGAGCTGCACCTCGCCCTGGCGACGCCGACGTCGGACCCGGCGTTCGGCGCGGAGCCGATCGGCCGCGCCGACGTCGCCCTGTGGCAGTCCGCCCTCGACCGGCAGGTGTCCGCCGCCCGCGCCGCTGTGTCGGGCCGCCGCCTCCCGGAGGTCCCCGAGTCAGCCGCCGCCGCCCTGTCCGGACTCCTGGGCGCCGTCAAGACCCGCCATCACGGCGACTTTCACCTCGGCCAGACGCTGAGTCTCCGCGGCGGCGAGGACTTCATGCTCATCGACTTCGAGGGCGAGCCCCTCCGGCCGCTCG
>JBIOXS010000094.1:0-8409 GCA_044869815.1 Candidatus Rokuibacteriota bacterium | reverse complement strand
GTCGGAGACCCACACCGTCAGCTACACGGCGGCGCTCGGCCTGCTGGCGATGCTGGCGGCCGCCGTCGGCAAGGACGAGGCGCTCAGCCACGCGGTGGACGCGTTGCCCGATCAGATCGCGCTGCTGCTCGGCCAGGAATCGTGGGAGGAGCTCGCGGCGCGGTTCGGCCGCCGCCGACAGTACTGGTTCGTCGGCGGCGGACCGAACCATGCCACCGCGCTCGAGGGCGCGCTCAAGCTCACGGAGGCGGCCTCTGTGCCGGCGCTCGGCCTCGACGCCGAGCAGTTCCTGCACGGACCGTGGATCGCCGTCGAGCGCGACGACCTCGTCGTCCTGGTCGCTCCGCCCGGGCCGTCGCGCGCGCGATGTCTGGCCGCCGCCGGCGTCGCGAGGAATACGGGGGCGGCCATCCTGGCGCTCTGCGCCGACGGAGATCGTGAGCTGGGCGCGCTCGCCACCGAGACGATCGCGCTGCCCGACGTCGACGAATATGTCTCGCCGATCGCCGCGGTCGTGCCGCTGCAGCTCTTCGCGTACCACGTCGCCCTCGGACGCGGCCGCAGCCCGGACGGGCGGCCGCTGCCCGCCGTCTGACGCGCGCTGCCGCGCCCGTGACGTCGCGACGGCTCATCGTCCTGCTCTGCGTGATGATGGGCGCCTACACGTTCTCCGTCGGGACCTTTCCGGCGCTGCTGCCCGAGATCGCGCTCGCGCTGCGGCTTCCCGACTGGCAGCTCGGCCTGCTCGCCGGCGCCTTCGGGCTCGCCCGCATGACCTCCGACATCCCGGGCGGTCTGCTGATGACGCATCACGTCCGGCGCGCGCTCGTGGCGGCCCCGATGTTCATGTTCACCGGGGCCGCGCTCGTGATCGCCGGCGGCGAGCTCGGATGGGTGGCGCTCGGCCGTGTGTTGATGGGCGTCGGACACATGCTCGGCATGCTCGGCGGCCTCACCGTGATCCTGCGTCACCAGGCCCGCGGTGGCATGGCCGCTGCGCTCAACGCCTTCGAGTTCTCGGCGATGGTCGCGGTTCTGGGCGGGGTCACGCTCGTGGGCCTTCTGCCGCGGACGCTGCCGTGGAACCTCGCCTTCCTGCTGGGCTGCGCGCCGATGTTGCTCGGCCTGTCGCTGCTGCGCGGCGTGCTCGCGCGATTGCCGCCGACCGATCCGACGCAGCCCTGGTTCGCCCGCGCGACGGCGGACTCGCCCGCGAGCGGCGGGCGCGACGACGTCGCGCGAGTGGCCCTGGCGTTTGCCGCGGGCGGCACCGTGGCGGTGACCTACGCGACCGTGGAATCGTTCCTCATCCCGATCCGGGCCAGCCGCGAGTTCGGCCTCGAACGCGCGGGCGTCGCGCGGCTGCTGATGCTGGCGCAGATCGCCGACCTGCTGGCGCTGCTGCCGATCGGCGCCCTCGCCGACCGCCGTGGCACGGCGCGCGTGCTGGCCGGCGTGCTGCTCGCGTTCGCCGTCGCCATCGGGCTGATCGGCCTCGGCGCGCTGCCGCACGTGGTCGCCGGCTGCGTCGTGTTCGGGCTCGGCATGGCGGGCTGGATGCTGCCGCTCGGCCTCCTGCGTGTGGCCACGCCGGCCTCCCGGGTCGCGTGGCGCGCCGCCCTCTACCGCGTGTGCGTCGATGGCGGCATGTTCCTCGGTCCGTTCGTGAGCGCCCTCATCGCCGCCCGCGCGCCGCGCCTGCTGCCCGCGATACTGGCGATCGCGCTCGCCGGGCTCGCGGTGACGGTGGCCACGCGCGGCGCCCCGCGCGCGGACCGTCTCTAGCGGCCGCGAGCGGCGCGCCGCTCGCTGGCACCTCCCTTGCTCCTCCTGCATCAGCGGAGAAGAGCATGCGTCGACCGGCAGAATGGGTCCGCGGCGCGCCGCGGTGGTATCGCTGGGTCGCCGGCGTGGCGGTCGTCATCGCCCTGCTGCTCGTGATCACCGCGTTCTTCCTGGACGAGCCGCTCCGCCGTCTGGTGGAGCGTCAGATGAACGAGCGCCTCGACGGTTACACCACCAGCGTCTCGAAGCTCAACTTCCACCCGATCGGGTTCGCCATCGACCTGCGCGACGTGGTGCTCATCCAGAACGCGAATCCCGACCCTCCTGTCATGCGCATCGAACGGCTGAGCGCCAGCGTTCAGTGGTCGGCGCTGATCCGGGGCCGGCTGGTGGCCGACTTTGCGCTCGTCCGCCCCACGCTCTACGTCAATCGCGGTCATCTCGAAGCCGAGAAGAAGGACGACGTCGCCGTCACCGATCGCGGCTGGCAGGACGCGCTGCAGGCGATCTACCCGCTCAAGATCAACAACTTCACGGTCGAGGACGGTGACATCACCTACGTCGAGGAAGGGCAGAGCGAGCCGCTGCGGGTGAGCAATCTGCAGGCGCGGGCCCAGGACATCCGCAACGTTCGCTCCGAGCCCGGCGACTATCCCTCGCCGCTGCGGGTCGAGGCGACGGTCTTCGATCGCGGGCGACTGACCGTCCAGGGCCATGCCGACTTCCTCGCCGAGCCCCACGCGGGCATCAAGGGCCACGTCGAGCTCGCCGACATCGGCCTCGACTACTTCCGGCCGGTCCTCCAGCGCGCCAACGTCGTGGTGACCCGCGGGACCTTCAGCGGCAAGGGGCTCGTCGAATACGCGCCGAAGTTCAAGAAGGTCGACCTCGAGGAGCTGCGCGTGGACGGGCTGAAGGCCGAGTACCTCTATCACAAACCCAAGGCGGCGGTGGCGAAGGAGGCGGTGAAGACGACGGTGGAGACGGCCAAGGAGGTCAGCAACGATCCGGGCGTGGTGCTGCATGCGCGCGAGATGACGCTCACCGATGCGACGGTGGGTTTCGTGAACAAGGACCGCACGCCCAACTATCGCGTCTTCATCGCCAACACCAACCTCACCATCGAGAACTTCTCCAACCAGAAATCGGAGGGCTACGGCCAGGCGCGCCTCACCGGACGCTTCATGGGCAGCGGCCGGACGATGTTGGATCTTGTGATGCGCGCGGAGAACAACGGCCCCGACGTGAGCCTGAACGCGAAGATCGAGAACACCGACGTCCGCACCATGAACGACGTGCTGCGCGCCCACGCCAAGGTCGACGTCGCCTCCGGCGTGCTCTCGGTCTACTCGGAGATCGTCGTCAAGAACGGCCGCGTGCAGGGCTACGTCAAACCGCTGTTCAGGGATCTCGACGTCTACGAGAAGGAACAGGACGAGGACAAGAAGCTCGGCGCGAAGCTGAAGGAGAAGGCGGCCGACGTGGTGGCCAAGGTCTTCAAGAGCCGCAAGCGCGAGGAGGTGGCCACGATCGGGAAGCTCGAAGGGCCGCTCGAGAATCCGAAGGCCAGCACGTGGGAAGTGCTCGTGAACCTCGTCCGCAACGCCTTCTTCCAGGCGATCCTGCCCGGCTTCGAGCGGCAGGTGCGCGGCGGGCGCGGCTGAGCGTCAGGCGAGCACGACCCGCCAGGCCCGCGCGAGCAGACTCAGAAACCACAGCGAGCGCGGCACCCAGAGGTCGCTCTGCAACCAGGCGGCGCCGGCGATGGCCATGGCCACGACGGCGGTCGCGACCGAATCCGGAAGCTCCATCCAGCGGGTCACGGGCAGCACCGCTCCGCCCAGGAGCGCCATCACGAACACCACGAGCACGATGCCGATGAACACCGCGAAGGGGCCGAGGAACAGGGTGCCGAAGATCAGCATGAGCGCGTCGGCGCGACCGAAGTGCGGTTCGCCGAAGGCCCGGATCACCTCGGGGCGGCCGGCAAACCAGAGCGCGATCTCGCGGGGCCGCAGGAATCCCGTCTGGATCGCGAACCACATGGCGACTCCGCCGGCGAACAGCCAGTGGGGCAGTCGCCACTCGGTGGGGGTGAAAATTTCCCGCATGGTCACCTCCTGATCGATGCGCGCGCTCACCGTTTCAAGGCAAGAGGGGTGCCACGGGTATCCTCAGCGAATTCAGAGGGTTGGAGAGTCGCGCCCGGGTGGTCGTGTCGCCGGGCTGACATCGCCGTGCCGTGGGGTCCTCACACGGGCCAGCGCTCGCGGCGATAGCCCATATCCCAGAACATCCACTCGTAGCGGGACGTGGTCACCGCATGACGTCGCATGGCCTCACGCTCGGCCGCCCCGAGTCGCGCCGCCACGGCGTCGACGGCCGCGAGCACGGCGCGCACGACCGCGCCGAATTCCTCGGCCGCGTACGTCGCGATCCAGCGGGCGTACAGCGGCTCGGGCGAGCCCGCTCGCTCGAGCGCCTTGCCGACTTCCCAGTAGATCCAGTAGCAGGGCAGGAGGGCGGCGACGTTCTCGTGAAACGGCGCGCCGTAGGCGACGGCGATCAGGTAGCTCGTGTAAGCCTGGTTCACGGGCGCCGGTGGCGTCGCCGCCACCGCGTCCGGCGTGAGACCGAACTGCTGGAAGAATCCCTCGTGGAGCGCCCGCTCGACGCGCAGGGCATTGGCGGCGTGCTCGTTGAACATGATGATCCAGTCGTCCGCCGGCGCCCGCGCGGCGGCCACCGACAAGGCGCGCGCGAACTCGCGCAGGTAGAGCGCGTCCTGGACCACGTAGAAGCGGAACGACTCTCGCGGCAGGGTGCCGTCGGTGAGGCCGCGCACGAACGGATGCGTGAGGATGGCGGCGTAGATCGGTTCCATCGCCGCCCACAGCTCTTTGGTGAACGTCATGCCGCGAGTATGATACGCGCACTTCCGCGGAGGCGACGATGACCAACGATCTGCTCGAGAGCGTCAAGGATGGCGTGGCAGTGCTGACCCTCAACCGTCCCGATCGGCTCAACGCCCTGTCGGGAGCGATGCTCGACGCCTTGCTCGAGGCCCTTCCCCGCCTGGCGGCCGACGTCGCCGTCGGCGCGGTCGTGATCACCGGCGCCGGCCGCGGGTTCTGCGCGGGCGGCGACGTGAAGGCGATGGCCGAGGGCAAAGAGTTCGCCGAGGCCGGGATGGAGGAGAAGACCCACGGCCTGCGCAGCAAGATGGAGGTGTCGCGCCTGCTCCACGAGATGCCCAAGCCGACCATCGCGATGGTACGCGGCGCCGCCGCCGGGGCCGGTCTCTCCATCGCCCTCGCCTGTGACCTTCGCGTGGCGGGCGAGAGCGCGAAATTCGCCACCGCCTTCGCCCGCGTCGGCTACTCCGGCGACTTCGGCGGCTCGTGGTTTCTCACGCAGCTGGTGGGAACGGCCAAGGCACGCGAGCTCTACTACACCGCGGAGATCGTCGATGCGAAGACGGCCGCGCAGCTCGGCATCGTGAACCGCGTGGTGCCGGACGAGCGGCTCGAAGAGGAAACGTTCTCGCTGGCGCGGAAGCTCGCCGCCGGCCCGCGCGTGGCGCTGCGCTACATGAAACGCAACATGAACGCGGCGGAGACGCAGCCGCTCGTGCAGTGCCTCGATCTCGAAGCGATGCACCACACGCGCACGGGCTTCACGGAAGACCACAAGGAGGCCGCGAAGGCCTTCGTCGACAAGCGCGAGCCGGTGTTCCGCGGGCGCTGAGCGGAGGCGGCCTCAGGCGAGGAGCGCGAGAAGCCCCTCGGGGATGCGGTCGGCGAACGAGGCACGGCTCCGGAGGTCGTGGCCCGCGTCGTCGACGCGCAGCAGCGCGCTCGGCGCGCCGAGCGCGGCCCGCGCGGCGTCCAGCTCGGCGATGGTGCCGAACGGATCCCGCGTGCCGTGGACGAACAGCGCCGGCGTGCGGATCCTCGGAAAGTGCTCGGTCCGTGGCGCGTCGGGTCGACCGGGCGCGTGAAGCGGGTAGGCCAGGAGCAGCAGCCCATCGGCCACGCCCGGCTGCTCGGCGACGAGCAGCGTGGCCTGACGGCCGCCGTACGACGCGCCACCGAGCAGCACGCGACCCGGACACCGAGCACGCATGAGCTCGACGGCGCGCCGAAGACCGGCGCGGTCACGTGCCGCGCCCGCCGGAGACGGCGGTCCCTTGGGCCGCGCCTGCCGGAACGGCAGATCGCAGCGCAGCACCGTCGTCCGCCGCGCCGCAAATGCCTCGGCCACCGCGCGCAGGAGGGGCGCGTCGTGATTGCCACCGGCGCCATGGGTCACGATGAGCACGTCGGCCCCCGGCGAGATCGGCCGGTGCACGGTGCCGCGTACCGGCACATCGCCGGCGTCGTCCACGAACCGCTCGACGGCGCCGCTCACGGCGCCGAGCATAGCGCGGTTGTACGATGGAGACGGAGGGAGATGCGATGACGAGCACGAGACGCAGGATCATCGCCGTGGCGCTGGCGCTCGCCGCGGCGGGCTGTGCGACCCCCGACACCACTCCGTCGGCCACCATCACCACTCTGATGCCGGGCAGCGAGCGCTTCTTCCGGATCAATTGGGAAGTGCGGCCGGAGCGCGGCGACACCCGCCGGCTCAGCGGCTACGTCGAGAATACTTACGGTGAGGCGGCCGGTCGGGTGCAGCTGCTCGGCCAGGCGCTGGACACGTCGGGCGCCGTGGTCGGTCAGCGCCTGCAATGGGTCCACGGGGCCATCCCGGGCTTCGGTCGCGTGTACTACGAGATTCCGGGTATGCCGGCGGCCGACAATTACCGGGTCACCGTGTGGGCGTTCGACCGGATTCAGGGTCGCGACGGCGGCTTCGTGATCCGGTGACGCCTCTGACCGAGTCCGCGCGCGGCGTCTTCGTCATCGCCGCCACGCCATTCACGCCCGACGGCGCGCTCGACGTGGCCAGTATCGACCCGCTGGTCGACTTCTATCTCGGTCACCGGGTGCACGGCCTCACGATCCTCGGCCTCATGGGCGAAGCCCAGAAGCTCACAGCGGAGGAGTCGCTCAGCGTCGTGCGACGGATGCTCGCCCGTGTCGGCGGCCGGGTGCCGGTGATCGTCGGTGTCTCGAACCCGGGGCTGGCGACGCTCGCGGCGCTGGCGGCGGCGGCGATGGACGCCGGCGCCGCCGGCGTCACGGTGGCACCCGCCGCCGGCCTGCGCGGCGATGAGGCGCTCTTCGAGTACATGGCCTCTGTCTTCCGCGCGCTCGATCCCGGGACGCCAGTGGTGTACCAGGACTATCCACAGTCGACGGGTATCTACCTTCCGGTGCCGCTGTTTCACCGGATGGTCGACGCCTTCCCTCGACTCGTCGTGCTCAAGCATGAAGACGCGCCGGGTCTGGCGAAGCTGACACAGATCCGCCGGGAAGCCCAGCGTGACGGCCGCCGGCGCGTGAGCATACTGGTCGGCAACGGCGCGCTCTACTACCCGCAAGAGCTCGCTCGCGGCGCCGACGGCGCCATGACCGGTTTTGCGTACCCCGAGATGCTCGTCGAAGTCTACGAGCGCTTCGCCCGCGGCGAGATCGATGCCGCGGAGGACGTGTTCGACGCCTACCTGCCGCTGCTGCGCATGGAGCACCAGCCCGCGGTCGGGCTGGCCGTGCGCAAGGCGTTGCTGCACCGGCGCGGCGCCATCGCGAGCCCGGCGCTGCGGGCGCCGGGCGCCATCCTGACGGCGGACGATCAGCGCGAGATCGAGCGGTTGGTCGGCCGGCTGGAGCGGCGGCTCAAAGGCTGAGGCGGAGGCTCAGGCTGCGCGGACGAGCTCGGCCACCGTCCGGCAGAGCTCGTCGGGGTCGATCGGCTTGGCCAGATGCGCCTGGAAGCCGGCCGCCAGCGCCGCCGCGCGCGGATGCTGGCCGCTGAATGCGGTGACCGCCACCGCCGGCACCTTCTCCGCGGGCACGCCGAGCTGTCGGCGGACTTCACCGATCAGCCAGTAGCCGTCCTCGCCGGGCATGGCGATATCGCTCACGATCGCCTGCGGGTGCTCCCGCGTGAACGTTTGCAGGCCGTCCCGCGCCGAATCCGCGCAGAGCACGCGCGCCCCGCACATCTCCAGCATCATCTTCAAGACTTCGCGGGTGTCCTCGTCGTCCTCGACGACGAGGATGGTGAGGCCATGGAGGTCCGTCATCGATGGTCTCCTGGGTGAGGGGCGCGGCGGCGCCGTCGGATTTATGTACAACACTTCGGCCGCGCGGAAAAGCACCGAGACGACGTCGGCGTGAAAACCGCGTGATCCGGTGTGCACGAAAGTTTTTCCCACGAGATCTAGGTGTGGCATTGCGCTTGCGTGGGCGTCGCCGCCGGGGGTGTCATCATGAAGTCCGCTCGGTTCGTCGTCACGTGCATCGCGCTCGTCGCCAGTCCGCTCATCGCCGTCGCCGCGCCCGGCGATCCACGTCTCGTCAACGGTGTGCTCGAGTGGCCGCGCGCCGTGACGAACGAGTCATTCGTCATCGTGCGTGGTGATGACGGTGTTCTTTACTACGTCGGCGTGGGGGCGGCGCGACGCGATGGCACGGTGACCGCGGGCGCTCGCGTTTCGGTGCTGGGCATCGAGGG
>JBIOXS010000093.1:0-63594 GCA_044869815.1 Candidatus Rokuibacteriota bacterium | reverse complement strand
TGGCGCCCGGAATATACGTAGACGGTGAAGTTCGCGGGCATCGGCAGTCCGAGGTCGCGCACGAGAATCGCCGACAGTCCGCGCACCGCGCGCTCGTGGCCGATGAGCGCGGCGGCGTCGCGCGGTGCGACCAGCGTGATGGAGTCGAGTTGAAATGGAAGAACGACACGACCGCTGCCGCAGCCGGCCACCACAACCAGCGCGGCCAGCAACACAGAGCCGATCAAGCGCTGGGAAATGCATTTCATACTTGCGCGGGCATTTTCACACGCAGACCTCCGATCCGGAAGAAAATTTCCGAACTGCGAGTGTGAAACTTACAATATCGCGCGCCGGCCGCGGGCCCTCAGGCGGCCTGGCGGCGGGCGGCGGGGGTGCCTACGAGCTCGGCGAGGCGGAGGGCGTTGCGCACGGCGGCCGCTCGGCCGTCGTTGTTGAAGTACACGAACACGTCCTTCCCCTCGGCCGCCCAGGCGGCGAGGCGGGCGGCGTCCTGCCGAAGCATGCGGTCGGTGTAGGAGCCGCCGTAGCGACGGCGGGTCCCGTGACGCCGGACGTAGACGAAGTCGGCGGTGATGGGGCCGCTGACCGGCTGCTCCTTCCAGTCGTGCAGGCAGAGGGCGACGTTGGCGTCGGCGAGCCGGTCGAAGACCGGATCGATCAGCCAGGACGCATGCCGCACCTCGAGCACCGCGCGGTGGACCTTGCGCCGTGCGAGGGCGGCCAGGAACCCGTCGAGGCGCTCGAGATTCAGGTGGAACCGGCCCGGAAGCTGAAAAAGGATCGGGCCGCGCGCGTCGCCGAGGCCCTTCGCGCGCTGCAAGAACAGCGTCAGCGGTGGTCCCGGCTCTCGGAGCCGCTTGATGTGCGTGAGGAACCGGCTGGCCTTGACGGCGAAGACGAACGTCTCGGGCGCCGCGCGCGCCCAGGCCCGGAACGTCGCCCGGCGCGGCAGTCGATAGAACAGGCTGTTGAGCTCCACCGTTGGAAAGCGCGCCGCGTAGAACGGCAGCCACTGTCGAGCCGGCAGGTCGCGCGGATAGAAGCGGCGGCGCCAGTCCCGGTAGACGTAACCGCTGGTGCCGATGAGGACGCGGCCCGCGTGCATGATTCCGAATGATACTCTCCACAGCCGAGGGGCCGATGACGACCATATCGGGGGCCGATCTCTACGAGCGCCGGCGTGTGCCCGTGCTGGACAGCCACATAGCCTACGTCGAGGTCGGCATGGGCGCGCCCATCGTGTTCCTGCACGGCAACCCCACCTCCTCGTACCTCTGGCGCAACGTCATCCCGCCGCTGCAAGCGGCCGGACGGTGTCTCGCCCCCGACCTCATCGGCATGGGCCGCTCCGGCAAGGCCGCCGGCGGCTCGTATCGCTTCGTCGATCACGCGCGCTATCTCGACGCGTGGTTCGATGCGCTCGACGTGACCAGCGCGACGCTGGTCGTGCACGACTGGGGCTCGGCGCTCGGCTTCGACTGGGCGCGCCGCCATCCCGACCGCGTGCGGGCGCTCGTCTACATGGAGGCCATCGTGCGGCCGCTGACGTGGGACGACTGGCCCGAGGCCGCGCGCAAGATCTTTCAGGGCCTGCGATCGAGCGCGGGCGAGGAGATGATTCTGCAGAAGAACGTCTTCGTGGAGCGCATCCTGCCCGGTAGCCTGCTCCGGAAGCTGACGGCGGAGGAGATGGACCACTATCGCGCCCCGTTCCGCCAACCCGGCGAGTCGCGCCGTCCGACGCTCACCTGGCCGCGCGAGATTCCCATCGATGGCGAGCCGGCTGACGTGGTCGCCGTCGTCGAGGCCTATGGCGCCTGGCACAGCAAGAGTCTCGTGCCGAAGCTGTTCGTCAACGCCGAGCCCGGCTCGATTCTCACCGGACGGCAGCGCGAGTTCTGCCGGCGCTGGCAGAACCAGCAGGAAGTCACCGTGCGCGGCAGCCACTTCATCCAGGAGGACTCGCCGGTCGAGATCGGGCGCGCCATCGCCGCGTTTCTGCGCCGCCTGCGCTGATCCGTGCGGACCTACATCGCACGACGGCTCCTGCTGTTCGTGCCGACGCTGTTCGGCGCCTCGCTGCTCATCTTCGTCCTCATGCGCCTCGTGCCCGGCGACATCGCCGAGATCCTCGTCTACCAGACGGGCTCGGAGTCGAGCGCGGTGCAGAAGCGCCAGATCGAGCAGATCCGCCGCGAGCTCGGCCTCGACCGGCCGGTGGCCGTGCAATACCTCGCGTGGCTCGGGGGCGCCGTGCGCGGAGACTTCGGCTACTCCTACAGCCAGCGGCGGCCGGTGAACGAGATCCTCGCCGAACGCTTCCCGCGCTCGATGGAGCTGGCCGCGGTCACGCTGCTGCTGGCCGCGCTCTGGTCGATCCCCCTCGGCGTGGTGTCGGCGGTCCGCCAGAACACGTGGCTCGATTATCTGGTCCGCGTGCTGAGCATCAGCGGCCTCAGCCTGCCGATCTTCTTCACCGGCGTGCTGATCCTCTACCTGCTCGTGCGCGTGTTCCGCTGGCTGCCGCCGCTCGAGTACGTGTCCCTGACGGAGGCGCCCGTGGAGAATCTCAAGCAGCTCATCTGGCCGGCGCTGGCGCAGGCCTACTACATCAGCGCGCCGATCATGCGGCTCACCCGCTCGCAGATGCTCGAGGTCGTTCGCCAGGACTACGTGCGCACGGCGCGCGCCAAGGGCCTCGGCGAGCGCGTCGTCATGTACCGCCACGCGCTGCGCAACTCGCTGCTGCCGGTGGTGACATTCATCGGCTGGTGGGGCGGACGGCTCCTGGGCGGGGTCGTGATCATGGAGATCATCTTCGCGGTGCCGGGCATGGGCCTGGCGCTCGTGCAGGCGGTGTCCTACCGCGACTATCCGACCGTGCAGGCGATCATCTTCGTCATGGCGCTGATCTTCCTCGTCGTGAACCTCGCGGTCGACGTGCTGTACGGCTGGCTCGACCCGCGCATTCGGTTCGCATGAAGCCACGCCCATCTCGAACAGGCCACCTGCACTTCGAGCCGGTCTCGCGCCACTCGCTCCAATGAAGCGCTTCGCGCGGCAACAGCCCCTCGGCGCGGCCGGGGCGCTCATCGTCTTCGTCCTCGTCGGCGTCGCCGTCTTCGCTCCGCAGCTCGCGCCCCACGGGCCCAAGGAGACGGGCTTCGCGCCCTATCTGCCGCCGAGCGCCGAGTTCCCGATGGGCACCGACCAGATCGGGCGCGACGTGCTGAGCCGCGTGGTGTGGGGCGCCCGGCTGTCGCTCTACGTCGGCCTCACGTCCGTGCTGATCGGCGTGACGCTCGGCGCGCTCTGGGGCGCGGTGACCGCCTACGTCGGCGGGGCGTCGGACTCCGGCAGCCAGCGGATCGTCGACTCGTTGATGGCGCTGCCGCCGATCATCCTGGCTCTCGCCCTCATGGCCGCCCTCGGACAGTCCGTGAACAACGTCGTCCTCGCGCTGCTGCTGCTGCTGGTCCCGACCGCGGCGCGCACGGTCCGCTCGGTGGCCCTGGGGGTGAAGGAGTTCCCGTTCGTGGAGGCGGCCATGGCCGCCGGCTGCTCGCACGCGAGAGTGATCGTCCGCCACATCTTGCCCAACTGTCTGGCCACGTATATCGTGCTCGTCACCACGAACGTGTCGTACGCGATCGTGGTCGAAGCCTCGCTCAGCTTCATCGGCGCCGGTGCGCCGCCGGACGAGCCGTCGTGGGGCGGGATGCTGACGGCCGGCACCCAGGCCATGGAAAACGCGCCGTGGCTCGTGCTGTTCCCCGGGGTGGCCATCAGCCTGGCCGTATTCGGACTGAACCTGCTCGGTGATGCGATTCGCGATCTGGCCGATCCGCGGCTGCGCGGCGGTCTCGGATAGAAGGAGATGGAGATTCCATGAAGATTCGTGCGCTCCTGATCGGACTGCTCTGCGCCGCCTTCACCCTGCCGGCGGCCGTGGTCGCGCAGGACAAGCCGCGATACGGCGGCATCCTCAACTGGTTCGACTACGGTGACCCCGGACGTCTCGACGTCCATGCGGAGTCGCCGCTCGTGGTCCAGCAGGCGACGGCGGGCGTCTACAGCGGCCTGCTGCACTGGGATCCGGATGATCCGTCCAGGATCACCGGCGATCTCGCGGAGCGGTGGACCGTCTCGCCCGACGGCAAGACGTACACGTTCCACCTCCGCAAGGGCGTGAAGTGGCACGACGGCCAGCCGTTCAGCTCAGCAGACGTGAAGGCCAGCTTCGACCGCATTCTCAATCCCGACTTCAAGAGTCCGAAGTGCGGGGCCGCGCTGAAGCCGCTGGTGGCGTCGGTGGAGGCGGTGGACGTCCACACCGTGCAGTTCACGCTGAAGGCGCCGGTCGGATATTTCACGGGCGCCATCGCCTCGGCGTGGTGCCGCGTGGCCGCCAAGCACATCCTCGACAAGTACGGCGACCTCAACAGGCCCGAGGCCCAGATCGGCACCGGACCGTTCAAGTTCAAGAAGTACGACCGCGGCTCCGTCATCGAGTGGGAGAAGAACAAGGACTACTTCATCCCTGGGCTGCCGTACCTGGACGGCGTGAAGCAGTACATCCTCGTCGGCGGGCCGACGCAGGTGGCGGCCGCGAAGGCCGGGCGCATCATGCTCTGGGACGCGTGGCCGCCCATGCGCAAGACGCAGGCCGACGAGGTGAAGACGGCCCGGGGGGACGAGGTCGAGACCTACCGCTGGCCGATCAACACGATCTTCATCCTCTACACGAACAGCAAGCGCCCGCCGTTCGACAACCCCGATATGCGCAAGGCCGTGTTCCTGGCCATTGACCGCCAGGAGCTCATCGCCAAGGCCCTCGAGGGCGCCGGCGTGCCGTGCGCGGTGCTCGACCCGAAGCTGGTCGGAGAGTTTGCGCTGCCGCTCGAAGAGGTCGCGAAGACGCCGGGCTGCCGGCAGTCCAAAGAGGCTGACCTCGCCGAGGCCGAGAAGCTCGTCAAGAAGCATCATCCGAACGGCGTCGACATCGAGATCGCCGTGCGGCAGGTCGGCAACTACGTGGACCGCGCGCAGCTCGTCATCGCGCAGCTCCGCAAGGTCGGCATCCGCGGCACGCTGAAGACGCACGAGAGCGCGGCCGGCTTTGCGAGCTTCGGGAAGGGCGATTTCCAGATGATCGCGACGCAGGACCGGGCCATGGACGGCATCGATCCGGGCGACGTGTTCCACGTCGTCTACCACACCAACGCGGGCAGCAACTATGCGCAGCTCTCGGACCCCAAGGCCGACGATCTCATCGACCGGGCGGCGAAGGAGACCAACAAGGACAAGCGTAAGCAGCTCTATCACGACCTGCAGCGCTATCTCCTGACCACCGGCACCACCGGGGCCGTTCCCGTCGGCTGGGTCGAGGGCTTCTTCTTCCGCGACAAGAAGGTTCGCGGCTTCAAGCCAGGCCTCACCGTCTACGACGGCAACACGTTCATGAAGACCTGGCTGGCGCAGTAGCTCGAGTCAATGGCATGGCCGCTGCACCCGCAGCGGCCATGCGTGGCTTTGCGCTCGCCGCTCTCGGCACCGCCGCCGCCTACGCAATCGCCCGGCGTCTGTTCGCGCACGAGGCCGACCTCTTCGGCGCCGTCGCCATCATCACCGGCGGCTCGCGCGGACTCGGCTTCCTGATCGCCCGCGAGCTGGCGCGCGAGGGGTGCCGACTGGCCATCTGCGCCCGCGACCCCGACGAGCTCGAGCGTGCGCGGCTCGACCTCGAGCGCCGGGGCGCGGAGGTCATCGCCATCCGGTGCGACGTGGCCGATCCCGTCGCCGCGGCCGCCCTGGTGGAGGAGACGGAGCGCCGCCTGGGGCCGCTCGATGTCCTCGTGAACAACGCGAGCATCATCCAGGTCGCGCCGATCGACGCCCTCGGCGTGCAGGACTTCCAGGAGGCGCTGGCGGTGAACTTCTGGGGCACCGTGCATCCGACGCTGGCCGCGCTGCCGGGCATGCGCGCGCGACGGCGTGGCCGCATTCTCAACATCGCCTCCATCGGCGGGAAGGTCAGCGTCCCGCACCTGCTGCCGTATGGCGCCGCCAAGTTCGCGGTGGTCGGGTTCTCGGAGGGTCTGGCCGCCGAGCTGGCGCGGGATGGCGTGCACGTCACGACCGTGGTGCCCGGTCTGATGCGCACCGGCTCGTACCTGCACGCCGAGTTCGAGGGCCGGTCGCCGGCCGAGTTCACCTGGTTCGCGCTCGGCTCGACGCTGCCCGGGATCTCGATGGACGCCGAGCGGGCGGCGCGTCGCGTCGTGCGCGCGCTCAAGCGCCGCGAGCTCGAGCCGATCCTGTCGCTGCCCGCGCAGCTCCTGGCGCGCGTGCACGGGCTCTTCCCCGGCGCCATCATCGGCGCGCTGGCGCTCGTCAACCGGCTGTTGCCGCGCAGCGGCGGCGACGGCGACCGCGTGCGCGGGCTCGAGCTGCAGCGTGCGAGCGGGGCCGGCGCGCTCTACCTGGCCACCTCCCTCGGCCGCGCCGCCGCCCGGCGCTTCCACGAGTACCCGCCGAGCAGCCGCACGCCGTGACCTTCCATCGCATCCTCGTCGCGACGGACTTCGCGGAGTCGGCCGAGCGCGCACTGGCGTGGGGCGTTCAGCTGGCGCGCCAGCACGGCGCGGAGTTGATCCTGCTCCACGTCTACATGGATCTGCCCGCATATCCCGAGATCACCGCCGGTCAGGTCGAGGCCATCTACGAGGAGCAGCGCCGCTGGATCGAGGAGGCGCTCGAGCGCCGCGCGCGCGGCGCCCGGGGCGAGGGTGTCCGGGCGCGGGCGATCCTGCGCACGGGACCACCGGCGTCGACGATCGCGGAGACGGCGACGGAAGAAGGTGCGGATCTGCTCCTGGTGGGCACGCAGGGCCGCTCGGGGCTCGACCGGCTGATCGTCGGGAGCGTCGCCGAGCGCGTCGTGCGCCTGGCCACCTGCCCGGTGCTCGTGGTGAAGAGCGCCGAGACGGCCGCCCGCGCCGACGCCGCCTGACCGTCAGGCGGCCTGCTCGCTTCGTACCTGCCTGTACTGCAGGATCCGCTTGCGGGCGTCCAGGAGCGTGGCCGCGAAGTCGCTCGCTCCGGCCGCC
Source organism: Candidatus Rokuibacteriota bacterium (assembly GCA_044869815.1). Lineage (GTDB taxonomy): Bacteria > Methylomirabilota > Methylomirabilia > Rokubacteriales > CSP1-6 > AR12. The sequence goes on along the minus strand of JBIOXS010000093.1, from coordinate 56,482 downwards.
AGCAGCTGCGCCTGCGCCTCGCCGACGCCGTCCGGCGGCCCCCAGCGCACGGCGACGATGGGCAGCTCGGGAAACGCCCCCCGCAGACGCTTGACGAGGTGCCGCGACTGCGCCAGCCCGCCGGGGGCGAGCGTGGCTACGACCGCCACCCCCGGCGGCAGCGAGGTGACCCGCTCGACGACCTCCGCCACGAGAAGCGTGGATGGCAGCGTGGTGGCGGCGACGCCGTCGACGGCCAGGCGGCTGGCGAGGATGCGGAGCGCCGCCTCGTCGATCTCGTCACGCGCGGCGCAGCCGACCACGCGCAGGGTGGCGGGCCGCGGCGTCGCTGCCGCCGCGCCCTCGCGGGCGGCCGCCGCCGACAGCGCGGCGACGTCGAGGTCGTCGAGGATCTGGTCGACCGCGCGCGTGATGCTCCTCGCCTGCTCCGGGGGGATCGCGCCGCGGGCGGCGTCGCCACGCACGCGACAGAGCGCCGGCATGAGGACCTGGTCGTACATGGCGTCCGCGTCGTGCGTCTTCACGTACTCGGCGAGCACCTGCTGCGCCTCGTCCTCGTCGGCCTTCAACAACCGCTGATAGAGCGCGACGTCGGGCGTGACGACCGGTTCGTCGCCGAACAGGACGACGACGAAGTCCATGCCCGGCACGTGCCGGCCGAGGGCCACCAGGCAGACGGTCAGCGGCGTGCCGACCACGAGCCCGATCGGGCCCCAGAGCCACGTCCAGAACGCCAGCGTGATGAGCAGCGCGAGCGGCGACACGCCCGCGCTGTGACCGATCAGGAACGGCTCGATGACGAGATAGATGACGAGCTCCACGCCGACGAAGACGGCCATGACGGAGACCGGCTCGCGCCAGCTGTCGAAGACGGCCAGGCTCATCACGAGCGGCAGGCTGGCCGCGATCCAGACACCGACATACGGGATGAAGCGCAGGGCGGCCGCCAGCACGCCGAACAGCAGCGCGTAGGGCACGCCGATGAAGAAGAGCCCGAGGCCGGTGGTGAGGCCGAACCCCGCGTTGATCATCGACTGCATCAGCAAGTATCGGCTGATGCGCTCTCCGGCGTCGGTCAGGATCTTCGTGGTCAGCGAAGTTCGGCGGTAGCCCACGAGCCGGATCAGCCGGTCGAGCAGTCGCTGCCGCTCGACCAGCATGAAGATCACGAGCACGATCACGAGGCCGCCCTTGGCCAGCCCCTCGGCGATCGGCCCCAGGGAGGCGCGGAGGCCCGCCAGTCCGGTCGGTCTGTCCCGCTCGATCACGACCGGCGCCGGCTTGCGCGTCTTCGGATCATCGGGTTTCTGCAGCTCGCCGATCACTTCCTTCACCGTCGACTGTGCCTTCTCGATGGGGCCACCCTTGCCCACGCGGCGGACCTCGCGGATCTTCCGCTTGATGGTGCCCTCGTAACTCGGCAGGTCGGCGGCGAGCGTGGTGACCTGGAGGGCGAGCACGTAGCCGACGCCGCCGATGGCCGAGAACGCCAGCACCACCGTCAGCGCCACCGCGGCCCAGTGCGGGACCCGCCGCCGCTCCAGCAGACGCACCACCGGTGCCAGCACGAACGTGAGCAGCATCGCCACCGCGATCGGAATGAAGACCTCTTTGGCGATGGCCAGGCAGAAGATCGCGAAGGCGAGGATCCCGGCGAGCAGAAACGGACGGAACCGGCTGTCGGCCATCTTCCTGCACGATGGTGCACATCCCGCGCCAGGACGAGCTAGACTCTGGCCCCATGGACGTGGTCGCCAAGTACGCTGCCGCTCAGCCGGATCGGCCCGCGCTCATCGAGGGGGAGCGAACCCTTACCTGGCGACAATTTTTCCGTACCCGAAACCGGCTGGCGGACTCGCTGGCGAGGCTCGGCATCGGGGCCGGGCAGCATGCCGTCATCTACGCGCACAATTCCGCCGAGACCTTCCTGGCCTCGACGGCGTTGCGCGCCCGCGGCGCCGTCGCGGTGCCGATGAATCACCGGCTAACGGCGGACGAGGTCAGCTACATCCTCGACGACTCGGACGCGACGGCCGTGCTCGTCGGCGACAGCTTCCTGCCGATGGCCGAGCGGGTCCGCGGCGCCGCCACCCGCGTGAAGCGCTGGATCACGCTCGGCGCCGAGCGCCGTCCGTGGGCGGAGGCGCTCGACGATCTGCTCGCCCGCGGCAGCGACGAGGCGCCACCGGAGCCGGCGGCCGTCGGTGGCTCGATGGTGTACACGGCCGGCACGACCGGCAAGCCGAAGGGTGCGCTCCGCCGGGTGATCGATGCCGCCAGCCTGCTGCCGCGGCTGGCCGCGCTCGACTGCCTCGATCCCGCCCACGTGCACCTCGTCGCCGGGCCGCTCTATCATTCCGCCCCCGGTGGCTTCGCGCTCTACGCCCATCTGGTCGGCAACACGGTGGTCGTGATGCGGAAGTTCGACGCCGAGGACGCGCTTCGCCACATCGAGCGCCATCGCTGTACCACGACCTTCATGGCGCCGACGCTCCTCAAGCGCATCGTCGACCTGCCGGCGGCCGTCCGCGCGCGTTACGACGTCGGCTCGATGCGGTCGATCGTGATGGCCGCGGCGCCGTGCCCGATGCGCGTCAAGGAGCAGATCCTCGAGATGTTCGGCCCCGTCCTCTACGAGTTCTACGGCTCCACCGAGCTCGGCGTGAACACCGTCCTGCGTCCCGAGGACGTCCTGCGCAAGCCCGGCTCGTGTGGCCGGGCGGCGCCCGGCGTCGAGCTGGCGGTGCTCGACGACGACGGCCGGCCCGTGCCGAGCGGCACCCCGGGCGAGCTGTTCATCCGCCGCTACAGCGGCGTCTTCGACGAGTACTACAAGAATCCGACGGCGACGGCTCAGACCTCGCGCGGCGAGTGGATGTCGGTGGGCGACGTGGCGTGGATCGACGCCGAGGGCTTCGTCTACATCTGCGATCGCAAGCGCGACATGATCATCTCGGGCGGCGTCAACATCTATCCGGCCGAGATCGAGGATGCGCTGCACCGTCATCCCGCCATCGAGGACGCCGCCGTGTTCGGCGTGCCGGACGCCGAGTGGGGTGAGCGCGTGCACGCCGCCGTCCAGCTGCGGCCCGGGATGTCGGCCACCGAGCGTGAGGTCGTCGAGTTCTGCCGTGCCCGCCTCGCGGCCTACAAGGCGCCGCGCGAGGTATCGTTCCACGAGGACTTCCCGCGCGACCCCGCCGGCAAGCTGGTGAAACGGCTGCTACGCGAGCCCTACTGGGCGGGGCGCGCGACGCGCGTCTGAGCCGCGGCGAGGGTCCGCGGCCTGGAGGCGGACGGTCGCCGTGTCGGGCGTGGCCGGCGGGAAGTTGACGATCATCGTCGTGCCCTTGCCGACTGTGCTCTCCACCTCGATCGTGCCCTCGTGGTTCTTGACGATGTCCCGCGTGATGGTGAGGCCCAGGCCAGTTCCCTGGCCCTCGGGTTTGGTCGTGAAGAACGACTCGAAGATCTGGTCGCGGTGCTCGGCCGCGATGCCGGTCCCCGTGTCCGCCACCTGCGCCGAGACGTACGTCACGTCGTCCTGCCGGTGCACCCCGGTACGGACGAAGAGGCGGCCACCCTTCGGCATGGCGTCGGCGGCGTTACTGATCAGATTGATGAAGACCTGGGTCAGCTCGTCACGGTCGCCGAACACCGCCGGGTCCGACTCGTCCAGGATCCTCACGGTCTCGATACCGTGGCCGCGCACCTTGTCCGTGACCAGCGTCAGGGCCCGCTCGATGACGTCCCGCAGCGACACGTTCTGCATGTTGCGCGGGCGGCGGCGGGAAAAATCGAGCATGCCGCGGACCATGTTGGCCGCCCGGGCCGCCTGTGCCTCGATCGCCTCGATGGCGGGCTGAACGCCCGCCAGCTCGGCGCGCCGGCCAAGCAGATGAGCGTGGCCGATGATGATGGTCAGCGGGTTGTTGACTTCGTGGGCGATTCCCGCCGCGAGCTCGCCGACGGCGGCGAGCTTGGCGGACCGTGTGAGCTGGTCCTGCGTGCGACGCAGCTCGTCGAGCTGCCGCTCGAGGTCGGCGTAGAGCCGCGCGTTCTGTAGCGCGATCCCCGCCTCCTTGAGCAGCGTCTCCAGCAGCTCGATCTCGTCGTCCTCGTAGATCTCGCCGGAGAGCTTCTCGCCCACGCAGAGAACGGCGGCCAGCCGTGACTCGGTGATCAGCGGGATCAGCAGCGCCACGCGAGCGCGCTCGAGCTCGGCGATCGCACTCTTCAGTGATGCGAGCGCGTCACCGTAGAAGCTGGTTTCCTCCACCACCAGCGGGCGGCCCGAGAGCGCCAGCCACGCCGCCAGATCGACCGGGATGCGGGGCGGAGTCGTCGACGGGGCGCGCTCACTGACGACGTGGGCGAGCACGTGCAAGTCGTCACCGCCGTCCTCGACGACGTGCAGCGAGACGTGCGCGGCGGGAATCTGCGTGACCAGGGCGCTGGTGAGCTGGTTGGCCAGCCGCTGCCGGTCGATCAGCTGCGGCAGCTCGTTGCCGAGCGTCACCAGGGCGTCGCGCACGCCGCGCTGCCGGCGAAGCATGACCCGGTCGAGGGTCGTGCCCACCCGGCTCAGCAGTGGCAGCGCCAGCAGAAAGGCCAGGCACAAGACCGGCGCGTCACGCGCAACCATCGCCGCGACCTGCCTGGCCCGATCGGCCTCGTCCGACATCCCCACGCGGAGGACCACGACCGCGATCAGCAGCGCCGGTGACAGGATCACGGCGGTGAGCAGGTAGCCGATCACGCGCTTGGCCAACAGGCGAACGTCCATCAACCGGTAGCGCAGGACGGCGACTCCAAGGGCAAGCGCCATCACGGCGTTGGCGGGTATGCCAGGCGGATACAGCGCCTCCCAGCCGAAGATGAAGCGCGCGAGGTCGAGGAAGCCCCCGAGCACGCTCAGCATCACCCCGGCGATCACGAGGAGAGACCGGTTCCGCATGAAGCTCGACGCCATCGACCGCCGAGCGCGGAGGAGCCGGAGCAGCCCGAGGATCATGTAGCTGTTGAAGTAGAGGAAGAAGACTGGATAGAGCGGCCCGGCGTCCGGCATGAAGCCCCAGCCCGTCACCGTCACCCCTTCGAGGAACGCCGCCGTGGGAGTGATCAGCCAGAAGAACCCGCACGCGGCGTAGCCCACGATCAGCGTCCGATCCCCCCTGGGCGCGTCGAGGAAGACGATCACGTAGTGATAGAAGAGGACCGGCACGGCGATGACACCCACGTGGAGGAACCACTCCCAGAGCAGCGCCGTCTCCGGCGAGGCGGTCGACCGCAGGCCGAAGACGCCGAGGTTCCAGACCGCCAGCATCGCGACGAAGCAGGCGAACACCTGGTTTCTCGAGCTGCGTCGATCAGGCGCGAACGCCACGCCGAGAAGGAGGAGGTTCAGCCCGAGCGCGAGCAGCGGCAGAACCCTATGCAGGCTCATGGCGTCCACGACGGCGCGTTCGGAGACATGCCGCGAGGATGGTCTGCAACGTCGACGCCATACGAGCGGCGTCACGGAACTAGTTGGAATGGCGTCGCTGTTTCTGCGAATCATGGGGGGACTGTACTCGAGCGCCTGGATGATTTCGATTCGCCACGATGCCAGGCTGCTCCCGGGAGGCTACAATGACGACCGTGAGAGTCCTGACGTACGCCGACTACGCGGCGCTGCCTGACGAGGGCAAGCGCTATGAGATTCTGGACGGCGAGCTTGTTGTGACGCCGGCGCCCAGCCGGAACCATCAGCGCGTCGTGTTACGTCTTGCAGGCTTGCTCGATGCTCACGTGACAGCAGAGAACGTCGGCGAGGCCGTCATTCTCGCACCGGGGCTTCGAAGGTGCCCCTACGCTCGCGATCGAGGTGCTGTCGCCGTCGACCGCGCGGGTCGACCGGAACAAGAAGCTTAGAGTCTACGCGCGTCATGGCGTGCCGTATTGCTGGATCGTCGATCCCGAGACCCGCACGATCGACGCTCATGTTCTCGCCGGAAGTTCCTACCGACCGCCGGAGCGGTTCATGGCGGATCGCCTCGGCGATCTTCCGCCGTTTCCGGGCCTGCGGCTCGATCCCCGCCTGCTCTGGCCGGCCTGACGACCGCTAGTCCGGGTCTCCGTCGTCGCCGTCCTCGCGGCGTAGCCGGAGGACGACCAGCGAGCGCGCCTCCATCTCGTAGCTCTGTCCGCCGCGATACGGCCGGGCGCGCCGGCGGCCGGTCGGCTCGCGCGTGTCGACCATGACCTCCCAGCGGATGTTCTTGCGGTGGGCGGGCAGCGTGAAGGCCATCGGCTCGTGATGCGCGTTGAGCAGGACGAGGAACGTGTCGTCCACGACGCGGCGGCCCATGTCGTCGAGCTCGGTGATGGCGTCGCCGGCCAGCCGCAACCCGAAGCAGCGCGTGTAGGCGTTCTTCCAGTCCTCTTCGGTCATCTCGCGGCCGTCGTAGCGGAACCACGTGAGGTCCTTGACCTCCGAGCCGTGGATGGGCCGGCCGAAGAAGAACTGCTCGCGGCGGAAGACGGGATGTTTCCGCCGCAGGCGCGACACATAGCGCGCGAACATCAGCAGGTCGCGCTCTTTCCTGTCGAGCTTCCAGTCGAGCCAGGAGATCTCGTTGTCCTGCGCGTAAGCGTTGTTGTTGCCCCGCTGCGTGCGCCCGATCTCGTCGCCGGCGGCGATCATCGGCACCCCCTGCGAGAGCAGCAGGATGCCGAGGAGGTTCCGCTTCTGCCGCTCGCGGAGCTCCGCGATCTTGACGTCGTCGGTGGGGCCTTCGACGCCGTGGTTCCAGGAGAGGTTGTGGTCGTGGCCGTCGCGGCTGTCCTCGCCGTTGGCCTCGTTGTGCTTGTCGTTGTACGAGACGAGGTCGTGCAGCGTGAAGCCGTCGTGCGCGGTCACGAAATTGATGGAGGCATACGGTCTCCGTCCACCGCGCCCGTACAGATCGCTGGAGCCCGTCAGGCGGTGGCCCATCGGACCGGCCTGATTCTCGTCGCCCTTGACGAAGGCGCGCACGGTATCGCGATACATCCCGTTCCATTCCGCCCACAGCACCGGGAAGTTGCCGACCTGATAGCCGCCCTCTCCCAGGTCCCACGGCTCGGCGATGAGCTTCACCTGCGAGATGACCGGGTCCTGGTGGATGATGTCGAAGAACGCCCCCAGCCGGTCGACGTCGCTGAGCTCGCGCGCCAGGGCCGAGGCCAGGTCGAATCGGAACCCGTCGACGTGCATCTCCTGGATCCAGTAGCGGAGGCTGTCCATGATCAGCTGGAGCGTGCGCGGGTGCGTCATGTTCAGCGTGTTGCCGCAGCCCGTGTAGTCCATGTAGAAGCGCTTTTCGTCGGGCGTCAGCCGGTAGTAGGCCTCGTTGTCGATCCCCCGGAAGCAGAGCGTCGGCCCGCGGTGGTTGCCCTCCGCCGTGTGGTTGTAGACGACGTCGAGGATCACCTCGATGCCGTGATCATGCAGCGTTTTGACCATCGTCTTGAACTCGTTGACCTGTCTCCCCTGCCGGTTGTCACGCGCGTAGCGGAAGTCCGCGGCGAAGAAGCCGATGGAGTTGTAGCCCCAGTAGTTGGTGAGGCCCCCCTCCTTCAGGTAACGATCCGAGACGAACTGGTGCACGGGCAATAGCTCCACGGCGGTGACGCCGAGCGCCTTCAGGTGCTCGAGCACGGAGGGCGCCGCCAGGCCCGCGTAGGTGCCGCGGAGCTCCTCCGGGACGTCGGGATGGAGCTTCGTCAGCCCTTTGACGTGGGTCTCGTAGATGACCGTCTCGTTCCAGGCCCTGCGCGGGGGCTGGTCACCGCCCCAGGTGAAGGCCGTGTCGACGACGATCGCCTTCGGCATGTGGGCGGCGCTATCTCGCTGATCCATTGTGAGATCCGCGTCGTCGTCGGCGCTGAGCTCGTAGCTGAAGAGCGCGTCGTCCCAGCTGATCGTCCCATCGATCGCGCGCGCGTAGGGGTCGAGCAGGAGCTTGTGCGGGTTGAATCGCTGGCCCTGGGCGGGGTCCCAGGGGCCCGACACCCGATAGCCGTAGCGCAGGCCGGGGCGCGCTTCGGGCAGATAGATGTGCCAGACCTGGTCGTGGCTGTGGGCGATCGGAATCCGCGCCGTCTCCTGCGCGGGATCGTCGGCCTCGAACAGACAGAGGTCGACGCCGGTGGCGTGCTCGGAGAACAGCGCGAAGTTCACGCCCGAGCCGTCCCAGTGAGCGCCCAGCGGCGAGGAGCGACCGGGCCGCGTTCGGATGGATGCGCGATCTCGTGGGGTCACGGCGTGACCATGTGCGAAACCGGTGCCAGTCAACATGGGGGCCCCGAAATGGCCCCCATACCCCCAGCGTTCGGAGCGCCCCGGCGCAGCCGTGGCGCTCCTCTGTCTTACTAATTTAATTTAGTTGAGTTTCGCGCGGACCGAATGAAGCGTGCGAGCGAGCTGTTGATCAGTGGGCGCGAGCCGCTTCGCCGTCTCGAGCTCGTGGAGGGCATCCCACCAGCGGCCGCGCTTCATGTGGATGCGGGCCAGGTTCATGTGCGGGAACTGGCGCGGCTCGTAGCGGGGCGCGGTCTTGGCGCGCTCGAGCCACGGGATCGCCTCCTCGAGCTTGTCCTGCTGGATCAGGTAGACGCCGATGTCGTTATACGGGTTGCCGAAGTCCGGGTCGATCTCGATCGCGCGCAGACACTCGGCGGTCGCCTCCTCGAGCCGTCCCTGGAACGAGTACGTCCAGCCGAGAAAGGTGTGGGCCTCGGCGGTCGGACAGACGGCGATGGACCGGCGGTACGTCTCGATGGCGCCGTCCAGGTCGCCGGCCATCTGGCGGCGATAGGCGTCGCGCCACAGCTCGATGGCGCGCTCGAGGTCGCCCGCGTCGCTCACAGCGGCGGCCGGCGCCCGCTCCAGGGGGCGACGGCCTCGAAGGCGGCCGCCGCCCGCAGAACGGTGGCGTCGGCAAGACGGCGGCCGACGATCTGGAGACCGACGGGCAGCCCGTCGCGGGTGAAGCCGCACGGCACCGAGATGGCGGGCATGCCCATCATCGCAAAGGGGTACGTGAACGGGAACCAGGCGATCGGCGACGACACCCGCCGGCCGGCGATCTCCCGTGGGTACTGGACGTCGAGCGGGATCGGCGGGACGGCCGTGACCGGTGTGAGCAGCAGCTCGAAGCGCTCGAAGAACTCGCGCACGATGTGCCACATGGCGGTCCTGCGCAGGGTCGCCCGCTCGTAGTCGACGGCGCTCATCCCGTTCGCCCGCTCGATGCGCTCGACGAGGATCGGGTCCATCTCCGCCTTCCAATGCGACAGGTGATGCAGGTCGGCGGCGGCCCGCATCGGCGCCGTCAGGTCCAGGAACAGCGTCTCGGGATCGTCGAAGCCCGGATCGCTTTCCTCCACCGTGCAGCCCAGGTCCGTGAAGCGCCGTGCGGCGGCGGCGCAGAGGGTCCGAATCTCGGGGTCGACTGCGGCATAGCCGAGGTCCGGGCTGAAGGCCACCCGGAGGCCCGCGATGCCGCCGTCGGCGGCCCTGGCGAAGCTCTCCGACCCGAGCGGCAGCGACACCGGATCGCGCTCGTCGGGGCCGGCCATCACCGACAGGAGGAGGGCCGCGTCGCGCACGGTGCGCGCCATGGGCCCCACGCAGGCGAAGCTCGTCCAGCCATTGACGCTCGGAAAGCGCGGCACGCGCCCGAGCGTCGGCTTGAGCCCGACCACGCCGCAGCACGCCGCCGGCTGGCGGATCGAGCCCGCGAGGTCGCTGCCCTCGGCCAGCGGCCCCAGCCCGGCCGCCAGGGCGGCCGCGGCGCCCCCGCTCGAGCCGCCCGGCGTGCGGCCCAGGTTCCACGGGTTGCGGGTGGCGCCGAAGATCCGGTTGTCCGTCACGCCCTTGCAGCCGAACTCCGGCGTGTTCGTCTTGCCCAGCATGATCGCGCCGGCCCGCCGCGCACGCTCGACGACCGGCGCGTCGGCCTTCGGAATGTGGTGCTCCCAGATGCGCGAGCCGAAGGTCGTGCGGATGCCGGCGGTCGCGGTCAAATCCTTGAAGGAGATCGGTACGCCGTGGAGCGGGCCCAGCACGTCACCGCGGACCACGGCCGCCTCCGCCAGCCGCGCCTGGGCGCGCGCCGCCTCGGCCGCCACCGTGCAGAAGGCGTTGATGGTCGGGTTCACCCGCTCGATGCGGGCCAGCACGGCCTCGGTGATCTCGACGGGCGAGACGCGGGCCAGGCGGATGTCCGCAGCCAGCGTCGTCGCGTCGAGCCAGCAGAGGTCGTCAGTCACCGTCGGCGTCCGGGACTCCGGAAGTGTCGATGGGCGCGATGTGAGCCATGTCGGACTCCAGCTGGAGCATGTCGGCGATCTTCGTGTAGCTCGAGAACATCTGCGCCACGCCCACGACCTCCATGATGCCGCGCTCGCTCACGCCGAGCCGCCGCAGCTCGCCCAGGTGAAAGCGCAGCCCGAATTCCGAGCGCGTCGTGAGCGACACCGCGAAGGCGAGCGCCTCCTTGTGACGGCGGCTGAGGCGTCGATCGGCGAACGCGCGCTCGACGGCGCCGAAGACGTCGGCGAGGTAGGCGGGGTCCCGCGCGATCACGCGGAACGGCGTCGGAATCTCTCCGCCGCCGTAGAAGGCGCGCACCTTGTCGAAGACGGCGCACGCCTCGGCCCCGGCGTCGGCATCGCTCAGCGGCGGCAGCGCCGCCGCCAGCCCGTCGGAGGCCACGTTCAGCGCGTTGGCGACGCCCACCACGAACGCCGCCTCGTACCAGGGTGCGTCACCATCCAGCCCCTGCAGCTTCCCGGCTGCAGTGTGCGCCTCCACTCAGTACGTGCAGGCGTTGACGCCGCTGACGACGGCCGCCACCATCTCCTTCTCGGCCCGCGTGAACTCTCCGGGCGCCATCGCGCGCTTCATGGCGCGGCCGTGCGGCCCGCCGAAGTGCGGATCCCACGCCATCACGCGGCTCATGGCCGGCGGTGCCTTGAAGTCGTAGTCGAACCACGCCTTCGACAGCTCGAAGAGGCGCCGCGCTGGCTCGGGGTACTCGGAGGCGTCGCGCAGACGAACGGTGGGCACGGCCCGCTACTCTTCGGCCTTCTGGCGCTCGAGCACCTTCGCGGTGGCGCGGCCCTTGTCGGGCACCGGATCCTTCACGATGCCGTACGCATCGCGGCCCTCGTGTCCCTCGGGCAGGTACTCGGTGATCGGCAGCCCCTCCGGCGTGACGAAGAGCAGGCAGTGGCAATACTTGTACTTCTGCATCTCGTCGCACGCGCAGATCCAGCGGCGCAGCTTCGCCTCGGCCTTCGGATCCGGATAGAAGTTGCAAGGACACAGCGGGCGGCCGACCTGGTCGATGTGGCGCGCCAGGCCTTCGACGACGGTCTGGGTCACGCTCCGATCGGGATGGAGCGACGTCCCGGACTTCTCCGCGTACTTCGTGGCGTACGCCCACATCTTGTCGACGTTGGCCTGTGACGGCGGTGACGGCTCAGCCATGATCAAGGCTCCCGAGCGCTTCGTCGATCTTCTTGGGATTGAAGCCGGCGAGCTTGTGCTCGCCGATCAGGATCACCGGCAACGACGTGAGTCCGATCTCCATCAGCTCCTCGCGCGCGCCGGGATCGCGCGCGACGTTGCGCTCGGTGAACGCGATGCCCTTCTGCGACAGATACTCTGTCGCGCGATGGCAGGGCCCTCAGCCGACGTTCGTGTAGATGGTGACCTTCGGCGGCATCGACTCTCCTCTCTCCATCTCAATCGGCGCGGACGATGTAGCCGACCCGGATCGTGCCCTCGGTCAGGATCTGGGCGCGCAGGCCGCCCCGATGGATCAGGCCCTTCATCACGCCCGGGCTCGTCAACCGGTCGAGATACTTGCACGGCTCGCACAGGCGCGTGCCGCGCAGGCGCACCGTGCCGATGCGGAACGTGGTGCCGACGAGATGGTTGAGCGGAACGCCTTGGGTCGCGATGTTCCGACGCGTCTCGGCGGGCGTGATCTTGATTTCGTGCGCCTCGACGGCCTCGAGCTCGATGAGCGTGATCTCTCGGCCGCCCTCGGACGCCTTTCCGGAGTAATGACCGCGGCCGGTGCAGTAGCGGTCACCCTCGAGGCCACGCCCCGGGACGGCCCGCACGTCCTGGACCGACACCATCGGGGCGCCGGCCTCGGGCGCGATGTGGATCGAGACGACATTTCCCTGCCACATGAGCGGGATTGTAACACCGGCCGGCACGCTTCCTGCTTGTGCATGCGGAGGATGCTGTCACCCGATCTGCTCACTGACGGCGAGGCGCGCGCGGCGGACGCGCAGTTCGCCGCGCTCACCGGCGCCGTGAACCTCGACCGCAAGCTGGGCGCGAATCCCGCGATGGCCGTGCGCTTCGAGGGCGGCCTGGCTCGCGCGATTCCCTCGGCATATTCCGGCGGTGGGGACGGCATCGAGGCGGCGCACTGGCTGCTGCACCGAGCTCTCTATCGTGTGAACCGGCTCGGCATGTTCTCTTACGGCGATCTGCGGCGCTATGCCAACGAGCGCTCGCCATATCTCATGGCCGTGCGCGATCGAATCGAGCGGGCGTGGCAGGAGTGGGAAGGCCGCCAGCTGGATGTGACCGCGGTGCGGAAGCTCGAGGCGCCCCTCGCGCTGAGGGCTCGCGTGCGCGCCGAGCTCGATCCGCCGCCCTCTGCCACCGGCGGTTACTTCGCCCAGGTGACGACGGCCGCCGGCTACTGCCGCCTCGTGCAGATCGCCGCGCTCGAAGGGCTCAGCGAGGCCGGTCATCTCGCGCGGGCGCTCGCCGGTCCGCCGAACGAGGTGCAGACGACGCTCACGCGCGTGCTCGTCGAGCGGCAGCGTCAGTCCGCGTTCTTCACGACGATGCTGGAGGCGTGCGAGCTCTCCACCGAGCCCGAAGCGTACTTCGAGCTCGTGCCGTGGGAAGCCCTCGCCTCGCTGAATCACGCGTTCCTCCTCGCCGGTCGCCGGCGGCACTTCCTGCGCTACGTCGGAGCGTGCCTCTACCGCGAGACGGCGGCGCCGGCCGCCTTCGCTGCGTACCGCGCGGCCGCGCGGCGGCTGGGCCTCTCCGCGGAGGCGCGTGGCTACTGGGACGTGCACATCGAGCACGACGAGCGCCACGGTCGCTGGCTGCTCGAAGGCGTGGCGCTGCCGCTGGCCGCGCACTACCCGGCCGACGCGTGGGAGATCGTGCTCGGCTACGATCAGCAGAAGCTGATCGCCGAGCGCGCGGCCGCGGCCATCGCGCGCTCCGCCCGCGACGCCGACCAGGTCGCCACGCTGCGCGCCGCCGCCTGACGGCGTAGACTCCGTCGCATGAGCACGCTCGGCGATCTGCCGCCCGACCAGGCCCGTCTCTGGATGCATCGCATCGCCGGCTGGGTCGCCGAGTATCGCGACACGATCGACCATCAGCGCGTGACTTCCGACGTCGTCCCCGAGGACGTGGCCGCCGCCCTCCCCGCGCTGCCGCCGGAGCACGGCGAGAAGCTGTCGGCGATCTTCGAGGACGTCGAGCGGCTCATCGTTCCCGGCCTCGTCCACGCCGGGCATCCGAAATTCCTGGTCGACTCCGGCGCGTCGCTCAGCGCGGCCGGAATTCTCGGCGACTGGCTCGCCGTCGCGCTCGGGCCCGGCGCTCCCGCCTCGCCGACGTCGACCGCGCTGGAGACCACGGTGCTGCGCTGGATCGGCGGGGCGCTCGGCCTGGCGGAAAGCTTCGAGGGCGTCGTCCACGATTCGAGCGCCTCCGCGACGCTCCACGCGCTGGCCGCCGCCCGCGACGCCGCGCACACCGACGTCCGCCGTCGCGGCCTCGCCGGCGCGCCGGCGCTGATGATCTACACCTCCGACGATGCGCCTGGCGCCGTCGAGCAGGCGGCGATCACGCTCGGCCTGGGCGCTGACAGCGTGCGCCGCATCGAGACCGACGGCGAGATGAGGCTACGGTCGGCCGCCCTCCGGGCCGCCGTCGCCCGCGACGTCCACGCGCGGCTGCGGCCGCTCGCGGTGGTCGCCACCGTCGGCACGCCATCGTGCGGCGCCGTCGACCCCGTGCCGGCCATCGCCGACGTCTGCGCCGAGCACAAGCTGTGGCTTCACGTCGACGCCTCCCGCGGCGGCGCGCTCGCCCTCCTTCCCGAAGGCCGCTGGGTGCTCGACGGCGTGGGCCGCGCCGACTCCGTCGTCGTGAGCTCGCACGCCTGGCTCTTCGTCCCGCCGGACTTCACCACGCTCTACACGCGCCGATCCGAGCTGCGAGGCCACCGTACGGAGCGTCATCGCCTTTCGGCGCTGGCGGCCTGGATGGCCATCCGCGCCATCGGCCGCGCCGGACTCGAGGCGCGCATCCGCGAGCACGTCCGGCTCGCGCGGCGCTTCGCCGACTGGGTCGTGGCGGACCCCGATTTCGAGCTCATGGCGCCGGTCACCACGACGGTCGTCTGCTTCCGCGCGCGGCCGGGGGCCATGCGCGATACGGAAGCCGACGAGCTGAACCGCCAGCTCGTGAGTGTGGCGAACGGCAGCGGACGCTTGTACCTGACTCAGGCGCGCGTTGGCGGCCACGTCGCCATGCGGATCGCTGTCGCCAATGCGCTGACTACGGAGCAACATCTGGTCGATGCGTGGACGCTGATCCACGACGCGTTCGATCGGACGCTGGTCGAGTGAGCGCTGCTCGCAAGAGCGCCCCGGCGGACCCGGGGCGCTCTCCGAACGCGAACCGTCTCGCGCTACCGCGCGGTCAGCACGGCTCCGAGCGGAGCGTGAGCTCGATCTTGTCGCCCTTCTTGTAGTCGCGCACGGTCTCGGTCGAGCCCTTGAACTCGTGCGTGGTGCCGTCGGGGCGCTTCACGGTCATCATGCCGTTCTTCGGGTCGACCTTCGTCACCTCGCCCTCGATCTTCTCGGGCGCCTTGCTGGCCTTCGGAGAGCCCGAGCCCCCCGGGGCTGCGGATGGTTGACACGGAGCCTTCGTTCCCTGCGCGAAGGCCGGACCGGCGAACACCGGACCGACAATGAGCATGGCGGCGGCCACGAGAGCCGCCACGAGCGTGAGAGTCTTCATGGCGGTCCTCTCAGTTCTTCTTGGTGATGTCGTAAATCGCACCCGCCGCGGCGCCGACACCGGCGCCGATGAGCGCGCCCTTGCCGGCCCCGTAGCCCGTTCCTGCACCGACGGCGGCGCCCGCGCCCGCTCCCACTGCCGTACCCGTAGCCGTGCCGCAGCCGGAGAGCGCCATCGTGAGCATGGACATCCCGACCGCGGATGAGATCAACGCCTTCATGACAGATCCTCCCGTATCGCAGCGATTTGCAAGCGGTGGACCATCGAGGCGGCGGCCCATCGCTGTCATGTGTGGGACGGCCGGAGGGCGGGATGTGTTCAGCCGAGGCGGATGTCGAGCCAGCCGTGCGGCGTGACGCTGAGGCGCTCGGCCTCGCGCACGAGCACGGTCGTGGTCGCCGACTCGAGCAGGGCGGGTCCTTTCGTCTCCCACCCGGCGGGCAGCTCCTCCAGGCGAAACACCGGCACGTCGATCCAGTCGCCGAGATAGACCCGACGGCGTCCGGCCTTCGGCGGCGCGCGCCGCTCGGTCACGCCCTGGCCCGCCGGCAGCGGCGGCAGCTCGCCGACGACCGCCACGCGCGCGTTGACGATCACGACTTCCTGGCCCGGCGCGCTGTAGGCGTAGAGCTCCTCGTGACGACCGTGGAAGCGCGCCGTCACCTCGTCCAGCAGATCCGTCCGCGCGAGGTCGACGCCGTCGAGGCTCACCTGGATCTCGAAGATCTGCTCGCCGTAGCGCATGTCGACGGAGCGGCGCACGCTCACGGGGCCGTCGAAAGCGCCGAGACGCTTGCGTCCGTCCGCCTCCATCTCCGTGAAGATCCGCCGCAGCCCGGCGGGGGCCAGCCGCGAGACCTCGCTCACGTGCGAGCGCACCAGCTCGTAGCGCAGATCGGTGGCGAGCATGCCCCACGCCGACAGCACGGCGGCCACGCTCGGCACCACGACCCGCCGGATCTCCAGCAGCCGGGCCACCTCGGTGATGTGGAGCCCGGCGGCGCCGCCGAACGACACGATCGCGAACTTCCGCGGGTCGACGCCACGCCGCACGGAGACGATCTTGATGCCCTCGGCCATGTTCGTGTTGACGACCTTCGAGATGCCCTCGGCGGCGGCGAGCCGCTCCGTGCCGAGTTGCCGGGCGATGCGCTCGACGGCAGCCTCCGCCGCGCGCCGGTCGAGGCCGATCCGACCCCCGAGGAAATTCCCGGGATCGAGAAATCCGAGGACGACGTTGGCGTCCGTCACCGTCGCGCCCGTGCCGCCCTTGCCATAGCAGGCAGGGCCGGGATCGGCGCCGGCGCTCGCGGGTCCAACGTGCAGAATGCCGCCCGCGTCCACCCGCGCGAGCGAGCCGCCACCGGCGCCGAGCGTGTGGATGTCGAGGCTCGGCAGCGCGACCTTCGCGATCCCGACCGTCTTCTCGCCCGTGAGCTGCGGCAGACCGCCCTGGAGCAACGCGATGTCCGTGCTGGTCCCGCCCATGTCGAACGTGATCAGGTTGCCCTCGTCGAGCAGCTTCGCGGCGTAGCGGCCCGCCGCCAGTCCGCCGGCCGGTCCCGAGAGCACCGCGCCCGCTGCCAGCCGCGCCGACTCCTCGATCGGCGCCACGCCGCCGTGCGACTGCATGATCAGCACGTCACCGCGATAGCCCCGCGCCCTGAGGCGAACGCGCAGGCTCGTCAGGTACCGCGCCAGACCCGGGCCGACGTAGGCGTTCACCACCGTGGTCCAGATCCGCTCGTACTCCTTGATCTGCGGCAGGACGGCCGACGACAGCGACACGTAGGCGTCGGGCAACCGTTTGGCGATCGCGCGTGCGGTGGCCGCTTCGTGGCGCGCGTTGCGGTAGGCGTGCAGATAGCAGACCGCCACCGCGTCGACATGGGCGCGGGCGAGCGTGGCGAGGGCCGCGTCGAGCGAGCGCGCGGCGAGCGGCACCGTGACCCGGCCGTCGAACGCGATCCGCTCCCGGACGCCCAGGCGCAGGGCGCGCGGGACCAGCGGCACCGGCGGCGGCATGCGGACGTTGTAACGGTCGTCCTTCAGGCCTTCGCGCATCTCGATGATGTCGCGATGCCCGGCCGTGGTGAGGAGGCCGACCCTGGCGCCCTTGCGCTCGAGGAGGGCGTTGGTGGCGACCGTGGTGCCGTGCACGATCCGCTCGGTGCGAGCGAGGAGGCCTTCGAGGTCCGTCCCGCATTCGGCCGCGAGCAGCCCGAGACCCTCCATGAGGCCCTCGGACTGGTCGCGCGGCGTCGAGGCGCATTTCGCGATGACCACGCGACCGCTCTCGTCGACGGCGGCCACGTCGGTGAACGTGCCGCCGACGTCGATCCCGATGCGCCACATCGCCTAATAGAGTCTCTTGGCGTAGCCCTCGTCGATGTGGCGGGCCAGCTCCTCGACCGTGCAGGCGGGCTTGGCCTGGTCCCAGAACATCTGCGCGGCCGTGGCCAGCCGCTCCACCGCCGGCCAGCGGTCGGGCTGCCAGAGAGAGGAACGGATGAACGCCTTCGCGCAGTGCAGATAGACCTCCTCGATCTCGACGCCGATGGCAAGCAGCGGTCGCTTGCCCTGCGCAGTCAGGCTGTCGAGAAGATCCTGGTTCTGCGTGATGCAGGCGCGGCCGTTCACCCGCAGCGTCTCGCGGCGTCCGGGGATCAGGAAGATCAGGCCGACGTGCGGATTGCCGAGGATGTTCCGCATGCCGTCGAGCCGCTTGTTGCCCGGGCGGTCGGGGATGGCCAGATGGCGATCGTCGAGGACCCGCACGAATCCCGGCGCGTCGCCCTTCGGGGAGACGTCGCACTGGCCGGCGGCGTTCGCGGTGGCCACGAGCACGAAGGGCGCGTGGGCGATGAAGTCCCGGCAGTGCGCGTCGAGCGCGTCGAGCTGCTTCTTGAGCGCCAGCTCGCTCGGGGTGCCCACGAGCGCACGCAGGGCGTCCTCCGACGTCACCAGGTCACGGAACATCGAGCTCCTCCTCTCCCGCCGCGGGCCGCACGTCGAAGGCGTTCAGCGTGCAGGCCAGCATCGCATAGTAGCCGATGGTCGCCGTCAGCTCGACTACGCCCTGCACGCCGAGTCGCGCGCGCAGGGCGGCCACCGTCTCGTCGTCGACCCGATGCGTAACCAGCAACTCGGTCACGTAGCGGACGATCTCCGCCTCGTCCTCGGTCAGGCCGGAGGGCGCCCGCCGCTCGCGGATGGCGGCGATGGCCGCCGCGCCGAGGCCGGCCTTGCGCGCCTCGCGGACGTGGTACGCCCACTCGAAGTGGCAGTCGAACACGCGAGCCACCGACAGGATGACGAGCTCGCGGTCCATGGCCGAGAGCGCCGAGTCGAAGCGGATATACGCGCCGAGCTCGGCCGTGCGATCGGCCAGCACCGGGCTGTGCAGCAGCGCGGCGAAGGGGCCCACGACGCTGCCCCGGCTCTTGGCGATGCGCATCCAGACATCGCGGTGCGCCGGCGGCATCTCCTCGGCGCGCGCGACGAGCGGGATGCGCGGCATCAGTCGATGGCCACGTGCATGGCGTTGCTGATGCGGTCCATGCGCTCGCTGTGCCAGGGGTTCATCCGGGTCTCCGGGGGTAACCGAGAGTCTTCAGCGACTCGGTGATCTCGGTCAGGATCACCGGATCGTCGATCGTCGCGGGCGCCGTGTACTCGGCGCCGTCGGCGATCTTCTTCATGGTGGCCCGCAGTATTTTGCCCGAGCGCGTCTTCGGCAACCGCTTCACCACGGCCGCCGTCTTGAACGCGGCCACCGGCCCGATCGTGTCGCGGACCTTGTCCACCAGCTCGCGCACGATCTCGGCATCGGAGCGGCTCACGCCGGCCTTGGTCACCACGAAGCCGACCGGCACCTCGCCCTTGATGTCGTCGGCCACGCCCACCACGGCGCACTCGGCGATGTCGGGATGGGCGGCGAGCACTTCCTCCATGGCGCCCGTGGAGAGCCGGTGACCGGCCACGTTGATGATGTCGTCCACGCGACTCATGATGTAGAGATAGCCGTCGTCGTCCTGGTAGCCGGCATCGCCGGTGAGATAGAAGCCGGGATGCTTGGTCAGGTACGAATTCTCGAAGCCGGCGTCGTTGTTCCAGAGCGTGGGCAGGCAGCCCGGCGGCATCGGGAGCCGGATCGCGATCGAGCCGATCTGGCCTCGCGGTGCCTCGCGATTCGCCTCGTCCAGAACGCGAACGTCATAACCGGGCACCGATTTAGTGGGCGACCCTGGCTTCACCGGCAGCATACCGAGCCCGACGCAGTTCGCGGCAATCGGCCAGCCGGTCTCCGTCTGCCACCAGTGATCGATGACGGGCACGCCGAGCCGCTCGCGCGCCCAGAGCAGGGTGTCCGGATCGCAGCGCTCGCCGGCCAGGAACAGCGTGCGGAAGTTCCGGAGATCGTGCCGCGCCACGTGCGCGCCTTTCGGATCCTCCTTCTTGATGGCGCGGAAGGCCGTGGGCGCCGTGAAGAGCGCGTTCACGCCGTGCTGCGCGCTCACGCGCCAGAAGGCGCCCGGATCCGGTGTGCCGACGGGCTTGCCCTCGTACAGGATCGTCGTGCAGCCCTTCAGCAGCG
Organism: Candidatus Rokuibacteriota bacterium; assembly: GCA_044869815.1. Lineage (GTDB taxonomy): Bacteria > Methylomirabilota > Methylomirabilia > Rokubacteriales > CSP1-6 > AR12. The sequence goes on along the minus strand of JBIOXS010000093.1, from coordinate 36,773 downwards.
GCGCGTACACGATGTAGGAGTGGCCGACCACCCAGCCGATGTCGGAGGCCGCCCAGAAGGTCTCGCCCGTGCCCATGCCGTACACGGCGTTCATCGACCACTTGAGCGCGACCGCGTGGCCGCCGTTGTCACGCACCACGCCCTTGGGAATCCCCGTGGTGCCCGAGGTGTACAGGATGTAGAGGGGGTCGGTGGCGGCCACCGGCACGCACTCCACCGCCTCGGCGCCGCTCATGAATTCGCCCCACTCCACGTCGCGGCCCCTCATGAGCGGCGCCGCCAGCTGCGGCCGCTGCAGGATCACGCAGTGGGACGGCTTGTGCGAGGCCAGCTCGATGGCACCGTCCAGCAGCGGCTTGTAGGCGACCACGCGGCCAGGCTCGATGCCGCAGGAGGCCGACAGCATCAGCGTCGGCTGAGCGTCGTCGATCCGCTTGGCGAGCTCGTGCGCGGCGAAGCCGCCGAAGACGACGGAGTGGACCGCCCCGATCCGCGCGCACGCGAGCATCGCCATGACCGCTTCCGGAACCATCGGCATGTAGATGATCACGCGATCAGCCCGACCGATACCCTGCCGGCGGAGGGCGCCCGCCATGCGAGCCACGGCATCGCGCAGCTCGCCGTAGGTGAGCACGCGCACGGTGTCGGTCACCGGGCTGTCGTAGACGAGAGCGCGCTGCTTGCCCCGGCCGCGATCGACGTGGAGGTCGAGGGCGTTGTAGCAGGTGTTGAGCATCCCGCCCGTGAACCAGCGGTAATAGGGCGGCCGACTGTCGTCGAAGACTCGATCCCACCGGCGATCCCAGTAGAGATCCTCGGCCGCGGCCGCCCAGAAGTCCTCGGGCTTCGCGAGGGACCGGCCGTAGGTGTCGTCGTAGACGCTGCGAATCATGAGTCGTGGCAGTGAAAGTAGGCGAAGTCGCGAAGCAAAGCAACTCGTCGGCACGGTCGATGCAATATCGACACCTCGAGGAGGATCGCCATGGCGGAGCATGAAAACTGGCGGCCCTGGCCGATCTGGAGCGCGGTGTGGGTGGGCGCGCTCGCGGCCCTGGCTGTCGGCTTGATCATCGGCCTGATCGGTTACGCGGTCGGCGCCCACCAGATGTCCGGCCCGCGGATCACCACCTGGAAGAATGTGCGGCTGATCACGACGGTCTTCAACGTCTGCGGGGCATTCTTCGCCTTCGTCGCGGGCGGCTGGGTGGCGGCCCGGATCGCCGGCTTCCGTCGCGCCGAGCCGGCAATGCTGCACGGCGCTGTCGTGTGGCTCATCACGATTCCCATGCTGATGCTGTTTGCCGCCCTCGGCGCCACCGCCAGCTACGGCGGCTGGTACGGCGGCCTCGCAAGCGCGCCGACCTGGGTGGCCCAGGTGCCGGCCGCCGGCGGTGATGTCGCCGCCGCTGTCCGGAACACCGCGCTCGCCACGGTGACGGCGCTGTTGCTGGGACTGGTCGGCAGCGTGCTCGGTGGTTGGATGGCTTCCGGCGAGCCGATGACCTGGACCTATTACCGTCGTCGCACGCTCGCTGACGTCGAGCGGCCGCGCCGCGTCGCATGAGAGGAGACTCGAGATGCTGTACGTGCTGTTGTGGCTCTTGGGCGTTCCCCTGACGCTGATCGTCCTGCTGTTCCTGCTCGGCATTGGACGCTGAGCGCCGGCGTGGCCGCCGGGACGCATGAAGCGCCCCGGCGGCACAGGCGTCAGCGCTGAACGCTGCGCGTGACGGTGTCCAGGAACACCTCGACCTCGAGCACGGTGATGCAGCGATCGATCTCGTCCGCGAGCCCGAGCAGCCCGACGGCCCGCAGGTTCTCGACGGCGCTGCACAGATAGCCGGCCGCGGACAGCAGCTCCGCTTCACGCGCACTGCCCATCGTGCCCCGTCTAATGAGCGCAATCGTACTGACTGTCAAGGCGAAACTTGTCCACATATCCACAGCAACTCACCGCCGCAATCGTCAACGACGACGGGCCCTTCGGGCGCGGCCGATCAGCTCGGCAACGCCCGGCGAACCTTCTCCATCGACGACTGCATGACGGACGCGGTGTCGCCGGCAAGCCACCGGCGCTCGGCGTCCCAGAAGTCCGGCGCGCGCTTGCCCGTCTTGACGGCCTCGCCGGCGATGGCCATCAGCGTCGCCACGACCTTGTCCGAGCGAAGCACGGAGTACTCGAGCGCCGCCCAGTCGATGACCTCGTCGATGGCGGCTCCGCCGGCATCACGCGGATAGGCCTCGTACCAGCCGCGCTGCTCGGGACGGAACGTCGTGGCGATCTTCGTCTCCTTCGCCGTCACGCGGAACGGCGCGTCGCCGATGTGCCGGTAGACGACGGCGACGAGAATGCGGTCCTGGCTCCAGGCATACCGATAGTTGCCGACCAGCGTGTAGTGCAGGACCTGATCCTGGGGCATGCCCTGGGACACGAGCAGCCGGCGGAAGGCGCGATTGGCCTCGACGAGCGCCTCCGGCTTGAAGCGACCATAGAGCCCGTCCTGGTTGAACACCTCCCCGGTCTGCTTGTGCACGTTCGGATCGGCGATCGAGACGCCGAAGGTCGCCTTGTACGAGTCGTCGAGCGAGACGGCGTTGGCCTGGAGCAGCCCCTGGTTCAACTCGTTGAGACCGAGGCCGATCGTGTAGGGCAGAAACGCCAGGCCCTGGGCGAGGCCCGACACGATCATGAGGGGCGAGAGCGCCAGGTTCATCATGCCCCGGCCGAAGGTCTCCATGCCGGTGCGGCCGTACGGCGACGCACAGGCGGTGACGAGCAGCGCGGCGGCGACCACGCGAAGCGCGAGCGTTCTGAGGTTGTTCATGAGCGTCTCCTTTCGTTCGGTTGTCACGGTGGCGTCCTGGCCAGCGCCGGGAGCGCGTTCCGTGTCGCCATGCGTACCGAACGGGCCGTCACAGGATCGTCACCGCGCGTGCTAGAGTTCCTGCGCACCACGTATGGCGATGCTCGAGTTCCGGCTCTTCGGCGGCTTCGCCGTCCGACTGACGACCGGCGAGGCGCTCGCCTTTCCGCGGCGAAAGGCCCAGGCGCTGCTCGCCTACCTCGCTCTTCATCCCGACCAGGTCCATCCGCGCGACAAGCTCGCCGCGTTGCTCTGGGGCGGCGCCTCCGACGCACGCGCGCGCCATAGCCTGCGGCAGGCGCTGGTGGCGCTCCGCCAGGCGCTGGCGGCGGCCGCACCGCGCTGCCTCACCGAGAGCGCCGACGGCGTCGCGCTCGACGCGGCACAGGCCGACGTCGACGTCGTCGTCTTCGAGCGGCTCGCGGCCGAGACGGCGGTGGAGTCCCTCGAGCGGGCGGCGGCGCTCTATCGTGGCCCGTTGCTGGAAGGCGTCGGGGTCACCGATCCCGCCTTCGAGGAGTGGTTGCTGCGCGAGCGAGAGCGACTGCGGGAGCTGGCGCTGCAGGTCCTGGCCCAGCTGCTCGCGCACCACATGCGTGACGACCCCGATCGCGCGATCCAGACGGCCGGGCGCATGCTGGCCCTCGATCCTGCGCAGGAGATCGTGCACCGGGCCCTGATGCGGCTCTATGGACGGCAGGGCCGCCGCGGCGCCGCCCTCCGGCAGTTTCAGCTGTGCATGGCGGCGCTGCGGCGCGAGCTCGGTGTCGAGCCCGAGGCCGCGACGAAGGAGCTCTACCGCGAGCTTCTCCAGACGCCGGGCAGAGCCGCGCCCGACCGGCGCGAGCCGGTCGCCGTTGCAATTGCCTCGAGCACTCCGCTCGTGGGCCGCGCCACCGAGCTGGCGACGCTCCGGCAGCGACTGGAACAGGCCGCGCAGGATCACGCCTCGGTCGGCCTGATCGAGGGCGAGGCGGGAATCGGCAAGACGCGGCTGGTGGAGGCCCTCGTCGCGGCGGCCGGCGCTGCCGGCGGCCAGGTGCTGGTCGGTCGAGCCCGCGAGAGCGAGCAGGCATTGCCGCTCGGCCCCTGGGTCGACGCCTTCCGTCTCGGCGGCATCGTGCCGGATCTCGTCGGCGCGCTGGACCCGACCTGGCGCGCCGAGCTGGCCCGGCTGTTCCCCGAGCTGGGCGCCGCTCCGCACGAGCCCGCAGCCGACGATTACGTCCGTCTCTTCGAGGCCGTCACGCGCACGGTGCAGCATCTCGCGTCCACGCGCCCCCTCCTGATCGTCCTCGAAGACCTCCACTGGGCCGATGAGATGAGTCTGAGGCTGGTCGTCTTTCTTGCCCGTCGCATCGTCGACGCGCCGGTGCTCGTGGTCGGTACCGTGCGCCTCGAGCAGATCCCGGATGCTCCGACGCTGCGCCGGACGATGGCGCAGCTGGCCCGCCAGCCTCGATTCTTCTCGCTGCCGCTGCCGCCGCTGTCGCGTGCCGAGACCATCACGCTCGTGCGTGGCCTGATCAGCGGCAAGACCGGTGAAGCGAGCGCGCACGAGCTCGGCGACAGGGTCTGGCGGGCCAGCGAGGGCAACCCGTTCATGATCGTCGAGACCACGCTCGCGCTGCAGGGCCCGGATGTCGCGGAGCGGGAGAGCGATCTCACGCCACCGCGCGTGCGCGAGCTCATCACCGCGCGGCTGGAGCGCCTCGGCACTCGGGCCCGCCGCGTGGCGGCGGTGGCGAGCGTCATCGCGAGCGACTGCGAGTTCGCGCTCCTCGAGCGCGCCGCGGAGCTCGGGGCCGGCGAGACGGCCGAAGCCGTCGAAGAGCTCGTGGCCCGGCGAATCCTTCACGTCGTCGGCGAGCGGCTGGACTTCACCCACGAGCGGATTCGCGCGGTCGCCTACGACGTCGTGCTGCCGCCCTATCGTCAGCGGCTGCACGAGGTCGTCGCCCACGCCATCGAGGCGCTCCACGGCGACGATCTCTCGCCGTACGCGCTCGCGCTCGGGCGCCATCATTACGCCAACCGGGCCTGGGACCGGGCCGCGCATTACCTGGCGCAGGCGGGAGCGATCGCCGCCGAGCGGACGGCGCACCGCGAAGCGATCGTCTGCTTCGAGCAGGCCCTCGAGGCCCTGCGCTGCCTGCCGCCTTCGCGCGCGACGGCGGAGCGGATGATCGATCTGCGCTTCAGTCTCCGCCAGTCGTGCGTGCCGCTTCGCGAGCACCAGCGGATGCTCGCCCACGTGGCGGAAGCCGAAGCGCAGGCCGACGCGCTCGGTGACCGCGGTCGGCTCGGCTGGGCGCGCGCGTTCACCGCCCACGGCCGTTTCCTCTCGGGCGACGCCGCAGGCGCCATCGCGGCCGCCGAGGAAGGCATCACGATCGCCCAGGCATTGCCCGATCCGGTCCTGGAGGAATGGGCCAACGTGTACCTCGGCCAAGCGCTCCACTGGACCGGCGCCTACCGGCGCAGCGTCGAGGTGCTTCGTCGCAACATCGCGCTCCTCGAGCCTCGGCTCGAACAGCGCGGCATCCGGTCGCGACAATCCGTCAACTCGCGCATGTTTCTCGCGTGGTGCCTGGCCGAGCTCGGCGAGTTCGGCGACGCGCTCGCCGCGGCCGAGCAGGCCGTCGCGATCGCCGAGGCCGCGGACAGCGCCTATTGGCTGGTGCACGCCTGCTCGGGGGGCGCGTTCGTGCACCTTCAGCGCGGCGATGCGGTGACCGCCGTCCGGTGGGCCGAGCGCGCGGCGGAGCTGTGCGGCGGCCGGGATTTCATGGCGCTCTCGGCGATGCCGGCCGCCATCCTCGGACCGGCCTACACCATGCTCGGCCGGCCCGGCGATGCCATCACAGTTCTCGAGCACGCGGCCACGCTGGTCCCACCGCTGGCCGCGCCTGTCTTGATGTTCCTCGGCGAGGCGTATCTCGCCGCGAACCGGGCCGATGACGCGCACCGGGTGGCCACCGAGGGACTGAAGCGCGCCACCGACGGCGCCGAGCGAGGGTGGGAGGCGGCGGGCCTGCGGCTGCTCGGACGCGTCGCCGCCGCGGAGGACGTCGCGCGCGCGGAAGCCGCGTATCGACGCGGGCTGACGCTGGCCGACGAGCTTGGGATGCAGCCGCTGGTGGCCCATTGCCACCTCGACCTGGCACGGCTCTATCGGAACGCCGACAAGCCGGCGGAGAGCACCGAGCACCTGAGCGCGGCCATCGCGATCTTCCGGCGTCTCGACATGCCCGTCTGGCTCGCGACGGCCGAGCGCGAGCGATGATCGACTGCACGTTCGAGAGTACCTTGCCATGCGTAAGGCGCCGGAGCAGACACCAGCCGTTGAGTGAGCGGGCGCCGCGGTAAAAATCCTTTACCGCTCATCCCTATAGTTCGGATATGATCCCGGGCTATGTCTCGATGGCTGTTCGCGCGCACCCCGAGCCGTCGATGCGACAGACACTGATCGTCGGCTTCGGCAGGTCGGGCCGGGATCTCCACCTCCGCTGCCTGCGACGCGTGCCGTCCGCGGCCGGCAACGGCGCCGCCGCCGGCCGGATCGGCATCGTCGACATCGGCGCGCGACCGCTCAGCCGCCTCGACACGCCCGACGTGGAGGCGTTTGGGAGCCTGGCCGAGGCGCGGCGGCAGTTCGATTCCGAGACGATCGTCCACATCTGCACGCCGCCCTCCACGCATCTCGACGTCGTGCGCGAAGCCGCCCGGCAGGGGTACTCGCGGATCATCGTGGAGAAGCCGCTCGTCGACCGGCTGACGGACCTGGCCGCGCTGCGCACCCTGGTGAACGAGCATCGGCTGGCCGTCTTCGTGGTCGCCAACTGGCTGAGCAGCGCGCTGACCTGGCGCCTGCGGGAGCTCCTGCACAACCGGCCCGATCGCGGCTGGTCGCGCGTCACGATCAGCCAGGTGAAGCCGCGGTTCTCACGGAGCCTGTCGACGCTCAGCCAGGAGACGATCTTCGACGTGGAGATTCCGCACCAGATCGCGCTCTCGCTGTTCCTCGGCGGCGAGGGGTTCGAGGTGCGGCGCGCCGAGTGCTCCGACATGGTGGTGAACAGCACGCGCATCCCCTACATGGGCAAGGCCACCATCACCCTCGAGGACAAGCACGGCCGGGTCATCGTCGTCTACTCCGACCTGACGGCGCCCATCCGCCAGCGTTCGGTCGAGGTCGCCTTCGAGGACGGCACGCGCACCGTCGGGTACTATCCGTCGACGGACGCCGACAGCTTCTCGCAGCTGCTCACCTTCCAGAAGGAGCACGACACGCCGGTCGCGCACGAGATCCTGCTCGACGACCCGCTGGCCGCGTTCCTGCGCGAGGTCTACGGCTATTTCGAGCAGGCCGGCCGCCGACCCGCGAGCGACGTCGACTTCAACACGGCGGTCGTCTCGACCATCAGCAAGGCCAAGGCCGCCTGCGGCCTGCACAACTAGACCATGGGGGGCCCCGAAATGGCCCCCCATACCCCCCGACGTTCGGAGCGCCCCGGCGAAGCCGTGGCGCTCCTCTTTGTCGCGCCGACCTTCAGCCCTTGACGCTGCCGGCGGTGAGGCCCTCGACCATGTACTTCTGGAGATAGATGTAGGCGGCGATGACGGGCAGCGTGGTCAGCACCGCGCCCGCCATCAGGTAGCCCCAGCCGTACACGTCGCCGGTGATGAAGCTGGCGAGGCCGACGGGCAGCGTGCGCAGCTTGCCATCCGTGATGAAGACGAGCGCGTAGAGGAACTCGTTCCACGCCTGGGTGAAGGCGTAGAGCCCGGCCGCCAGGACGCCGGGCGCCGAGAGCGGGAGCACCACGCGATAGAAGGCGCCGAAGCGCGTGGCGCCGTCGATCATCGCCGCTTCCTCGAGCTCCTCGGGGATCGACTCGAAGTAGCCCATCAGCAACCACGTCACGAACGGCACCGTGAACGACGGATAGGCGGCGACGAGGCCGGCCAGGCTGTTGGCGAGGCCGAGGTTGCGCATCTGCGCGTAGAGCGGGATGAACAGGATCGACGGCGGGACGAGATAGGTGATCAGCGTCGCGCTGGCCATGAAGCCGCGGCCGAAGAACCGCAGCCGGGCCAGCGCGTAGGCGCCGATGGTGCCCACGGCCGTGGCCAGGAGCGTGCTGCTGATGGCCACCGTCGCGCTGTTGCCGTACCACTTGACGAAGTCGGTCTTCGACCAGAGCTGCTCGTAATTCTCGCCGACCAGGGGGTTCGGCCAGAACATCGAGATCAGGCTTCGCATCTGCTCCTCGCTCTTGAACGACGTGATGGTCATCCAGTAGAACGGGAACAGGACGAGGAACGCGAGCGCGACCAGCACCGCGTACGACAGCGTCGTCTGCGCGCTTCCGACGCGCGCGCCCTTCACCGCCTGCGCCCTTTCCGCATGTAGCGCGCGAGCACCATGATCGTCACCGCCAGCGCCGGCAGGAGGTAGAGGGCGACGGCGATCGCCTCGCCGAGCCGCTGCGCGCCGAAGGCGGTCTCGTAGGTGAGGACGGGCATGACCATGGTGGTGCCGCCGGGGCCGCCCTTGGTGAGGATGTAGATGATCTGGAAGTCGTTGAAGGTCCAGATGGTCGACAGCAGCACCACGATGATCATGATGTTCTTGAGCCCGGGCAGCGTCACGTGGCGGAAGCGCTCCAGGGCGCCGGCGCCGTCGACGGCGGCCGCCTCGTAGAGCTCGGCGGGGATCGCCTTCATGCCGGCCAGGAACGAGATGCCGAAGAACGGAAACCCGCGCCAGATGTTGACGGCGACCACCGAGGCCATGGCCGTGCCCGGCTCCGAAAGCCACCCGATGCCCTGCGGAACGACCCGCAGCACGTGCACCAGCACGTAATTCAACACGCCGAGGCTGCCGTCGAAGATCCACAGGAAGTTCAGGGCGGAGACGACGGTGGGCGCCACCCAGGGGATCAGCAGCACCCCCGTCCAGAAGGAGCGCCAGCGGATGCGCGAGGTCAGGACCAGCGCCATCACCACGCCGAGCACGAGCTTGAAGGCGACGGAGCCGAACGTGAAGATGAACGAGTTCACCACGGCCCGCTGGAAGAAGCCGTCCCAGGTGAGGCGGATGTAGTTCTCGAAGCCGACGAAGACGGGCGGCAGCCCGACGAGCTTGTGGGTCATGCTGAGGTAGATCGCGTACGTGAACGGGTAGGCGACCAGCGACAGCACCAGCAGCACGATCGGTGTGACGAACAGGTAGCCCATCCGGTGATCGGGCCCGAGCACGCGCTTGAGCCCGCCGGCCAGAGTCCCGTTCGCGCCGAGCCTGGTCCGCAGCGACGCCGCCGGGACGGACACGCTCCTGTGCTCCGTTCTCAGCCGCGACTGCGGATGCGGTGGATGTCCTCGACGCGCTTGTGGGCCTCCTTGAGGGCGGCGTCGATCGACAGGCCGCCGGTGACGACGCGCCCGGCCATGTCGCAGAGGATGTACTGCGCCTGCACCTCGATGGCGGCCGGCGTGATCGGACCCGGGTATCCCGGCCACACGCTACGGAGGATGTTCTCCTTCATCCCCTCGAAATTCGGATCGGTCTTCCAGTACGGATGGTCGGCGCGGGCCTTGTAGACGGGACCCGCCTGGCCGCTGCACGCCTTCATGTACTCCTCGAAGCGCTTCTCGTCCTCGACCCAGCGGACGAGGTCGTCACAGAGCTCGGCGTGCTTGCTCGCCTTGAAGAGACCCCAGTTGTAGGCGCCCGCGAAGACGAAGGAGCCGGCGGGGCCACCCGGGGTCAGGATGACCTGCGTCTTTTCGAACAGCGGATGCTTCTTGGAGCCCATGGCGTAGTAGAGGCTGGCGCCGTTGTTCGTCATCACGAGCTTGCCGGCCATGAACGCCTCGTTGTTGTGGACGTCCGTCCAGCCCATCACGCCGGGCGGCTGGACCTTGTGCTTCTGGATCGTGTCGACCGCGAACTGCAGCGCCGCCGTGTTCTCCTTGACGTACGTCGTGGCCAGCGCCGGCTTGCCGTCCTTGTCCCAGACGCTCCCGCCGTAGTCCCAGAGGATGTTCTGCATGAAGCCGTTGCCGTCGTCCGAGCGGTTGAGCGTCTGCCCGAAGCCCCAGATCTCCTTGGACGGATCCTGCGTCTTCCTGGCCACCTCGATGACGTCGGGGTCGTAGACCTTCGGCATCTTGAGGCCCTTCTCGGCGATCAGGTCCTTGCGCACGTGCAGCCCGCCCCCGAAGGCGAGCCGCGCGACCGCGAAGTACTGACCGTTGAACTGCACGACCCGGTCCGCGTACGGCAGCAGCCCGCCACGGGCGCCGGCGATGTCCCTGGCCAGCCTGGTGACGTCCCGCAGCGCGGGCCGGTAGCGCATCGGCCCCTGATAGTTCATCTCGGCGAGGTCGGGCGGATTGCCGGCCTCGATGGCCGCCACGAACTTCTGCTCGCGATCGCCGAAGGTCGCCCAGTCGAACTCGATCTGGACCTTGCGCTCGGCCGCCCAGCTCTCGACCTGCTTGGCCAGGATGTCGTTGCCGGCCGTGACGTAGCTCTTGAAGAGCCACACGCGGAGCTTGGGACCGGCCTGCGCGTGCGCCATCTTCTTCAGGACGCCGAGGCCCGCCGCCGTGCCGCCGGTGACGACGGCGGCCTTGCGCAAGAACTCGCGGCGCGCCATCAGGCCCGCCGCGAGCTGGTCTGCCAGGTCCTTCAACCGAGGATCCATTCGCGCTCCTCCTTTGGAGCCTTCCGTCCGGGTAGCCGGAGTTTAAATGAGGCGGTGCGGCGTGTCGATCGCTCAGCCGCGCGGCGGAAGGATCATGTAGGTGGCGCGACCGACGGCGAGCAGCGTTCCGTCGGCGTCGGTCACGCGCACCTCGCCGAACACGATCGTGCGCCCGCGCTTGAGAAGATTGCCCTCGGCGTAGATCTCCGCGCCGCGGGCGGCCGCGAGATAGGTGACGTTCAGGTCGAGGGTGCTCTGGCCCACGCCGCCTCCCGAGGCCTCGTTCACCGTCGACAGCGCGCAGCCGACCGCCGCATCGACCAGCGCCGCGTAGACCCCGCCGTGGACGGGGGCGCCGGGGGCGTTGCGCAGATCGTCGCGGACGCGCACGCGCAGCCGCGCCCAGCCCTCGCGGACGTCGACGACTTCGATGCCCAGGTGCTGCCAGAAGCGGTTGAGGCGCGTGCGGTCGCGCGCGACGGCGAGCAGGTCGTCAGGCACGCGAGCGGCGCTTGGCGCGCGTGACGAAGCCGTTGACGGCATCGCTGGCGCGCGCCTCGGCGCGGCGCCTGGCGGGGGGTCCCCACCCGCCGCCGCCCGCCGACTCGACGAAGAAGACGTCGCCGGGCCGCACGGGGATGCCGACCTCCTTCGTCTTGAGCACACGCGTGGTGCCGCGCGAGAGCAGGCGGTAGCGGTGAGGCAGACCATCCTTGCCGCCGAGGATGCCGTAGGAGGCGTGGCGCACGCCGTCGCCGGCGGTGTTGGCCACGCCCGCCTCCGTCGTGTCGACGCGCAATCGCAGGACGGAGCCGACGCCGCCGCGGTGCTGCCCGTCGCCGCCGGAGTCGGGACGGAACTCGTGCTCCTCGAACGTGAGCGGGAAGCGCACCTCGGCCACTTCCACGGAGCCGAACTTGATCCCACCGACCGCCTGCCCCTCCCCCGCCGTCTCCCAGCCGTCGCCGGCGGCGCAGGCGCCGCCGCCGCCGCGGGCGTGGAACATGTGCCAGATGAACGGCCGCCCCGTGCGCGGGTTGATGCCCTTGATGGCGATCCGGAAGCGGCGCGACCAGCCGGCGAGGACGCGATCCGGGCAGGAGCGCGCCAGCGCCTTGATCACGGCCTCGGCGATCTCCTGCGCGCAGTGGTTGGTGGCGAGCGTCACCGGCGCCGGCGGCCGCGGATGGACGACCGTGCCCTCGCGGGTGATCACCTTCACCGGCCGGAAGGCGCCGGAGTTCTTCGGCGTGCGGGGATCGACCAGAAACGCCAGCGCCATGTGCACGGCCGACATCGTGTTCGGGAAGGACGAGTTCACGAAGCCCGTGACTTGAGGATCCGAGCCGCTGAGGTCGACGACGAGCCCGTCGCCTTTCTTCTCCACGGTGGCGCGAATGGCGACGTTCTCGATCCCGTGCCCGTCGTCGTCCAGCACGGACTCTCCACGGAAGACGCCGTCCTTCCAGCCGCGGATGCAGGCGCGGGCCTGGCGCTCGGCCCCGTCGAGGATCTCGTCGACAGCGTCGATCACCGTCTTGCTGCCGTAGTCCTCGATCAGCGCCAGCAGCCGCCGCTCGCCGACGCGGGCGGAGCCGATCATCGCGCGCAGATCGCCCATGAAGTCGTGCGGGTGGCGGACATTCGTGGTGATCATGGCCAGCACGTCGTCGCGCAGCACACCGGCGTCGTGCAGCTTCAGCGGCGTGATCCGCAGGCCCTCCTGCCAGATCTCGGTGGCGGCGGGGTTGTAGGCCCCGTGGGTCGAGCCGCCGATGTCGCTCTGATGCGCGCGGTTGATCGACCAGAAGGCCACCTGCCCGTCGATGAACACGGGGACGAAGGCGGTGAGGTCGGGCAGGTGGTTGTTGCCGTGATACGGGTCGTTCAGCAAGAACACGTCGCCCGGTCGAATGCGCTCGCCGAAGAAGTCGCGGACCGACGCCACCGCCCACGGGATGGCGCCGACGTGGATCGGCACGTGGTCGGCCTGCGCGACCAGACGCGCCTGCGCGTCGCAGATGGCGGTGGAGAAGTCGCGGCTCGAGTTGAGGATCTGCGAATAGGCGGTCCGCAGCATCGCCTCGCCCATCTCCTCGACGATGGCGGAAAACCGGTGCGTGAGGACGGAGACGGTGATGGGATCGATCATGCCAGGAGTATACGCCGGGGGACTACGAGGCTCGGGCGTAGAGGACGTCGCGCACGGTGCGCGTGAGCGTGACGGCGTCGACGGGCTTCGCCAGATGGCGGTCATAACCGGCGCGCAGCGCCTCGCGATGATCCGAGCCGTGCGCGAAGGCGGTCAGCGCGATGGCGGGAACGCGGCCGCCCGCCTCGGGAGCGAGCCGACGGACCTGGCGGATGAGGTTGTAGCCGTCCATCTCGGGCATGCCGATATCGCTGATGAGGACGTCCGGAGGGTCCGACCGCAGCGCCCGCAGCGCCGCCTCGGCGTCGGGCACGGCCTGCACCTCGGCGCCCGAGTCGCGCAGGAGCACGTCGAGGATGTCCCGCGTGTCGCCCTCGTCCTCCACCACGAGTACGCGCAGCCCCCGAAGATCGGCGCTGCGGAGGTCCCGACCGTCGCCGGCGTCGAGCGCCGCCGCGCTCGCCTCGATGTCGGCGGGCAGCGTGACGGTGAAGGTGCTGCCTCGCTCGGGTCCCTCGCTGGCCACGGTCACCGTCCCACCGTGGAGCTCGACCAGATGGCGGACGATGGCGAGGCCAAGGCCGAGGCCGGTATGCACGCGCGAGTGAGCGCCCTCGGCCTGCCGGAACGGCTCGAAGATGTACGGCAGGATGTCAGGCGGGATGCCGCGACCGGTATCGCTGACCGACACCGTGACCGATCGCGCTTCGGCGACGGAGCGAATCACGAGGCGGCCGCCGGAGGGCGTGAACTTGACCGCGTTGGAGATGAGGTTCACGAATACCTGCTGCAGGCGCCCGGCGTCGGCAACGAGCCGCGCGGCCGGATCGAGCTCGGTCGTGACCGTGAGACCCTTGGCGGCCACGTCGCCGCGCTGAGAATCCAGCGCCGACTCGATGACGGTGCGCAGGGACACCGGCGAGAGCGCCAGCATCATCTTGCCGGAGATGATCCGCGAGACATCGAGGAGATCCTCGACGATCTGCGCCTGGAGCCGCGTGCTGCGCTCGAGCACGTCGTAGGCTCGTTCGATGCCGGCCGCGTCCAGCCGCCTCGTCCGCAGCATGCGCAGCCAGCCGAGCATCGACGTCAGCGGTGTCCGCAGCTCGTGGGAGAGCACGGCCAGAAACTCGTCCTTGGTGCGATTGGCCGCCTCCGCCTGCGCGCGCGCCTGCTGCTCCACGGCGAGCAGCCGGGAGGTGATCTCCTCGACGCGCTTGTGCTCGGTGACCTCGGTCACGATCCACACGGTCCCCGCGGAGCGCGTCATCTCGGCGGGCACGCGCGTGGCCGCAAAGCGCAGCCAGCGGGCACCGACGGCGACCTCGCGGATCCACGGGCCCGCCTCCAGATCGAGCTCGGGGACGCCGCCGAGCAGGGGCTGGAGAACCGTGCGGATGGCGCGGCCGGTCAGCTCCTCGGTCGCCCCGACCAGGGTGGAGAACCGCGCGTTGCACCGACTGATCGTCCCATCGCGATCGACGAAGCAGGCGCCGTCGCTGATCGCCTCGAACGTCAGCCGCCACTCGCGCTCGGACAGCCGCACGATCTCCTCGGCCCAACGCGCTCTCAAGAGGGCGCGTACCGTGGCCACGAGCACCTCGGGCTCCACCGGCGTGACCAGGTAAGCATCGGCGCCCTGCTCGAGGCCGCGTGCGCGGTCCTCGTCGCGGTGGACGGTGCCGCTCGTGTGGACGACGAGCATGGCGGCGGTGGCAGGGTTGTCCTTGATCCGGCGGCGGAGCTCAGCGCCGTTCATGTCCGGCAAGTGCAGGTCGACCAGCGCAACCGCCGGCAGCTCGTCGGTCAGCAGCCGCAGCGCCTCCGCGCCCGAGGCGGCGTCCACCACGCGGAAGCCGGCCTGTCGCAGCAGCCGGCTGTGCGCATCGTGCGCGGAGTCGTAATCGCCGACGTTCAGGATGAGCGGCGAGCCGCTCATGGCTCGATGGCGCGACATCGGTCATGGATCAACCGACAACTCTCCTTCGGAACGTGATAGCGGCCGGATCAGCGGCCGGGCAGAAAACGGCGGACCGTCTCGATCAACACCTCGGGATCGACCGGATCGATCAGGTACTCGTCGGCCCCGGCCGCCAGCCCCTGCCGGCGGTGGTCGGGATCCCGATAGACCGAGGTCTTCTGGATGACGGGGATCGCGCGAGTCGCGACGTCGCTCTTCAGTCGACGGCACACCTCGAAGCCGTCGATGTCGGTGAGCGCGATGTCGAGGACGATCAGATCGGGCGAAGTGCGCGCCAGGCGCAGCGCATCGCGCCCGGTGGCCGTTTCCCGAACATCGAACCCGGCGCCGGCCAGGACCCGCGTGGTTGCATACCGTGTATCGGGTCGATCGTCGACGACGAGAATCGTGTTCATCGAGAGCGCCGACATGCTACGACCGGACCCGAGGCCGGTCAAGGTGGTGTACCATCCCGCCGTCGTGACTCTTCCGCGGACATCGAGCGCGGTCATCGTCGGGGGCGGCGTGGTCGGCTGCGCCATCGCCTATCTCCTCGCCCGGCGAGGCGTGAAGGACGCGCTCGTGGTGGAGCGCGAGACCGTCGGCAGCGGCACGACGTCCAAGGCGGCCGGCGGCATCCGCGCGCAGTTTTCCACCGAGGCGGAGATCCGCTTCTCGCTCGAGGCGATCGCCGTCTTCGAGCGTTTCGCGGACGAGTTCGGCGTCGATCCCGGCTACACCAAGATCGGCTACCTGTTTCTGGTCTCCGATCCTGCCGATCTGCGCGGCTTCGAGACGCGCATTGCGCTCCAGCGGCGACTCGGCGTCGACGTTCGCGTCATCCCCCCCGACGAGGCGAAAAAGCTCGTGCCCGCCCTGCGCGTCGACGATCTGATCGCGGCCGTGTGGGGACCGGGGGACGGGCTGGCCGGTCCGGCGGAGGTGACCGCCGGCTTTGCCCGCCGCGCGCGCGAGCTCGGCGTTCGCATCGCCGAGGGCGTGCAGGTGACGGCGATCGCGCGCGACGGCGATCGCATCACCGGCGTGACGACGACCGATGGCACCGTGGCCGCACCGCTCGTGATCAACGCGGCCGGTCCTTCGGCCGCGCGCATCGCCCGGATGGCCGGGGTCGAGGTTCCCGTGCACCCGCGGCGCCGGCACATCTTCTTCACCGAGCCGTTCCCCGAGATTCCCGGCCCGGTGCCGCTGACCACGGACCGCCGTAGCGGCTTCTATTTTCGCAAGGAGCTCGAGCAAATCCTGCTGAGCCCCGGCGACGTGGAGGACATCGGCGCCGACTTCGAGGTGCCGATGGACCCGGCCATGGTGGGCGAGGCGGTGCAGAAGGCCGTCGACCGTGTGCCGGTCCTCGAGCAGGCGCGGATCGCCGGCGGATGGGCCGGACTGAGACCGCTCACGCCCGACGACCACGCCATCATCGGCTGGGCGCCGGACGTCGCCGGTTTCTTCCTCGCCGTCGGCTTCGGCGGGCACGGCTTCCAGCACTCGCCGGCCACCGGCCGCCACGTCGCCGCCTGGATCGTGGACGGCAAGCCGGCCATGGACCTCTCGCTCTTCGACCCCGCACGCTTCGCCCATGGTCGAACAGCCACGTACCGAAATCTCGATGCCGAGTGATCTGACCATCGGCGAGGTCCGCGTCGTCCTCGCCGACATCCCCGTCAAGCGGCCGCACACGATGTCGTTCACGACGCTCCGGGCGGTGAACTTCGCCTTCGTCCGCGTCGAGACACGCGCGGGCCTCGTCGGCTGGGGTGAGGCGGCCTGCCTCGGCGGCCCCACGTGGAGCGAGGAGTCGGTGGAGTCGGTGCAGGCGGTCATCGAGCGCTACATCGCGCCATGGCTCGTCGGCCGGGATGCCGCCGGCATCGAGGCGCTCCGTCAGGAGATGGCGCGCCGGGTCCAGGGCAACCCGTTCGCGCGCGCGGCGGTGGAGATGGCGCTGTGGGATCTGAACGGTCGCGCCCTCGGCGTCCCGGTCCATCGCCTGCTCGGCGGCCGCGTCCGAGACCGCGTTCCGCTCTCGTGGTCGCTCGCCGTCGACGGGCTCGAGGCGGAGCTCGCTGAGGCGCGGGAGAAGGTCGTGCTCGGTCACCGGATCTTCAAGATCAAGACGGCCGCGCAGCCGCTCGCCCACGACGTGGAGCGCGTGCGGCGCATCCGCGAGACCGTCGGCCCCGGCGTGGCGCTACGCGTGGACGCCAATCAGGGCTGGGACCGCGCCACCGCGCTCACCGCCATCCGCGCCCTCGAGCCGTACGGTCTCGACTTCGTCGAGCAGCCGCTGCCGAAGTGGGATCTGGACGGCATGGCGGACCTCGCCCGCCGCGTGGACGTTCCGGTCATGGCCGACGAGTCGTGCGGCTCGCCGCACGAGGCGCTTGCCATCGCGCGGCTCGGCGGCGTGTCGATCGTGGCGCTCAAGCTCACGAAGTCAGCCGGCATCCTCGGCACGCTCGCGATCGCGCGCATTGCCGAGGCGGCCGGGCTCGGCTGCTACGTCGGCTGCATGATCGAGACGTCGCTCGGCAGCGCCGCCTATCTCCAGGTGGCGCTGGCAGCGGCGCCGGTGACCTGGGGCTGCGAGCTGTTCGGTCCGCTGCTGCTGAAGAGCGACGTGGTCCGGCGGCCCCTGCAATACGCCGACGGCGCCATTCTCGCCGTGGATGGCCCGGGACTGGGAGTCGAGGTCGACGAGACGGCGCTGAAGGAATGCACGCGACCGTGAAGGAGGACGCATGCGACGGATGATGGCAGTGGTATTCGTGTTCGCGCTGGTTCTGTGGGCGCTGCCCGCGACCGCGCAGCAGAAGAACCTGACGTGGACGGCGGGCCAGGTCGGCGGCGGCTGGTACACGCAGGCCGGCGGCTTCGTCGAGCTGATCAAGGGCAAGGACAGCTCGTTCAACATCAGGGTGGTCCCGGGCGCGGGCATCCAGAACATGTCCAAGCTCCAGCAGGGCGAGACCGAGATCGCGTGGGGGCTGCCGCCGTTCATCGCGGCCTCCTACAACGGCCAGGACCCGTACAAGGACAAGCATCCCGACATGCGGCTGGTGATGAACGGACTCGGGTTCGTTCACATCCAGGTCGGCGTGCCGGTGGAGTACCCCGCCAACACCGTCAAGGACGTCTTCGAGATGGCCAAGACGAAGCCGATCACCATCGGCACCACGCCGCCTGGCGGCTCCGACGAGTGGGTGATGCGGAAGGTGTTCGAGTTCTACAAGACGAGCTACAACGACGTCCGCAACAAGGGCGGCAAGGTCATCCTCGTCTCCTACAGCGATCTGACCACGCAGTACCGCGATCGCAACATGGACGTCTTCTTCGCGAATCTCGCGGTGCCCGGCGCGGCCATCCAGGAGGCGTCGCTGGCGCGGAAGATGAAGATCCTGCCGATGGACGACGATCTCATCAAGTTCCTCGAGTCGCACGGCCTGTCGCGCGGCGCCATCCCGAAGGGGTCGTACAAGGATGTCGTGAACAACGACAAGGACATCCCCACCATCGCGATGGCCAACACGATCGTGGCCAACGCCAAGACGCCGGCGGAGGTCGTCTACCAGTTCACCAAGCTGCTGCTCTCGGATCTCAACGGCGTGCGCAAGGTCCATCCCGCGTTCAAGGACTTCGATCCAAAGGACGCCGTGAAGCTCGCCAACGTGCCGCTCCATCCGGGCGCCGAGAAGGCGTACAAGGAAGCCGGTCTGTTGAAGTAGCGCATGCGGACCCTCTCGGGCGCCGTGGGCTGGGGCGTCGGCGGCTGGGCCGCCGCCGCCGCCCTGTTCCACATCTGGACCGCGTACGCGGGAGCCTGGGAGCCGCGCGAGATGCGCGCCGTCCATCTGCTGTTCCTGATCCCGCTGGCCTTCCTGCTCTTCCCCGCGCGCGAGCATTCGCCGCGCGATCGCGTGACGCTCGGCGACTGGGTGTGGGCGACGGCCTCCACGGTGCCGTGCCTGTACGTGATCCGCTACGCGCAGGAGCTCACCGAGCGCTGGGAAGGCGTACATCCGGTGACGACGGGCCAGGTGATCCTGGGCACGCTGCTCGTCATCGCCGTGCTCGAGGCCTCCCGCCGGTCGGTCGGCTTCTGGTTCTTCGTCACCACGCTGGTGTTCATGGCCTACCTCGTGGTGGCGCCCTGGATGCCCGGCTTTCTCCGCTCGCCGCGCGCCTACAGCTATCCGCAGCTGGTCGAGATGTTCTTCCTCTACGCCGACGAGGGCGTGCTCGGCTCGCTCACCGGCATCTCCTCCAATCTCCTCATGATCTTCATCCTGTTCGCGGCCTTCATGCTCCACTCGGGCGTCGGCCAGTTCTTCATGGACATCTCCGTGCTGCTCGCAGGACGCTATCGCGGCGGCCCCGCCAAGGTCGCCGTCGTCTCCTCCGGGCTCTACGGCACCATCAGCGGCTCGTCGGTGGCCGACTGCTACGCCACCGGCAGCTTCAGCATCCCGTTGATGAAGCGCATCGGCTACAGGCCGGAGATCGCCGGCGCCATCGAGGCGACCGCCTCCTGCGGCGGCCCGCTGATGCCCCCGATCATGGGCGCCGGCGCCTTCATCATGGCCGAGCTGACCGGCGTGCCGTACCAGCAGATCATCGTGGCCGCCGCGCTGCCGGCGATCCTCTACTACCTGTCGATCCTGGCCACCGTGCACTGGGAGGCGCTGAAACACGGCATCGGCACGATGAAGGCGGAGCTGCCGCCGGTGACGAGCCTGGTCCGCCGGGCGCTGCTGTTCTCACCGTTCGTCACCGTGCTCTACTTCCTGCACGCCGGCTACTCGCCGTCGAAGTCCGCGCTCTACAGCCTGCTGACGGCGATCGCCGTGTCGTGGGTGGCCGGCGACCAGCCGATGACGCCGCGGCGAATCTTCGCCACCCTGACGGAAGCGATGCGCTCGGGGGTGATCATCGCCTCCGTGCTGGCCGCCTCCGGCTTGATCGTGGCCGCGATGAGCCGTACCGGCGTGGCCCTGGCCTTCTCGAGCGCGATCGTCAATCTCTCCGGCGGCTATCTCATCGTGGCGTTGTTCCTGATCTTCGCCATTGTGTCGGTGCTCGGCACGGGCATCCCGACCACGCCGTCCTACATCCTCGCCGTCACCGTCGGCGGCGCCGCGCTCGCGAAGCTGAATGTCGACATCGTGGCCGCTCACCTGTTCGTCTTCTACTACGCCGTGCTGGCCGACGTGACGCCGCCGGTGGCCGTCACCGCCGTCGCCGCGGCCCAGATCGCCGGCGCCAATCCGATGACCACGGGCTGGCAGGCCACGCGGATCGGCATCGGCGGCTTCCTGGCGCCGTTCCTCTTCGTCTATCAACCGGCGCTGCTGCTGAAGTCCGATTGGACGACGATCGCGGTGAGCTTCCTGTCGGCGGCCATCGGCATCTCGGCGCTCTGCGCGGCGCTCGCCGGACACATGTTCGCGCCGCTCGGCTGGGGCGCGCGAGTGTTCCTCATCGTGGTCTCGCTGGCGGCGATCTCGCATTTCGTGACGGTCTCGGTGGTGACCAGCGCGCTCATCGTGGCCTTCGGGGTGTGGGACTGGCGCCGCGCCCGCAGCCGGCCCGCGCCGGCCACCATCTCCGTCACCGTCGCCGGCGAGGCCCGCGTCGCCACGCCCCCGCCGACGACGACGCTCATGGAATAGCGATAGGCTTGAATACCAGCGTGGACGGGGAGCCGCGAAACGGCCAGCCGGGGACCCACGCGGAGAAGCGGCCGGCGGTGCCGCCGGCCACCACGATCCTGAGCACGGCGGGCTCGCGGAACTTGGGCGTGCGAGCGCCATCGAGGCTGACCTGGGCGCGCTCCCAAACGAACTCGCGCACGTCGGCCTTGGTCCAGCCGTCGCCCGCGATCGTCCTGGCGTGCTCGGGTCCGATGACGAGCAGCGTCTCGCCGAGCGGGGCCAGATCCGGACTGGCGATGACGACGCCGGCGCGCGCCACGGTGTCGAGGATCTCGCGCGCGGTGCGGCCGGTGGCGTTGACGACGATCTGCGGCGCCTCCGCCGCCAGCGCTGCCACCGTGCTCTCGGCGGCGGCGAAGCCGTGCTCGACATGGAGTGGCTCCCAGGGGCTCGCTTCCTCGTGCTCGCCGATGCAGTAGCTGTAGCGCCCGGGCTGGCCGAAGGTCGACATGCTGATGAGTCCCGGCCGCGCGCCGCCGATGTTGACCCACACCAGCCGCACGGCGCGCCCGATGGTGGCGTTGGCCCGCCACCCGGCGCCGAACACGCTGGCCGCGCAGTTGATGTCGAGTCGGCCGCGGATCGGTCCGTTGACGATGACGAGCGGCGTGACGGCGTCCGTCGTTCCGGACACGCCCTCGAGCGCAAAGCCCGGATCGCAGATTGCGGCCACGGCGGCGATGACGACCGGCAGGTACTCCGGCCGGCACCCGGCCATGACGGCGTTGACGGCGATGCGCTCGACGGTCGCCCGACCATGTCGCGGCGCCACCAGGCCGATCAGCTCGTCGCCATCGCGGCCGCTGGCCGCCACCGCCGCGCGCACGCGCTCGGCCGTCGGCGGCACGACCGGCAAGCCGTCGGTGACGCCGCGCGCGAACAGCTCCTCGAAGGGATCGCCGATCATGGCGCGGCATTCTAGCGCGCGCCCAGCCGCTGGACGACGGCATGCGGGTGCGCGATGCTGTCGTTCGATGCCCGATCCCGTCCGTCTGAGCGAAGAAGGCGCGGCCGTCCTCGCGGCGCAGGCGATGCGGCTCGTGTCGAGCGGCCAGGTGATCGGCCTCGGCACGGGCCAGGCCGCGACGGCCTTCGTGCGCGCGCTCGGTCAGCGCGTCGCGACCGGGCTGGACGTGCGCGGCGTGCCGACGTCGGAGACCACCGCCGCCCTGGCGCGCCAGCTCGGCATCAAGCTCGTCACCCTCGACGACGCGGAGGCGGTCGACGTCGCGGTGGACGGCGCCGACGAGGTCGACCCGCGCGCCGATCTCATCAAGGGCTACGGCGGCGCGCTGCTCCGCGAGGGTGTCGTCGCGTCCGTCGCCCGCCGGTTCGTGATCCTCGTGGGCGCCGAGAAGCTCGTGCCCGCGCTCGGCTCGCGCGGTCGCCTCCCCGTGGAGGTCGTGCCTTTTGCCGCCGCTGCATGCCGGCGGCGGCTCGAGGCCCTCGCATTGCCCGCGGATATCCGGCTGGCCGAGGGGCGCCCTGTCGTCACCGACAACGGCAACCTGCTGCTCGACTGCCGCGTCGGTCCGATGAAGGACCCCCGCCCGCTGGAAGCCGCCGTGCGCGCCATTCCCGGCGTCGCCGCCACGGGGCTGTTCCTCGACATGCGGCCGACGGTCTTCGTCTGGGACGGCGGGCGGTGTCGAACGCTGCGCACGGAGTCGCCGAATTGACCCCGCCGCTCCGCAGCCGTCCGGAGTGGAAGGCGCTCGAGGCCCACTACGAGCGTCTCCGTGACGTCCATCTGCGCGATCTCTTCGCCAAGGATCCGATGCGCGGCGAACGTCTCACCGCCGAGGCGGCCGGGCTCTATCTCGACTACTCGAAGAATCGGGTGACCGGCGAGACCCTACAGCTCCTGCTCGCACTCGCCGGCGCGACCGGCGTCAGCGGGCGGATCGAGGCGATGTTCGCGGGCGAGACCATCAACGTGACCGAGAATCGTCCCGTCCTCCACGTGGCGCTGCGTGCGCCGCGCACCGCATCGATCGTGGTCGACGGCGAGGACGTCGTGCCCCACGTTCATGGCGTGCTCGATCGCATGGCGGCCTTCGCCACCCGCGTGCGCAGCGGCGCCTGGACGGGGTTCACCGGGCGGCGCATCCGCACCGTGATCAACATCGGCATCGGCGGCTCGGACCTCGGCCCCGCCATGGCCTACGAGGCGCTCCGTCATGGGAGCCAGCGTGACCTGACCTGCCGCTTCGTCTCAAACGTCGACGCCACCGATTTCCTGGAAGCCACGCGCGATCTCGAGCCGGCCGAGACGCTGTTCGTGGTCGCCTCCAAGACGTTCACGACGCTCGAGACGCTGACCAACGCGCGCACGGCGCGCGCGTGGCTGCTGCGCGCGCTGGGCGATGACGCGGCCGTGGCGCGGCACTTCGTGGCCGTCTCGACGAACGCCGCGGAGGTGCGAAAGTTCGGCATCGACGTCGACAACATGTTTCCGTTCTGGGACTGGGTCGGCGGCCGGTACTCGATGTGGTCGGCCATCGGGCTGTCGCTGATGATCGCCATCGGGCCCGAGGGCTTCCGCGCCATGCTCGCCGGCGCGCACGAGCTGGATCGACATTTTCGGACGGCGCCCTTCGCCCGCAACCTGCCTGTCCTGCTGGCGCTCATCGGCCTCTGGTACGACGCGTTCTTCGGCGCGGAGACCTACGCGGTGCTGCCGTACAGCCAGTCGCTCGCCCGGCTTCCCGCCTACCTGCAGCAGCTCGACATGGAGTCCAATGGCAAGTCCGTCGATCTCGACGGGCGCGCGGTCGACGTTCAGACGGGACCGATCGTGTGGGGCGCGGCGGGGACGAACGGCCAGCACGCTTTCTACCAGCTCCTGCACCAGGGCACGAGGCTCGTCCCCGCGGATTTCATCGGCTTCTGCCAGCCGCTGGACGAGGTCGGCGATCACCACACGCTGCTGGCCGCCAACCTCTTCGCGCAGACGGAGGCGCTGGCGTTCGGACGGTCGGCGCCGGACCCCGCGCGCAGCTTCGACGGCAACCGTCCGACGAACACGATCCTCGCCGATCGACTGACGCCGGCCACCCTCGGCGCCCTGATCGCGCTCTACGAGCACAAGGTGTTCGTGCAGGGCACCATCTGGCGAATCAACTCCTTCGATCAGTGGGGCGTCGAGCTCGGCAAGGTGCTGGCCACGCGCATCGCTCCCGAGCTCGCGGCGCGCGACGAGCCCGCGCTCGCCCACGACTCGTCGACGAACGCGCTCCTGCGACGCTTTCGCGCGCAGCGCCCTTGAACGTGGAGGGCCCCGAAATGGCCCCCCACACCCCCCAACGCTCGGCACGCCCCGGCGAAGCCGTGGCGCGCCTCGATAACCGGTGGTAGGCTCCGGACTCCGATGCCTCCGCGACTCAGTGGCTTCAAGGTCTTCTGGCCCGGCGTGGAGATATGCCTAAAGATAGGGTTGGCCCTCGTGATGGTGATGGTGGTCGTCCTGCCGCTCGCCTGGGGCTATCGCCAGCACGCGGAAGCCGTGCTGTGGCGGGACGTCGCGTGCTCGTACCGACTGAAGGAAGCGTTGCGAGAGCACCTCATCAGCCCGGCCGACTTCGGTGGGCGCCCGTGCGCGCGCCTGGACGAGCTCGGCCTGCGCTTCGAGCCGCCCCCGACCTTTTCCCGCACGCGGGCCTCGACGGGCGTGTGGCCCTCGGCGTCCGTGCCAGAGTGACGCCCGCGTAGCATTGCACCGTCCCTGCAACCGTTTGCCCGAAAACGGTTCGCAGGCGCAACCGCAGTGCTCGAAATCGGCACCACGGGCGGGGCACGGCTGTTGCTTCGCTGAACGGTATGTCAAACCCCCCTCGTACCTTCCTCGTGACCGGCGGCGCCGGCTACATCGGCTCGCACGTCGTGCGCCAGCTCCTCGACCGCGGTGATCGCGTTCGCGTCCTCGATCTTCTGCTCTACGGCGACCACGGGCTGAGGGCCCTGCTGGATCATCCGCGCCTCAGCGTGATCGCGGGCGATGTCCGCGATCCGGCGGCGATGCAGGAGGCCGCCGCCGGCGCCGACACCGTGATCGCGCTCGCCGCGGTGGTCGGCGACGCCGCGTGCGAGCTGGATCGCGAGGCGACGGTCGCCATCAACCACCAGGCGACCGAGCTCCTCGTCGAGACGTGCCTCGAGGCGCGCGTGCGGCGGCTGGTCTTCGCCTCCTGCTGCAGCGTGTACGGCACCGGCGCCGACCCGCTGCTGATGGAAAGCTCCACGCTGAACCCGCTGTCGCTGTACGCGCGCACGCGCGTCGCGTCCGAGCGCATCCTCGACGCCCACGCCGGCCGCCTCAGCGCGGTGATCTTGCGACTAGCGACCGTGTTCGGCGTGTCGGCGCGCATGCGGCTCGATCTGGCGGTCAACACGCTCACGGCGCACGCGTATTTCCGCCGGAAGCTCCGCGTCTCCGGTCGCGCGCAGGCGCGGCCGCATCTGCACGTCCACGATGCGGCGGCCGCCCTGCTGCTGGCCGCCGACGCGCGCGACACGCTGGTGCGCGGCCAGCGCTTCAACGTCGGCGACGACCGCTCGAACCACAGCGTGCGCGAGATCGCCGCCATCGTGGCCGCGACGGTGCCGGGCACCGAGGTCGCCGTGGAGCCCCAGCTCTGCGACGCGCGGAGCTACCGCGTCAGCTTCAGCAAGATTCGCAAGACGCTCGGCTTTACGCGGCGGTTCAGCGTGGGTGACGGCATCGCCGACGTCGTGGCCGCCTGCCGCCGTGGCGCCATCGCCGGCCTCGAGGATCCGCGCCACTCGAACTTCGAGTCGCTCAAGCGCGGCGGGGTGCCGGCGGTGCTGTCGGCCGCCGCCTGAGCGGCGACGCTCACGCCATCCATCGGGCGGGATCGGGCTCGTCGAGGAGCGCGCCCACGTCGGCGACGATGCGCCGACGCGCGACCCGCAGATGGCGCGGGCCATAGTGGTCGAGGAGCCCCTGGCAGAGCAGCGGCAGCGCGATCGTGAAGTCGGCGTAGACCATCACGTTGCGACCGGCCGGCGATTCCTTGCCCCATGAGATCCCTTCGCTGGCCACGCTGGCGCCGCCGAGACCGCCGAAAACGGCGTTGTCCGTGGTGAGCTGGATGGCCGCGCGGTGCGGACTCGCGTCGGCGCCCCCGCGGATCGCGCAGACGCTGGTAGCGGTGATCTGGATGAAGTCCTTGGGCACGCCGCCGCCCACGAAGACGGCCGAGGTGCCGCGCCCGGGGGCCATGTAGCGGTCCATGATCCGCAGCGCGAGCTCGTAGTCCCGGAAGAAGTCGACGACGGGCTCCCGTTGCGCAGCGGCGCGATAGCCCTCGGCGAGCGGGCCGTCCGGGGCCGCGGGAACGAAGAGCGGCACGCCGTGGCGTGCGCACGTCGCCGCGACCGACCGGCCGAGGCCCTGGGCCTCGAGCCAGCGGCCGAACTCGCGCATGAACACGACGCCCGGGATGGCGGTTTCGGTCCACCGGCGGGCCAGGTCCTCGAAGAACCCGCGCGTGAAATCCTCCATGCGGTCGTACTCGTCCTTGGCCACCACGTGGTCGTAGAAGCGGTAGTAGCCGTCGCGCCACAGCCGCTCGTCGTCGGCGCGCTCGGGCTCGAGCCGGTAGAACGCGACCCCGCGCTGCTCGAGCAGGTCCTCGGTGACGTTGGCAGAGGTGGACACGATCAGGTCGACGTAGCCGCGCTCCACGAGCCAGGTCACGAGCGGCCAGAGCCCCGCGCTGGCCATCGAGCCGGCCAGACCGAGACAGATCAGCGAGCCGCCGTCGATCATCGACTTCCACGTCTCGAAGGCCTCTCCGAGCTTGCGCCCCTGGAAGGCCGACCGGCTCATGCGCGTGAGCAGGGAGCTCACCGTCGCGCCGCCCTCGACGGCAAGCGCCTCGCGGCGCGGCCCCGGCGGCGATCCCGCCCGTCCGTTGGTGGACCCGCTCGTCATGCCATCCTCCTCCATGCGTGATCCCGCCCGGCAGGCGGCCGCTCAACCTTAGACTGAGTCCGGAGCGTGCGCATGGACGACGTGGTGGATGTCTTCGACGGCATGGCCGCCGCGTACGACGAGCTCGAGCCGTGGTACGAGCATCTCTACGCGCGCGTGCACGCGATCCTCCGCCGGACGCTGGAGCGCCCGGCGCGGGCGGCGGCGGCCGTCGCGCTCGACGCCGGCTGCGGCACGGGCTTTCAGGCGGCCGTGCTCGAGGAACTCGGCTATCGCACGCACGGCATCGACGCCTCGGCCGCGCTGCTTGCCATCGCGCGGCAACGCCTCCCCGCGGCGTTCTTCGCCCGCGGACGCCTCGAGGCCCTCCCCTACGCCGCCGCCGCGTTCGACGCGGTCGTCTGCTGCGGCAGCACGCTCAGCTTCGTGGTCGAGCCGGCGGCCGCGCTGACCGAGCTCGGCCGTGTGCTGCGGCCGGGCGGTCGGCTGCTGCTCGAGGTGGAGCACAAGTGGAGCGCCGACCTCGCCTGGATGGCGGTGAGCGCGGCGGCGGGGGACATCCTCGGTTACGGTGTGTCGGCCGCCATGCTCTGGCGGGCGATGGCCCGTCCGCTCGATCAGAACTGCGTGCTGCCCTATCCCGGCTACGGCGCGCTTCGCCTGTTCACGGCGCCGGAGCTCCGTCGCTTGCTCGCCGCCGCCGACCTGTCTCCCACGCAGATGTGGGGAATCCACAGCGCGACGGGCTGCCTGCCATCGACCTTCCTCCACCGCCGGCGACTGCCCCACATCATGCGACCTCTGTACGCGGCGCTGTGCGCCGTCGATCGCTGGGTCACCCGGATGCCGGGCGCGCGAGGTCTCGCCAGCAGCCTCGTCGTGCTGGCCGTGAAGCACTGAGCGTCATCGTGCCGACGCCACTATGTCAGCACCGATCGAAATCGTGCCGAACTGTCGGCACGGCGGCGTAGAGTGAGCGCGGAAATGGCGTCGCCACGCTTGGCATCGGCGCTGCACGAAGCGAGGACAATGCCCCGATCCGCTGGGCGGTCTCGCGGACTTCGCTACCATTTCTCCGGCATCGCCGGTGCGGGGATGAGCCCCCTGGCCTCCCTCATGCGGCTCCGCGGTCACGCCGTTCAGGGCTCGGACCGCTCGCTCGACCAGGGCAAGAACGCCGAGGTGGCCGCCTCGCTCCGCGCGCTCGGAATCGAGCTGCATCCGCACGACGGCAGCGCCGTGACGGCGGCGGTCGATCGCTTCGTGCACTCGACGGCAGTCGAGGCGTCGACGCCGGAGATGCGCGCGGCGGCGGCGCTCGGGCTCTCGCGGCTCACGCGGCCGGCGTTGCTGGCGGAGGTCGTCGGCGCCGGCCGCCCGGGCGTGGCCATCGCCGGAACCAGCGGCAAGAGCACCATCACCGGCATGCTCGCGTGGCTGCTCCGCGAGGCGCGCGTGCCGGCCACCGTCATCGGCGGCGCCGCGCTGGTGGGCCAGGGCGGCGGCGGGTGCCTCCTCGCGGGGCCGGGGAAGGGGCCGGTGGTCGCGGAGGCGTGCGAGTCGGACGGCACCCTGGTTGGCTACCGTCCCGCGCTCGGCGTTGTGCACAACGTGAGCCGCGACCACACCGAACTGCCCGCCCTCCGCGCGCAGTTCGCCGCGTTCGCGGCCGGCTGTCAGACGCTGTTCGTCAACGTGGCCTCGCCCGAGGCCGCCGCGCTGGGGCGCCGGGGAAAGACGCTCACCTACGGCGCGGCGCCGGAGGCCGACGCGCCGCTCGTCGTCGAACGCGTGGGGCCGGATCGTGCCCTCGGAACGCTGCGCGTGGAGGGCCGCGCGCTCACGCTCGACGTTCCCCAGCCCGGCCTGCATAACCTCGAAAACGCCGCGGCCGCCGCCCTGGTCGCCCTTCGCCTCGGGCTGGGCATACCGACGATCGAGCGGCTGATGGCGCGCTTTCCCGGCGTCAGCCGACGCTTCGAGCTCATCGGAGTCACGCCGTCCGGCATCCGCGTCGTCGACGACTACGCCCACAACGCAGACAAGCTGCGCGCCGCCCTCACGACCGCGCAGAACGGCGCCGCCCGCGTGGTGGCCGTGTTCCAGCCGCACGGCTTCGGTCCCGCGCGGTTTCTGCGCCCGGAGCTGCGCGAGCTCTTGCCACGCCTGCTCCGCGCCGACGATCGGTTCTGCTACGCCGAGATCTTCTACGCGGGCGGCACGGTGGCGCGCGACATCTCGAGCGAGACGCTGGCCGAGGATCTCCGGGCCACGCGCGAGTGCGCATTCGCCCCCGACCACGATGCCGTGCGGCGCTGGGTGACGAAGGAAGCGCGCCCGGGCGACACGGTGCTGATCATGGGCGCGCGCGATCCCGACCTCCCGCTGCTCTCCCGCTCCGTCTTCGCGGCGCTCAGCCACGCCCGGCCGCTGCTGCGGGTCTAGCGGTCCCCCTCAGCGCCGGCGGCCGCCGGCCATCATCCGGAGAAATGCGGGCGACAGCCGTGGGTCGAGCGTGTCGCGGATGCCGTCTCCGAGCAGGTTGAACGCGAGCACGGTCACCGTGATGGCGAGGCCGGGGAAGAACGCCAGCCACCACGGCGGTACGAGCGCGGTGATCGAATCCGCCAGCATGTTGCCCCAGGTCGGGGTCGGAGGCGGCACGCCGACGCCGAGGAAGCCGAGCGCGGCCTCGATGACGATGGCCACGCCGAGGTGGGTGGTGGCGAGGACGAGGTAGGGCGCCAGGCATTGCGGCAGGACGTGAAAGGTCATGACGCGGAGCGCGGAGGCGCCGCTGGCCCGTCCCGCCTCGACGTAGGGCATCTCGCGCACGGACAGCGCCACCGAGCGGATCACGCGGCCGCCGAACGGAATGCGCGTGATGGCGATGGCGAAGATCACGGCCGGCAGACCCGTCCCGATGGCCATCGAGATCGCCATGGCCAGGATCAGATCCGGGAACGACTGGAGTATTTCCATCACGCGCTGGCTGACGAGATCGAAGCGTCCGCGGAGGTACCCGCAGGCCACGCCCCAGAGGGAGCCGACGGTGGTGCCGAGGATCACCGACGAGAAGGCGACGAAGAGCGAGGTGCGCGCGCCGTAGATGACCCGGCTCAGCGTGTCGCGGCCCACCTGGTCGGTGCCGAGCAGGCTCTGCGTGTCGGGCGGCTTGTTCATTCGCCGGAAGTCGGCCTTGAGCGGATCGCGCGGCGCCAGCAGCGGCGCCGCCAGCGCCACGCAGATGATCGCCACGCCGACGACGCCGCCGGCGGCGGCCAGCGTGTTGCGCCGCCCGAAGCGGACGAGCTCGCCCAGGACGGCACCCATCAGCTGTACCGGATGCGCGGATCGAGCCAGGCGTAGCTCAGATCGACGAGGACGTTCACGAGCACGAAGATCACCGCGTAGAGCAGGACGAGGTTCTGCACGACGATGATGTCGCGCTCGATGACGGAGATGACGAGGGACCGCCCGAGGCCCGGCACGCCGAACGCCTGCTCGACCGCGACCGATCCGCCCAGCACGAAGCCGAGCAGCACGCCGGAGATCGTGATGACCGGCAGCAGCGCGTTCGGCAGCGCATGGCGCATGACCACGAGCCCCTCGCGCAGCCCCTTGGCCCGCGCCGTCCGCACGAAGTCCTCGCCGATGACCTCCAGCAGGCAGGACCGCGACATCCGCGCGATGTAGGCGCCCTGGGCGAGCCCGAGCACGACCGCGGGGCCGATGACGATCTGGAGGTTCTGCCATGGATCCTGCCAGACGTGCACGATGATGATCGGCGCCTTGTAGCCGAACCAGAACAGCAGCGCCAGCACGATGAGCATGCCGAGCCAGAAGCCGGGGATGGCGAGGAACAGCACCGACAGTGCGCGCGCGAGGCCGTCCGGCAGGCTGTTGGGCTTGAACGCGCTCAGGATGCCGACCGGCAGCCCGACCAGCCAGGAGATGATCAGCGCGAGGATGCCGATCTCGGCGCTGACGGGACCGCGATGGGCGATGAGCTCGGCGACGGTATCGCCGCGGAAGAACGACTTGCCGAGCTGTCCGGTGGCGATGTCGCCGAGCCAGCGCACGTACTGCACGGGCAACGGGTCGCTGAGGCCGAGATCGGCCATGATGCGCACGCGATCCGCCGGCCGCATCTGGGCGTGGCCCTCGACACCCAGGATGGCGACGAGCGGGTCGCCGGGCAGGATCCGGAGTATGACGAAGACGCTCATGGACACGCCGAGCAGCGTGACGACGGCGTAGGCGGCCCGGCGTGCCAGGTACTTCTTCATATGAAGAAGGGGGGCCTCGAAGGGCCCCCCATATCCCCCGCCCTTCGGAGCGCCCCGGCGAAGCCGTGGCGCTCCTCTACTACCGGTGTCACCCGAGCCAGACCTGATCCCATCTAACGACGTCGTAGATCCCGAAATACGTGGATGGATTCTGTCCCTTCACCTTGTTGTAGTAGGCGTCGTAGATCTGCTCGTAGGCGACCGGGATGAGCGGCGGATCGTTCTCGAGGATGTCCTCCGCCTTGCGCACCATCTGGCGGCGCTTGGTGTCGTCCAGCTCGCGCTCGATCTGGCCGGCGAGGTCGTGGAAGCCGGGATTCGTCCAGCGGGAGTAGTTCTGCGGGCCGTCCTTGCCGTACCACGCGCTGAAGATGTCGGACGGATCCATGAGCGTCGAGACGATAGCGCTGATGGCGAGGTCGAAGTTCCCGGCCTGCGCCTCGTCGAACCACACCGACGTCTGCACCACGCGCAGGTTGCTCTCGACGTTGATGTGCTCCTTGAGCATGGCCTGGATGGCCACCGCCCACAGTTTGAAGGTCGGAATGTCGCGAACGACGAAGTCGAGATTCCGGAGGCCGTTGCCGTAGCCCGCCTCCTTCATGAGGCGCCGGGCCTCCTGCACCGCCGGCTTGACGTCCTTCTGGTAGCCGAGCTTCTTCTCGAGCTCGGCGCGCGGTGTCGACATCTCGTGGAACGGATAGACGAACCCGCCGACCTGCATCGGCGCCGTGTCCTTGACGACCTCCACCAGCGTGGGACGGTCCATCGCCAGATGGATCGCACGCCGCACACGCGGATCGGCGAGCGCCTTGTTCTTCTGCATGTTGGTCCAGAACGCCTGGATGACGCTCTGATTGAACGCGGCCGCCGTCACTCCCTGCATCTCCTTCGCCTTCCGCCACGTCACGGGGTCCAGCAGGCGCGCGTAATCGACGCGGCCGGACAGGAAGGCGGCGCCGAGCTCCGGCGTGAACGGCAGGAAGTGGTAGACCTCCAGCCGGTCGATGAGCGGCAGGCCCTTGTTCCAGTAGTCGGCGTTGCGCTCCATGATCCAGACTTCCTTGTCCCGGCGCGAGACGTGCTTGAACGGTCCCGTCCCCGGGTAGGCCATCACCTGGCGCAGATTGCCCTGGTTCTCCTCGAGGGTCTTCTTGCGCACGATGATGTTCCAGCCGCTGGCGAAGGCGCCCAGCATGTACGCCTTCGGCCGCGACTCGGTCATCCGGAACTCGACCGTGTGCGGATTGACAGCGACGATGTCGCCGACGGTCGCGAACAGCGGCGTGCGTGGGATCACGACACCCTTCGGCGGGCGCGCGATGCGCTCGTAGGTCGCCTTCACGTCCTCGGCGGTGAAGTCGGCGCCGTCGTGGAACTTCACGCCCTTGCGCAGGTGGAACGTGTACTTCTTGTTGTCGGGCGAGATCTCCCACTTCGATGCGAGGTCCGGGATGATCGTCTGGCCGTCCTTGGGACTCCGGCGCAGCAGCGTGTCGTACATCGGGCTTTGCGGACCGATGTTGGCGACGGTGCCGGACTGATGGACGTCGAAGTGGGCGGGCGCGTTGTGGACGGCGTAGCGCAGCGTGCCGCCGCGCTTTGCTGTTGGGTCAGGTCGCACGGTCGCGTCCTGGGCCGAGGCCGCGCGCGGCGCCGGAAGGCGCGAGGCGACGGCGGCGGCGGCGCCGGCCACGCCGGCGCGCTTCAGGAACGATCGACGGTCGAGTCTGGTCGGCTGGCTCATCAGCTCCTCCTGACATCGTCACGAAGTCGCCGCGAACGGGACGCGAGTCCGGCGACGATAGCAGAAGTCACCGACACGCGCCATCACGCGGCGCGGCGCGCCCTCCCGTCGTGCCCCGCTCGCGAGCGGGGTCGTCGATCAGTTCAGCGAATACGGTGACGATGCCGGCAGTGGCAGCGTCGGTTCGCGGAGCTGCAGGCTCTTCGGCCAGACGACGTAGGGCTTGTCGTCGACGTACTGCACGATGATCGGAAACGCGCGGTCGTTCTGGCCGGCCATCGCGCCGTCACCGAGGAACCGCACGCCGAAGCCGAGCATGGTGCCGCCCTCGGGGATGTCGACCTCGAGCGCCGCCTTGCGCAGGGAGTCGGCGTCGACGCCGCCGTACTTCTTGATCGCCCGCGGCAGCACCTCGCTCATGAACACGTACGTGTTGCTGGCGGCCATGCCGACGTGCGCGGAACGGACGAGCGTGCCGGGGCGGGCCCTCTCGTACTCCTCGCCCACCATCTTGATGAGCGGGCCCAGCTCGGGCCGCAGCGCCTTGTCGTTGGCGAGCCAGATGGAGATGGGATCGACGTTGAAGAAGTAGTTGACGTCCTTGCCGATCGCTTCCTTCAGCTTGTCATAGACGCCGTAGCCGGCCCCGTGGCCGATCAGAGCCTTGAAGCGCAGACCCTGCTCGCGAGCCTGACGCAGAAACAGCGCGATGTCCGGGTTGTAGCCGGTGTGGAAGAGCACGTCGGGCCGGCCGCGCTTGAGCTTCGTCACCAGCGCCGAGAGATCGGGCGCCGTCGCCGAGTAGCCCTCCTTCATGACCAGGTTGAATCCCGCCTTCTTCGCGCCCTCTTCGTTGCCTTTCGCCACGTCGATGCCGTAGGCGCCGTCCTCGTGGATGATGGCGACCTTGAGGTCCTTCGGCTCCTTGCCGAGCTTGTCCCTGGAGTTCTTGGCGATGAAGTCCATCGACATGAGACCGAACTGCCGGCCGCTCGGCTGCACCCGGAATACGTACTTCATGTTGCGGTTCTCGAGCACCGCCGACGAGATGCAGGTAGTGATCCACATGAACTTCCGGAGCTGCTCGACGCGGGCGGCCACCGGCACGCACTGCGCGGAGGAATAGAAGCCGAGCAGCATGTCGACCTTCTCCTGCTCGATCAGCCGCACCGCCTCGTTGATGGCCACCTCGGGCTTGCTCTGCGCGTCGGCATAGAGCGCCTCGATCTGGTAGCCCTCCACGCCGCCTTTCTTGACGAAGTGGTCGATCATGATCTTGGCGCCGAGCGCGTGGAGGTCCGAGCCGCCGCCGGCCAGGGGGCCGCTGTAGTCGTAGATGACGCCGATCTTGAGCTTCTTGCCCTGGGCTCCCGACTCCGAGGCCGTGAGCAGCACCAGGGCCGCCACCGATGCGAAGGCCAGCCGGAGCACTGTCCGAAGCGTCATGGGCTTCTCCTCTTCAGTCGGACCTCTTCGAGGGGCGCCGACCAGGGATAGGGATCGATCAGCATGAGCGCCGGCTCTTCCACGCGGGGTCCGATGCCGCTCGGCCACACGTACTCGTAGATCGGCGCGATCCGCACGCGCTCGTACACCAGCCGCTGGATCTGGTGGAGCAGCGCCTCGCGCTTGGCACGGTCGACCTCGCGCGCCTGCTGCTTGTAGAGCGCGTCGATGTCGGGATAGCCGCCATAGGCGTAGGCACCGTCGCTCGGAATCACCTCCGACATCCTGGAGGCCGCGTTGCCATACAACGAGCTCGTGCAGACACAGACGCCGCGCAGTTTCTTCGACTGCACAGCCGCGAAGTAGGCGGCGCGCTCCATCGGGCGCATGCGGACGCGGATGCCCACGGCGCCGAGGTATCCGACGATCGCCTCGCCGAGCGAGAAGTAGGGCGGCAGCTGGTAGAACTCGCCGGCATCGAAGCCGTTCGGATACCCGGCCTCGGCCAGCAGCCGCCTGGCGCGCGCCGGGTCGTATGCGTGCGGCTCGAGCGGCAGCGCGAACTCGAAGCGACGCGGCACGAAGTTACCCGCCGGCCGGGAGGCGCCGAGCGTCTCCGCCTCGGACAGCGCCTTGCGGTCGAGGGCGTGGCTGGCGGCGAGGCGCACGCGCCGGTCGGCCCACGGCGACTTGGGATCCCATTGATCGAAGAAATCGAGGAAGAACGTCGCGATCCCTCCCGAGAACGCCAGCTTCAGCGCGGGATCACGCTTGACCTCCTGCGCCTGCGGCGCGTCGAGCAGGTACGCCACGTCG
This sequence comes from Candidatus Rokuibacteriota bacterium, assembly GCA_044869815.1. Taxonomy (GTDB): domain Bacteria; phylum Methylomirabilota; class Methylomirabilia; order Rokubacteriales; family CSP1-6; genus AR12. Next base: position 2,096 of record JBIOXS010000093.1, on the reverse strand, counting down.
ACCTCGCCGCGCTTCAGCATCGCCATCCGTGTGATCGCTTCCGGGACCATCTTGAACACGAGGCGCTTGACGCTCGGCGTCTTCCGCCAGTAGCCCTCGAACGCCTCCATCACGAGCTCCACGCCCGGGGTGTGGCTCACGAACTTGTAAGGTCCAAGCCCGACCGGATTCTTCTTGAAGCCCTCGTCGCCGACCTGCTCGACGTACTTCTTCGGTACCACCCAGCCGGCGCCGGTGACGATGCCGGCGTAGTAGTTCATGAAATCGGGCCACGGCTCGTGCAGCGTGAAGCGGACGCGGTACGGGGCGACGGCGGTGACCTCCCGGACTTTTTCGTGCAGCAGCTTGCCCTTGGCGCGCTGGAAGCTGAACTTGACGTCCTCCGCGGTGAACGGATCGCCGTTGTGGAACTTCAGCCTCTCGCGCAGCTTGAACTCGTACACCCGCTGATCGGGACTGGCCGTCCACGACTCCGCGAGGCTCGGGCTCTGGAAGTTCCCGGGCAGCGGCTTGACCAGCGCGTCGTGAAGCGCGTACAGGATCCAGAACGGTGTCAACTGGCCGACCGTCTCACCGGGATCGAACCATTGCGCCGAGATGGTGACGTACATCGCCCAGCGCATCTCGCCTTCGGGCGTCGTCTGGGCGGAGGCGCGGTGGATCTGAGCGCCGGCGACGAGAGCGCACAGCGCGCTGGCGACGAGCACGTTCCGCATATCAGCCGGCCGGCTCGCCCGCGTTGACCGAAAGCACCTGCCCCGAGATGCTGCGCGCCATGTCGCTGCAGAAGAACACGGTCGCATCGACGATGTCGTCGGCGGTGACCATGCGCTTGAGCGGCGCGCGCTCGATCATCGCCTTGCGCATCGCTTCCACCGAGATCCCGCGCGCCTCGGCCTGGCCGGCGATCACGCGATCGATGCGATCGCCCTCGACGGCACCGGGCGCCACGCAGTTCACGCGGATGTTGTGCGGTGCCAGCTCGAGCGCCATGCCGTAGGTCATTCCGACCTGACCCGCCTTGGCGGAGCAATACCCGATGCGAAACGGCAGGCCGCGACGGCCGGCGCCCGACGAGATGTTCACGATGGCGCCACCGCCCGCCTTGATCATCTCCGGCACGACGAAGCGCGTGAACAGATAGGAGCTCGTGAGGCAGGAGTCGATCGTGTAGCGCCAGTCCTCCATGAGGTAATCCTGGACGCGCTTCGTGGGGCCCCCGTCGCCGGCGTTGTTGACGAGCGTGTCGAGGCGACCGAACGCCTGCACCCCCGTGTCGACCAGGCGCCGCACGTCGGCCTCCACTGCCGCGTCGCACACCACGGCGATCGCGCTTCCCCCGGCCGCCTGCACCTGCGCGACCGTGTCCTTCACGAGATCGGCGGAGCGCGCCGCGCACACCACGCGCGCCCCCTCACGCGCGAAGCGCAGGCTGAGCGCGCGACCGATCCCCTTGGAGGCGCCCGTGATGACCGCCACCCTGCCCTCGAGCAAACCCATCGGCATCTCCTCGCTGACCGAAGTCCGCGGAGGAGCTTACCGTCGAAGAGCCGGCTGCGCACGCCGGAGTTCGGGCAGAACGCGGCTAGGACGGCGGCGTCGGACGCGAGCCTTCTGAGGGCGGGAAGTCGTTACGGGTGGCGGTGCTGTTGCCGGGGGAGAGGTCGAGCGCCAGGTCCTCGCCGCTCTTGATCTCGATCCTCAGATTCCACGCCGGCTTACCGGCCACGGCGCCGGCCAGCCGGTATGGACCTGCCACGATGCGGCTGAACTGATAGCGACCCTCTTTGTCGGCGCGCTTGTGGTAGGAGAGCCCTTTCGTCGGGCTGTTCGGAAGCCCTCTGAGGTCGAGCGCCGCCCGCGGCGCGATCCCGAGTGGATGACCCGGGCCTTCCCAGGTGACCAGCCCGTGAAGGCCCGCATCGCCGACGGTCGGGTCCGCCGAATTCGCGGCCGTTGTCGTCGTCTCCTCGGTCTCCAGGCTGGCGAGCCACTCGCGCGCGAGCTGCGCCTCCGGCGATCCGGCCGGAGCATGCGCGAGCACCCAGTTGAACTCGATCTTCGCCTCGTCGATCAGTCCTAGCCAAGAGGCGCAT
>JBIOXS010000092.1:0-23602 GCA_044869815.1 Candidatus Rokuibacteriota bacterium | reverse complement strand
GTTGGCGTTGACGAACGCCGTGAGGGCATCGGCGACGACGTCGTGTTCGGTTCCGGCCGGCGAATTCCCCGTCGACATCTCGCGCATAGAACCTACAACCGCCGGGGATGCGAGGTCAACGCGATCGCGTGTTGGCGTAGAATCGGGCCGCCCGTGGCCAGGCGTGCACGTGTCCTCGCGATCGTGGCGATCCTCCTCAGCGCTCTCGCGACCGTGGGGATGCTTGTCAGTACCCACTGGATCTCCGCGCCGACCCTCGACGTCGCCCTCCGGGCCGCGCCGCCGGCCCCGGCCATCCGGTTCAGCGTCGACACCTTCGCGTTCGCGAACGAGAACCGAGCGATCTACCGCGGGAAGCCGGACCTCTACCCGAACTGGTGCTTCGTCATGGCCCGTGCCGTGACCCAGTTCCATCGCTTCGCCCGCTTCGACCCGGCCGCGCCACGCGTGACAGCGGACGAGTACGCGGCGCGCGTCCGTCGGATCACGGCCCGCGCGCCGTGGCGGGCGCCGCTGTCGCCCGCAGAGCGGATCGTGATTCCCGGCTACGGCGCGCTGAACGAGTTTTCCCGGGCGGAGGAGCGCGCGGTGAAGGCCGGTCTCACGGCGCGGTTCTGGAGCTGGATCCACTGGACCAACTGGCGTGTGGTCTACCCCATGCCCGGCGCGCACCAGGAGGGAGTGGCGCGGGAGACCGTGGCCGAGCTGCGGTCGGGCCGCGCCGTCCAGTGGCTCATCACGAACTTCCCGACCATCGAGCTGAACCACACGGTCATCGTCTACGCCTATCACGCCGAGAACCCGCGGCACATCGAGTTCAGCGTCTACGACCCGAACGACCCGGGCGTGCCCGGCGCCATCCGGTTCGACGCACGAGCGCGGCGCTTCTCGTCCACGCGCCTCTACAACACGAGCGTCGGTCCGATCCGGGCGTTCCGGATGTACTACTCGCCGCTGCTGTGACCTGTCTGCTCACGCCCTCGCCGACTTCCGCGAGACGGTGACGCCGAAGCGCTGCTCGATCACGTGCGTGACTCCTGAGAAGTCCTCGGCCGGCCAGCGCGTCTTCGCGTCCGCATAGGCGGCCAGCGTCTCCTTGAGGATGTTCATGTGCTCGAGATCGACGCCGGCCATCTCGGCGGCCAGGGCGACGTCCTTGTGCATCAGCTCCGCCGTGAAGGTGGCGTCGTAGTTGCCCTCGACGATGCGCATGGCGCGGCGGTCGAAGTAGGTCGAGTACGCCATGCCGCCGCCCTTGCAGACCACGTCGTAGTACGTCCGCGGATCGACGCCGAGCTTCGTGCACAGCGCCAGAGACTCCGCCACCGCGACCGCATTGACCGCGCCGAGCGCGTTGTGCAGCAGCTTGATGCGGTTGCCGGTGCCCGAGGGACCGACGTACATCGTGAGGCGGCCGATCACGTCCAGCAGCGGCTGCACGGTGGCGAGCGCCTCGCGGTCGCCGCCGACCATGAAGAACACCTCGCCGCTCTCGGCCTGCGGCGAGGAGCCGAGCATCGGCGTGTCCAGGTGCGACACGCCGCGCCCCCGCGCCGTCTCGTGGATGCGCTCGGAAACTTCGGGACCGACCGTCGAGCAGTCGCAGGTGACGAGCCCGGGCCGCGCGCCGGCGAGGATCCCGGCCGCGCCGAGATAGGTCTCGGTCACGATCTCGTTGTTCGGCAGGGCGGTGAAGACGACGCCGGCGTGGGCGGCGACCTCGCGTGGTGCGGCGTGCGCGGTCACGCCGGTCACGGCCGCCGCGCGCTTGAGGGCGCCGGCGGACACGTCGAAGACGTGGACGGCGTGGCCCTTCGCCGCCAGGTTGCGGGCCATGGGGAACCCCATGCGGCCGAGGCCGATGAAGCCGATCTCGCGTGTGGTCATGGACGCCTCCGCAGCGAAGAGTACCGAAACATGAGGGGCCCCGAAATGCCCCCCATGTCCCGTCGCGAAGGCGCCCGCCGGCGCTCCGATCAGGAAACCTTGCGCTGCTGGTGCTGCTGCTCGGAGGCGCGCTCGACGCGGCCTTCCTTGATCTCGCCACGCCAGGCGCCCGTCTCGCGGCCGCGGCTCTCGAGGAACTCTTTCAACCGCTGCATGTCGCCCTTGATGCGCGCCTTCACGACGCCGAGGGCGTCGCCGAGGTTCTCGACCACGCCGTCGGGGTCGTAATCGAGCTGGAGCATCACCTTGGTGCGCAGGTCGTCCAGGCGATGGAACGTGACGACCCCGGCGTTCCAGGGGCCCGAACGGCTGGTCCAGGCGATGCGCTCGTCGGGAATCTGCTCCGTGATCTCGGCATCCCACTCCTTGCTCTTGCCGCCGATCTGGGCCTTCCAGTGGAGACTCTTGTCATCGAGCTGACGTACTTCCTTCACGCCTTCCATGAAGCGCGGGAACTCCTCGAACTGCGTCCACTGGTTGTAGGCGGTGCGGACAGGGACATTCACTTCGATGGACTCTTCGATGCTGGCCATGCTGCCCTCCTGGGAGACTTGAGTCCGGATGCAGAATGCTGGGCAACTTCGGTGCCAGCGAATGGCACTGCGCGGAGGGCGAGCCACGCGGACGAGAGCGGCAGCAGCGATCGTGAGCTTTTGAATGGCAGCGGGGCGGCCCCGCCCGCGTCCTCAGCGCGCATGAGGGAGCATCGGCTCGAGAAGTCGTCGCATCTCGGCGCTGTTCCACTCGCGCGCGCCGAACGCCATACCGACGGCGTGGCCCCCGGGACGCACGACGAACGTCGCCGGCAGTCCGGTGACGCGCCACGCCTGCGAGGCTTTGAGGTCGGCGTCGAGGAGCACCGGGAAGCTGAGCCCGAGGCGGCCCACGTAAGGGTCGAGCACCGGCCGCGGCGCGTCGCGATCGACGGAAACGGCCAGCACCATCAGCCCGCGGCCCCGGTACTGCTGCCAGAGCGCCTCGAGCGTCGGCATCTCGGCGAGGCACGGCTGGCACCACGTCGCCCAGAAGTTCACGATCACCAGCTTGCCCCGATGATCCGCGAGCCCCGTCACCCCGCCATCGAGCCGCGGCAACCGCAGCGGCGGCGTGGGATGCCCCTCGCGCAGCTCCGTCACCCCCGCCCGCTCGAACGCATCGAGGTCCGCCACGTGCGCCGCATGGTGCCCCCCTTCCTGCCCCGCCCGCCTCACCGGCAACGCCCACACCACCGCCCCAACCAGCACGACGGCAAGGCCGACCCGGACCAAGTGCTGCCGCCCCCCATCAGCGAACCGCAAACTCGGCGCCCAGCTTCTCATCGAGCTGATGATATGCCGCTTTCGAGCGCGGGCTTCGCCCGCGCAATCCTGCTGCTGGGGGGAGGCAGGGAGGAGCATGCCGTCAGGCATGCGACGACCGTCGGAAGGGGGGCGAAGCCCCCCTCCGAGTCTCAAACGCCGAGTTTCTCGCGCGTGACCGCGCTCTCCCGTAGCTCGCGCGACGACGCCTCGAAGACGATGAGCCCTTTCTCCATGATGTAGCCGCGATCGCAGACGCTCAGGGCCACGCGCGCGTTCTGCTCGATGAGCAGCACGGTCACGCCGAGCCGCTTGAGCTCACCGATCATGTCCCGGATGAGACGAATGAAGGCGGGCGCGAGCCCCTGAGTCGGCTCGTCCATGAGCACGATGCGGGCGCCGGCCATCATGACCCGCGCGATGGCGAGCATCTGCTGCTCGCCGCCCGAGAGGGTCTTGCCAGGCTGCTCCAGGCGCTCGCGCAGCCGGGGGAAATGCTGGAAGACCTCGTCGAGCCGCGCCGCGCGGAGCGCCGCCGTCCGGCGCGGCACCGCGGCCAGCCCGAGCTCCAGATTCTCGCGCACGGTGAGGCCGGGGAAGATGCGGCGATTCTCCGGCACCAGGCCCACGCCGAGCCGCGCGATATCGTGAGGCGTCAGGCGGGTGAGGTCGTGGCCCTCGAACTCGATGGCGCCGCGCCACGGCTTCAGGAAGCCGATGATCGTCTTCATCAGCGTGGTCTTGCCCATGCCGTTGCGGCCGAGCAGGGCGACCGCCTCGCCCTGGCGCACCTCCAGCGACACGCCGAAGAGAATCGGCGTGGCGCCGTAGCCGGCATGGACATCGTGCATGCGGAACACGTCAGTCGTCCGCGCCGCCCAGGTACGCCTCGACGACCCGGCCGTCGTTGCGGATCTCCTCCGGCGTGCCCTCGGCGATCTTCTCGCCGAAGTGCAACACCGCCACCCGGTCCGAGATTCCCATCACCACGGACATGTCGTGCTCGATGAGCAGCAGCGTGAGGCCGCGCGTCACCGCGATCGAGCGGATCAGCGCGGTCGCCTCGCGCGTCTCGCCCGGCGTCATGCCCGCGGTGGGCTCGTCGAGGAGCAGCAGCCGGGGCGCCGTCGCCAGCGCCAGGCAGATCTCCAGATAGCGCTGCTCGCCGTGCGACAGATTCTCGGCCAGCTCCTCGGCGCGCCGGGCCAGTCCGAACGCCTCCAGCAGCCGCAGCGCGGTGTCGTCGACGTCGGAGCGGCGCCACAGCGAGCGGAGGCGGCCGGACTCCGGCGCGCGGGACTGCGCGGCCACGCGCACGTTGTCGAGCACCGAGATCTCCGGGAACACGTTGGTGATCTGGAAGGTCTTGGCGAGCCCGCGGCGGTTGACCTCCTCCGGCGGCAGGCCGGTGATGTCCTCGCCGGCGAACCGCACGCGCCCCGTCGTCGGCTGGTGCAGGCCCGAGATCACGTTGAAGAGCGTTGACTTGCCGGCGCCGTTGGGGCCGATCACGGAGAAGACCTGGCCGGGCGACACCGACAGGCTCACGCGGCTCAGAGCGGCCAGCGCGCCGAAGTGCTTGCCGACCCCGTCGACCTCGAGGATCACGCCGGCGCGCGCCGGCCGCGCAGCCGGAGGAGCCGGCGAAGACCCAGCAGGCCGCGCGGCATGAGCAGCACGATGACGACCAGGACGGCGCCGATGACGAGGAAGTACCAGTCGACCACCGACGAGACCTTGTCGCGCAGCAGCGTGAAGAACGCGCCGCCGATGATCGGCCCCACGAGGGTGCCGAGCCCGCCGATCATGACCGAGATGATGAACTCGCCCGACTCCGTCCACACCATGAGATCGGGCGTGGCGAAGGCCGAGCGGATGGGATAGATGGCGCCGCCGACGCCGGTCAGCAGCGCCGAGATCATGCACGCGCCCATCTTGTAGCGCTGGACGTTGTAGCCGAGAAACCGCGCGCGGTCCTCGTTCTCGCGGATGGCCACCAGCACCCGGCCGAAATGCGAGGCGACGAGCACGCGGCAGACGATCCACGCGACCAGGAGATAGACGAGCACGAGGTAGTACTTGCGGGCCGGCGTATCGATGGGGACGCCGGGGAAGAGCGCGGCATCGGGCAGCCCCTGGATGCCGTCGGAGCCGCCGAAGGTCTGCGTGTACCGGAAGAAGGTGTACACGACCTCGGCGAAGATCAGCGTCAGCAGCGCGAAGTAGATGCCGCGCCGCGCGGTCGCGAAGTAGCTCACGACGAGCGCGTAGACCCCGACCACGATCACGGCGAAACCGATGCACGCCCACACCGACAGGACGCCGCGCTCGAGCACCACCGCCGTCGCATAGGCGCCGAGGCCGTAGAACGCCGCGTGGCCGAAGGAGACGAGGCCGGTATAGCCGATCAGGAGGTCGAGGCTCATGGCGATCGCGCCGAACAGGAGGGCGTCGAACGCCAGCAGCAGATGATAGCGCGAGACGCCGGGCACGAACGGCACGGCGGCCAGTAGCGCGAAGACCACGGCCACGCGCCACGTCAGCGCTTTACTCAAGCACGCCCTCCCGGCCGTAGAGCCCGCGCGGCCGCACGATGAGGACGACGATCATGATGCCGAAGATGGCGATGGCCACTCGCTGCGGATTCATCCAGAGCGAGAACAGGCTCTGGGCGACGCCGATGATGATGGCCGCCGCCACCGAGCCGCCCAGCGAGCCCATGCCGCCGAGGATCACCACGATGAACGCGAGGAGAATCATCTCCACGCCCATCTGCGGGTAGACGGTGAAGATCGGGGCCAGCAGGAGACCGGCGAGGGCAGCCAGCGCGCCGGAGGCGGCGAAGGTGAGCGTGAAGACGCGGCGGACGTTCACGCCGAGGCCGTCGAGCATCTCGGCGTCCTGCACGGCTGCCCGCACGATGATGCCGGCGCGCGTGCGCGTGAAGAACAGCCAGATCGCCAGCAGCACCGCGGCCGAGGCGACGAGCAGGAACAGCCGGTAGTCGGGATACATCATGCCGAGCAGCGGCGTCGAGCCCGGGAAGGGCGGCAGGATGCGCCGCATGTCGCCGCCCCAGAGCTGGCGCACGCCCTCGCGGAACACGAGCGCCAGCCCGAAGGTCAGGATGAGACCGTACAGCGGCTCGCGGTGATAGATCGGTCTGAGCGTGACCACCTCGGTGACCGCCGCCACGAACCCGACCAGCAGTGGTGCGGCGACCAGCGCCGTCCAGAACGACCCGGTCGCGCTGATGATGCCGACGCCGGCATAGGCGCCGAGCATGAAGAGCTCGCCATGAGCGAAGTTCATGACACCGAGCAGCCCGAAGATGACGGTGAGGCCGAGAGCGAGCAGCCCCAGCGCCGCCCCGAACACGAGGCCGTGCAGCAGCTGCGGCAGCAGAACCGCGAGGACATAGTCCACGGCGGCCGAACTATACAGCAGAAGGATTCTCGGAGGGGCCCGGGCGGGGCCGGTCGCTGCCGGCGGGCCCGCCCGGGTCAGCAGACGGCTAGTTCTTCTTCTTGATCTCCCAGCTGAAGCCTTCGACCGGGTCTTTGCCGACCATGGGCTCGCCGATCGTGTCACTGCCGGCGACGCGCGCGATCGGGACGTTCTTGCCCTTCTCGACGCGGTAGAGGTGCATGTCCATCACGACCTGATGGTCTTCCTTGCGGATACACTGCTTGCCGATGTGCGTGTCGTCGAGGCACATCCCCTCGAGCGCCGCCGCGACCTTGTCGGCGTCGAAGCTCTTCGCCTTCTCGACGGCGTTCGCCCAGAACATCACGCCGTCGTAGGCGCCGGCCATGATGTTGCCGTCGACCCCGAACTTTTTCTTGAAGCGCTCGTTCACGGACTGCATGTTGCGATCCGGGTTGAACGCGGAGTAGTGCGCGAGCTGCACGAAGCCTTCCATCGACTCGGCGATGGACGGCAGGTCCTGTTGCAGCAGGAAGCAGTCGATGCCCGCCAGCTTGTACTTCTTCGTCATGCCGAACGAGTGCAGCTGCGTCATCAGGCGGAGCGAGTCGGTGCCGGCGAAGGCGAGGAAGAGCACGTCCGGGTTGGCCTGGTTGATGGCGCCGAACCACGGGCTGAAGTCCTTGGTGTCGAGGGGCGCGCCGGCCACGCCGACGATCTCGCCGCCGATCTTCTCGAGGGCCGTCTTGAACTGGCGGCCGTCGGACTGGCCCATCGCGTAGTCGGTATAGAAGATGTAGACCTTCTTGCCCATCTTGTCGTGGATGTACCTGGCCAGACCGGCCGCCTGCATGCGCGAGTCGGGCTGGTTCGAGAAGTAGTGCTTGTGGAACTTCGTCGTGCGCATGAATTCCGCGCACGAGACGGCGTTCCAGTGGATCGCCTTGTGCTTCTTGGTGACGTCCATCACGGCCATGGTGGCGCCGCTCGACACCGCGCCCACCAGGAGCTTGACGTCATCTTGAAGTATCAGCTTCTCGGCCTTGCGCACGGCGGGCGCCGGCTTGGTCTCGTCGTCCTCCGAGATCATCTCGATCTTGTGACCGAGGACGCCGCCCTTGGCGTTCAGCTCCTCGACGGCGAGCTGCATGAACATCGTCTGGTACTTGCCGTAGCCTTCGAAGACGCCGACCTTGGAGCCGAGATCGCCGATCTTCACGATTTTCGACTGCGAGAGCGCCGGCGCCGCCATCCATATCCCGGCGACTGCCGGCACCAGCACGATCATCACGAGCGAGGCCAGCCTTCTCATCGAGATCTCCTCCTTGACGGTGACGCGGCGGGAAGCTCGATAGCCCTCTGCGATCTTGAAGGCTTATATGGCACGTATCGGAATGATGTCAAGGCCGTGCTTTAATACGCGCCGGCCATGGATGCCGCATCCGCGTCGCCCTTCGGCGCCGCCATCCGCCGCCGCGAGGACCGGCGGCTGCTGACGGGACACGGCCGCTACGCCAGCGACGTCGACCTGCCGCGGCTGCTGCACCTCGCGTTCGTGCGCAGCCTCCACGCTCACGCTCATGTGCGCGGCATCGACACCGCGGCCGCGGCGGCGGCGCCGGGTGTGGTCACGGTCGTGGTCGGCCGGGATCCGCTCGTCGCCGGCCACCGCGTGCGGGCCCGCTCCGCGCTGCCCGGCTACGTCGAGACCGAGCAGCCGCTGCTGGCGTGGCCGACGGCGCGGCACGTCGGCGAAGCCGTCGCCGCCGTCGTGGCCGCCGACCGCTATCGGGCGGAGGACGCCGCGGCGCGGGTGATCGTGGAGTACGAGCCGCTGCCGGCATCGGTCGACGTCCTCGCCGCCACGCGCGGGGACGCGCCCCTCGTCCACGCCGCCGCCCATGGCAACCGCTTTCTCTCGCGACGGTTCGAGCAGGGCGACGTCGAGCGCGCCCTCGGCGGCGCCGCCGCCGTGGTCGAGCGCGCCTTCCGCACCAACCGCCAGTGCGCGGCGCCGCTGGAGGGACGCGCCGGCGTGGCCGACTGGAGCGCCGCCGAGAGCAAGCTGACGCTCTGGTCGGGCACACAGGTGCCGCACCTCGCGCGCCACCTGCTGTCGGAGCTGCTCGGCCTGCCGGAGAACCGTGTGCGGGTCGTTGCCGGCGACGTCGGCGGCGGGTTCGGGGTGAAGGCCGTGCTCTATCCCGAGGACGTCCTGCTGTGCGTGCTCGCGATGTCGCTCGGGCGGCCGGTGAAGTGGGTGGAGCAGCGGCGCGAGGCGATGCTCGCCTCCGCGCACTCGCGCGACCATCACTACGCCGTCCGCGCCGGATTCGATCACGCCGGTCGCCTGCTCGCCCTCGATGTCCGCGCGACGTGCAACGCGGGCGCCTATTCCGTCCTCCCGTGGACGGCCGGCATCGAGGCGCTGATGGCCGGCGGTCTCCTGACCGGGCCCTACAAGCTCGACCACTATCGCTGTGACGTCGTCGCCGTCGCCACGCACACCACGCCGGCCGGCCCCTATCGCGGTGTGGCCCGCCCGGCGACGACGTTCGTCATGGAGCGCGTGCTCGACCTCGGCGCGCGCGCCCTCGGACTCGATCCCGTCGAGATCCGCCGCGCGAATCTCGTGGGGCCAACCGACTTGCCGTACACGGCGCCCACCCGACTCGTGCACGACAGCCCCAGCTATCCCGTCTGCTTCGACAAGGTCGTCGAGGCGATCGGCTACGGCGCCTTCCGCGACGAGCAGGCGCGCCTCCGGCGGCAGGGGCGCCACGTGGGCGTCGGCTTCGCCGTGTACAACGAGCTGACCGGTCTCGGTCAGGCGGCGTCGGCGGGGCCACGCATGCCGTTTCGAACGGGCCACGAGGGCGCCACCGTGCGCATGGATCCTTCCGGCGCCGTGACCGTCCTCGCGGGCGTCACCTCGCAGGGGCAGGGCCTCGAGACGACGGTCGCGCAGCTCGTCGCCGCCGAGCTTGCCGTCCCCGTCGAGACGGTGCGCGTGATCCTCGGCGACACCGATGTCACGCCCTTCGGCCTCGGGGCCTTCGCGTCGCGGCAGGCCATCATCGGCGGCGGCGCCGTCGTCCTGGCCGCGCGCGCCGTGCGCGACAAGCTCCTGCGCATTGCGGCGCACGCGCTCGAGGCGGCCGTGGAGGACCTCCATCTGGCCGATGCGCGGATCGCCGTCAACGGCGTGCCCGGGCGCGAGCTGTCGCTGGCAGAGCTCGCGCGGATCGCGCATCTCGAGACGCAGCGGCTGCCGAGCGAGGTCGACCCTGGTCTCGACGCGACGCGCTTCTACGATCCGATCCGCGGCACCTTCGCCGCCGGCGCGCAGGCGGCCATCGTGGAGGTCGATCCGGAGACGGGGACGCTGACGATCCGCAAGTACGTGTGCGTCGAGGACACCGGCCGGGTCATCAACCCGCGCATCGTCGAGGGACAGGTGCAGGGGGCCATCGCTCAAGGGATCGGCGGCGCCGTCACCGAGCACCTCGTGTACGACGAGGCGGGTCAGCTGCTGACCGGCGGGTTCATGGAGTACGCACTGCCGACCGCGCTCACCGTCCCGCCGTTCGAGATCGATCACATCGAGGAGCCCGCCGCCAACCTGCTCGGCGTGCGGGGCGTGGGCGAGGGCGGCACGCTCGGCCCGGCGGCCGTGCTCGCCAATGCGGTGGCCGATGCGCTGTCGCCGCTCGGCGTCGAGCCGACCGAGCTGCCGCTGACGCCGGCGCGGTTGTGGGCCGCGTGCGCGAGCCGACGCGAAGGCGTCAGCTGACGGCGAGCCTGGAAAGAATCTCGGCGATCCGCTGGAACGTCGCGCGCAGCCGCGCGGCGTCGGCGGCGGGGGAGCCGCGAAGCACGCTCTCGGCGTCGTCGTAGGCGAGCCGCATGGCGGTGGAGGTCGCGGGGTGCCGCTGCCCGACCGCGAAGTCGACGAGGTTGTAGTAGCGCCAGATCGCCTCGAGGAAGCGCTGCGCGGTCGCCACCGACGCCGTCGGACCGGCCGCCAGCTGACGGTCGGCCTCGCGCGCCAGGTCGTGCGCCAGCGCGATGAAGAAGATCATCAGACCCTGCTCGACCCCGGCGGCGTCGCGGGCCTGGAGCGCCGCGCGCGTCCGGGCCTCGAGCCCCGCCGGCAGGGCCGTCGCGCGCGCGCGCATCTCGGCGCGCAGCGGACCTTCGTCGAAGCGACGCAGCGCCACGTCGAACTTCCCGGCCTGGACGGAGAACTTCACGTCGCGGAAGTTGGTGGTGATCGCGTTGTCCTTCGGCGCGTAGACGCCGGTGTGATGGGCGGCCGCCGGCGTCGCCATCGCGGCGCCGATCGCGAGCGCGACCAGGGCGCGCACGGGACTCACCGGCGAACCATGCGCATGGCGATGAGGGCGCTGAGCCACACGAGGGCCACGATGGCGATGCCGCCGAACGGAAGCCAGAGGAGCCATTCGGCGGCGGCCTTGCCGCGCTCGGTGCCGACCGTGGGAATGAGGGCGCTCCACAGCAGGTAGCCGAGCGGGTAGCCGATGCCGCCGAGCGTCAGCAGCAGCACGAGCGCGCGCCGCGTGGTCGTGCCGCGCGCCAGCGTGGCGGCAGCGGTGGTGGTCGCGATGATCACGAGCGCCATGCCCTCGGCGTGCATGTGGAAGAGCCGCAGCCCGGCGTCGAAGCGGAACAGCGCCTCGTCGAGAATGCGCTCGTCGACGTCACGCACACCGACCAGCCCGTGGACGGACGGGCGCGCCAGCATCTCCGCGCGCGCCCAGCGCGCCAGCTCCAGCTTGTAGCGGGCCATCGATGCGCCACCCACCTCGGCCGCGACGAGCAGGAGGACGGCCGCCAGGAGGACGGCGCGCGGCGGCAACCGCCATGCGTCGTCGCTTCCCGCCGTCATGACGCCTCCCGACGCGCGAGGAAGGCCGCGAGACCGACCAGTCCCGCGATGACGGCGGCGCCGAGCGGCGAGAGCACCCACGTCTCGGCGAACGCCACCCCGTCGTCCCGCCCGAGCTCGACCACGGCCAGCGCGTAGACGAGATAGCCGAGCGGGAAGAGCGCTCCCGCGGTCAGCAGCGCGTAGAGCGCGCCGCGGGCCACCCGCGACCGCACGACGCTCGCCACCAGCGTGCTGGCGAAGAACAGGACGAGCCCCATGCCCTCGGCGTGGAGGTGAAAGAACGAGACGCCAGCCTCCACGGTGAAGACGGCGCGCTCGCGCACGGCGTCGTCGTATTCCGCCGTCCCCGTGAGCCCGTGGGCCGGGGCGTTGGCGCCGATGCGCGCGGCCGCCCAGCGTGCGGTCGCCGGTCGCAGCTGCGACAGCGCGGCGCCGCCCACTTCGCCGAGCGCGATCACGAGGACGGCGACGAGAACCACGAGCAACGGAGGCCGGCTCACGACGCCGCGACCCTACCATCGGCCCCGGCGTTTGTCATGACGCGCCGGCTGTGGCAAGGTGGCGGCCGCATGCGAGGCGCGACCCACTATCTCGAGAGCCTCCGGGATGGCCGCGCGGTCTTCCTGGACGGCGAGCGCGTGGACGACGTCACCAAGCATCCCGGCTTCGCCGAGCCGATCCGGCGCATCGCCCAGACGTGGGACCGCGCCGCCGGCGCGGACGTGCAGGCGTCCACGACCTACGTCGACCCGGCGAGCGGGCGTCGCCACAGCGCGATGTGGCTCGTGCCGCGCTCGGCCGACGACCTGGCGGCCCGGCGGCGCGTCCACCGCCTGTGGGCGGAGCCGTCGTATGGCCTCATGGGCCGCACGCCGGACCACGTGGCCTCCGTGCTGAGCGCGTTCGCGGGCTGGCGGCAGCTCTTCGACCGCGGCGGCGCCCGCTTCGGCGACAACGTCGTCCGCTTCTACGAGAAGGCGCGCAACGAGGACCTCTACGTCGCGTACGGTATCGTGCCGCCCCAGATCGACCGCTCGCAACCGGCTCACCGCCAGCCCGAGCCGTTCCTGTTCCCCGGCGTGGTCGGCGAGCGCGACGGCGGCATCGTCATCCGCGGCGGCCAGGGCATCACCACCTCCGCGGTGCTCGCGGACTGGCTCTTCATCTCCTACATCACGCCCCTCGTGCCCGGTGACGAGGACTATGCGGTGTCGTTCGTCACCCCCGTGAACGCGCCCGGCATCCGGATCCACCCGCGCCGCCCCTACGCGCAGGCAGCGACCAGCGTGTTCGACTATCCGCTGTCGTCCCGCTTCGACGAGGTGGACGCGACCGTCGTCTTCGACGACGTCCTCGTGCCCTGGGAGCAGGTCTTCATCTATCGCGACGTGGGCCTCGTGAACGCTCAATTCCACGAGTCGCCCTCGCACACGCTCGCCAATTTCCAGTCGCTCGTCCGCTTCACCGTCAAGCTCGAGTTCATGGCCGGCCTCGCCCTCAAGCTGCTCGAGGTCCACGCCGGCGAGCGCAAGCCGGAGGCGCAGGCGGCCCTGGGCGGGGACATCGCGGCGCTCTGTGCGACCTTCGACGCGCTCGTGCAGGCGGCGGAGCGGCAGCCGCTGATCCGCGACGGCGTGGCGCGGCCGCACCCGCAGTACGTGTACGCGGGGATGAGCCTCCAGCGCCGGCTCATCGTCGACATGATGCGCGCCATTCGTGAGCTCGCGGGCGGCGCCTTCCAGCAGCTGCCGTCCGCGGAGGCGGGCTTCGAGAGCGCCGAGACGCGCGCCGATCTCGAGCGGTTCATGCGCGGCGCCACCGCCGGCGCCCGCGAGCGCGTGAAGCTCCTGAAGCTGGTGTGGGACTTCGTGGGGACGGAGTTCGCGGGCCGGCAGCTCCAGTACGAGATGTTCTACTCGGCCGCCCAGCCGGTGGTGAACACGCGTATGTTCCGCGCCTACGACTGGGAGCGGGGCAAGGCGGCCGTCGACCGCTGCCTGGGCGAGTACTAGGTGGCGACGCTCGGCCTCGTCAACATCGGCGCCCTCGCCACCGGCGATCTCGCCGTCCCGCGGCAGGACGTCGAATCGATCCTGGTCGAGGACCGCCGCATCGTCGCCCTCGGTCCGGCCGATCGCACCGTGGCCGCGCGCGCGGACGTGGTGGTCGATTGCCGCGGCACGACGGTGATGCCGGGCCTCATCGACTCGCACTGTCACGTCGTGCTGGGCGACTACACCCCGCGCCAGAAGACGGTCGACTTCCTCGAGTCGTACGTGCACGGCGGCATCACGTCCGTCGTGTCGGCCGGCGAGGGCGTGCACGCGCCCGGGCGGCCGCACGACGCGGCGGCCTCGAAGGCGCTCGCCATCGCCGCCGCCAAGTGCTTCGAGCATTTTCATCCCAACGGCATGAAGGTGAACGCCGGCTCGGTCGTGCTGGAGCCGGGGCTCGGCGACGCGGACTTCGCCGAGATGGCCAAGCACGGCGTGCGCCACGCCAAGTACGGGTTCGGCGGGTACGCCCATCCGCGCGACGGCGAGCCCGAGGTGCGCCGCGCCCAGAAGCACGGGCTGTGCGTCATGTCGCACAGCGGCGGCAACTCCATTCCCGGCTCGAGTCCCATCACCCACGACGTGCTCCTGCATCTGCGTCCGGACGTGTGCGGCCACATCAACGGCGGCACCACGTCGCTCGACGAGGACGGCCTCCGAGCGATCGTGCGCGAGACCGAGATGGTCCTTCAGATCGTGCAGGCCGGAAACCTCAGGTCGGCGCTGTTCATCGTGGCGCTCGCGCGCGAGGCCGGGGTGCTCGGTCGCGTGTGCGTGGCGAGCGACACGCCGACGGGCACCGGCGTCATGCCGATGGGCGTGCTCAAGAGCGTCTGCGAGCTGGCCTCGCTCGGCGATCTACCACCGGCGACGGCCATCGCGCTGGCCACCGGCAACAACGCGCGCGCGTTCCGGCTCACGACCGGCACGATCGCGGTTGGGCGTCCGGCCGACCTCGTCGTCTGCGACGCGCCGGCGGCGTCGCTGGCGGCCGACGCCCTCAGCGCGATCGCGCGCGGCGACATCCCCGGCATCTCGGCCGTCGTCGTCGATGGCGAGGTGCGCGTCGGCCGCAGCCGCAACACCCCGCTCGCCAAGCGCCTGGCCACGATCACCGGCGCGGTTGTCGCGGGGGCGGGTCATTGACGCGCTCTTGACACCCTCACAAGCGCCTGACTACAGTGCGGCGCCTGCATGAGCGAGAGCGCCTGGATCGGTAAGTCAGTCAAACGCGTCGAGGACTTGCGGCTTCTCACCGGCCGCGGAACGTTCATCGACGATCATCCGCCCGTCGCCAACGTCCATCATGCCGCCATCGTCCGCTCGCCCCACGCGCACGCCAGGATTCACGGCTACGACGTCGCGGCCGCACTCCGCATGGAGGGCGTGGTGGCCGTGCTCACCGGCGCGGACGTGGCGAAGGCGTGCAAGCCCTTCGGCATCGGCGTGACCGCGCCGGTCCACTACTATCCGTCCGCGACGGACAAGGCGCGGTTCGTCGGCGAGCCGGTGGCGGTGGTGGTGGCACGCGACCGCTATCTGGCCGAGGACGCCGCCGAGGCCGTCGTCGTCGACTACGAGCCGCTGCCGGCCGTGGTCGACCCCGAGCGCGCCCTCGACGCCGACGCACCCGTCCTCCACGAAGCCGTCGGCTCCAATCTCGCGGGCCATCGCCGGCTCGTCTACGGCGATCCCGATCGGGCGTTCCGCGAGGCCGAGGTGGTCATCCGCGAGCGGTTCAAGTTCCCGAAGTACGGCTCCACACCGATCGAGACGTACGGCCTGATCGCGCGCTGGGACGCGCTCGACGGCGTGGTGACGGTGTGGTCGAACTTCATGGGGCCGTTCATCATGCATCCGCTGACGGCGCGCGTGCTGGGCCTGCCGGAGAACAAGCTGCGCTTCATCGTGCCGGCCGACATCGGCGGCTCGTTCGGGATCAAATCGAGCATGTACCCGTACATCGCGCTGATCGCGCTGGCGGCGCGCAAGGCTGGCGTGCCGGTGAAGTGGATCGAGGACCGGCGCGAGCACCTCATCGCGTCCTCCAGCGGCACCGACCGCATCGCCTGGCGCGAGCTCGCCGCGAAGAAGGACGGCACCATCGTCGGCATGCGCTACAAGTGGTATGACAACGTCGGCGGCTACATCCGGAGTCCCGAGCCCGGCTGCTCGTTCCGTCCCACCGGCAACTTCGTCGGGCCCTACCGGTTCCAGAATCTCGAGGTCGACGCCTCCGTCGTCATGACCAACAAGAGCCTGACCGGCCCGAACCGCGGCTACGCGTGCGGGCACCTCTACTTCGAGACGGAAGGGATGATGGACCGGCTGGCCGAGGCGGTCGGCGTCGACCCGGCAGAGGTGCGCCGGCGCAACTTCATCGCGGCCGCGCAGCTGCCGTACCGGACGCCGACGGGCGGCCTCTACGACAGCGGCGATTACGCGGCCACCTTCGAGAAGGCGCTCGACCTCGCGAAGTACGACGAGCTGCGGCACGAGCAGGTGCGGGCGCGCGCGGCCGGTCGCTATTACGGCATCGGCCTCGCGGTTGCGATCGATCCCTCCGTCTCGAACATGGGCTACGTCGCCACCGCGCTCGATCCGCAGTTCCGCGCGAAGCCCGAGTACCTGCCGAAGTCGGGCGCGACGGAGTCGGCCAGCGTGAAGATCGACCCGCTTGGCCGCGTGCTCGCCATCCTCGGCAGCACGCCGCAGGGCCAGGGGCATCAGACGATCGTCTCGCAGATCGTGGCCGACGAGCTCGGCATCACGCCGGGCGACGTCACCGTCGTCGACGAGATGGACACCTTCACGCGGCCGTGGTCGATCTCGTCCGGCACGTACTCGAGCCGCTTCGGGTCCATCGGCACCAGCGCGGTCGCCCTCGCCGCGCGCAAGCTGAAGGCGAAGCTCGTCCACTATGCCGCGCACCTGATGGAGCTGCCGGTGGCGCAGCTCGAGTTCCGCGACGGCGCTGTGCGCACGGCGACCGGCAAGGGGCCCTCGTACTCGATCAAGGAGCTGGCGGGGCGCGCGCACTGGAACACCGAATCGCTGCCCGACGGGATGGAGCCCATGCTCCAGGCGACGGCGGTCTTCGGCTTCACGGAGGCCAGGTCGGTGGATCACGAGGACCGCGTGAACTCCTCGAACACCTACGGCTTCATCGCGGAGGTGATGGCGGTGGAGGTGGATCCCGACACCGCTGCCATCAAGATCGTCAAGTACGTCACCGTGCACGACGCGGGCGTCATCATCAATCCCATGATCGCCGAGGGACAGATCTACGGCGGCGCGCTCCACGGCCTCGGCGGCGCGCTCTACGAGGAGATGGAGTACGACGACAGCGGCCAGCCGCTGGCCGGCAGCTTCATGGATTACCTGGTGCCGACAGCCAGCGAGGCGCCGCGCATCGACATCGCGCACGTCGTGTCGCCCTCGCCGCTGACCACGCTCGGCTCGAAGGGCCTCGGCGAATCCTCGTCGATGACCGTGCCCGCGGTCATCGCCAACGCCGTCACCGACGCGCTGAAGCCGCTCAGTGTCCGGATCACCGAGCTGCCCATGACCCCGAGCCGGCTGTGGCGGCTCATCCACGACGCACGCAGCCGGGAAAAGTGAAACCTCCCAAGTTCGACTATCACGCGCCGCGGAGCGTCGACGAGGCGGTGGCGCTGCTGGCGCGTTACGGCGGCGACGCCAAGCCGCTCGCGGGTGGCCAGAGCCTCGTCCCTCTGCTGAACTTCCGGCTCGCGCGGCCGGCGGCGCTCATCGATCTCAATCGCATCCCGGCCCTCGCGGGGATCCGCGAGATCGACGGCCACGTGGCGTTCGGCGCCATGACGCGTCAGCGCGCGATCGAGTTCTCGCCCGTCGTTGCGCGCACGCTGCCGCTGCTGGCGGAGGCGACGCGCTGGGTCGGCCACCTGCCGATCCGCTCGCGCGGCACCATCGGCGGCTCGATCGCGCACGCCGATCCGTCGGCCGAATACCCGGCCGTGCTGACGGCGCTCCAGGGCACGGTGATCGCGCGGGGACAGAAGGGAGAGCGCGAGCTGACGGCGACCGACCTGTTCGAGACGTACCTGACCACCACGCTCGCGCCCGACGAGCTCCTGACCGAGGTGCGGTTGCCGGCCATGCCGGCCGGTGCCGGCTGGGCGTTCGAGGAGTTCGCGCGCCGCCACGGCGACTTCGCCATCGTCGGCGTGGCGGCCGCGCTGTGGCGCGAGGGTGGGCGATGGAGCGCGCGGCTGGCCACCGCCGGTGCCGGGCCCGTTCCGGTGCGGCTGCGTGCCGCGGAGGAGATCATCGCGCGCGATGGAATCGGCGATGCCGCGGTGGCGGCGGCCGCCGCGCGCGCGGTGGAGCTGGTGCAGCCGGACGGCGACCTCCACGCCAGTGCTGACTACCGGCGCAACCTGACGCGCGTGCTCACCGAGCGCGCGCTCCGCAAAGCCATCGGGCGCGCGAGATGAACGAGCCGGTCACCGTCCGCCTCACCGTCAACGGCGTCGCGCGCGAGGGCCGTTGCCCACCGCGCAAGCTGCTCGTCGACTTCCTGCGCGAGGATCTCGCGCTGACGGGAACGCACGTCGGCTGCGAGCACGGCATCTGCGGCGCCTGCACCATCCTCGTCGGCGGCGAGGCGGCGCGCTCGTGCCTGATGCTGGCGGTGCAGGCCGACGGCGCCGAGCTGACGACGGTCGAGGGATTGATGACCGACGGCGTGCTGCACCCGCTGCAGGAGGCCTTCCGGGAGCATCACGGGCTCCAGTGCGGCTTCTGCACGCCAGGGATGCTGCTGACCGCGCTCGACCTCCTGCGCGCCCACCCCGAGCCGAGCGAGGACGACATCCGCGAGGGTCTCTCCGCCGTCCTCTGCCGCTGCACCGGCTACCACGGAATCATCAAGGCCGTGCAGGCGGCCGCGCCCCGCCTCCGCTAGGGGTCCGAGCCGCTAGACAGGCCCGAAACCAATGGCTGTGCGGTCGTGGATGCGCAGGGCACGGAAGCGAACCTTGCGACCGATCGCGAGCTCGTCGAAGGGAATGTCCACGACGCGGCCGAGGAGCGACACGCCTTCGACCAGCCGCACGGCGGCGATCGCGTAGGGCGCATCGCCGGCGTGGCCGCGGGGCGCGATACGGATCACGGTGAACGAGGCGATCTCGCCGTCGCCGGCGAGCGGCACCGCCGACCATCGCCGCTCGCCGCAGTCCGGGCAGAGCTCGCGCGGCGGGATGGCCAGCGCGCCACAGCCGCCGCATTTGATTCCGGTCAGCTTTCCCTCGCGCGCCCGATCGAAGAAGACCTGGAGCGTGATCGGCGACTCAGTCACGGCCGAACAGGCTCACGAGCACCGTCGCCGTGTTACCGCCGAGCGTGTGCGTCAGCCCGATCCGCGCGCCGTCCACCTGTCGCGGCCCGGCTTCGGCGCGAAGCTGGGTGACGATCTCGCAAATCTGCGCGGCGCCGGTGGCGCCGATCGGGTGCCCCTTGGCCTTGAGGCCGCCCGAAGGATTGACGGGGACCTTGCCGCCGAGGCTCGTCCAGCCCTTCTCGGCGGCGAGGCCGCCGGTGCCCGGCTCGAAGAGTCCGAGTCCCTCGGTGGCGACGATCTCGGCGATGGTGAAGCAGTCGTGCAGCTCGACCACGTCGACGTCCTCGGGTCGCTTCCCCGCCTGGCGATAGGCGGCGGCGGCCGCGCGCTCGGTGGCCGGCACCCGCGACAGATCCCGCTTGTCGCCGAGCAGCATCCAGTCCGAGGCGGCGGCGGAGGCGAGCACCCAGATCGGCCGGCGGCTCCGGCGGGCCACGTCCTCGGACGCCAGCACGAGGGCGGCGCCGCCGTCGGTGAACGGACAGCAGTCGTAGAGCTTCAGCGGGTCGGCGACGCGCGGTGAGCCGAGCACGGTCTCGAGCGTGATCTCCTTCTGGAACTGCGCCTTCGGATTCAGCGCGCCATGCTTGTGGTTCTTGACGGCCACCGCCGCCATCTGCGCCTCGGTGGTGCCGTGCTTGTGCATGTGGGCGCGCGCGACGAGCGCGAATACGCCGGGGAAGGTGAGGCCCAGCGTTTGCTCCCACGCGGCATCCGACGCGTAGGCGAAGTACTCCGTCGAGTCGGGCGTGGGCACGTTGAGGACGCGCTCGGCGCCGCCGACCAGCACGACGTCGGAGGCGCCGGAGGCGACTTCCATCACGGCGTGCCGGAAGGCCGCGTGCGACGACGCGCACGCCGTCTCGAACCGCGTCGTCGGTACGGACGGCAGACCGAGCACGGACGCCGCCTGCGGGGAGGTATGCAGCTGCTTCTCCGTCTCGCCGCCGACGACGTTGCCGTAGTAGAGCGCCTGGATCCGGCTCGCCGGCAGCTGCGCGTCGGCCAGCGCGTCGGCGGCGGCCGAGGCGAACAGCTCCGCCGAGGTGCGATCGTGCTTGCCGAATTTCGTGGTTCCGACGCCGATGACCGCGACTCGTCTCATGTCGAGATGATAACAAACTACAATGTCGACCCATGGCGCTGGTGATCGTCGGCTGCGGCTGGATCGCGCGGCGTCACGCCGCCGCCGCCCGCGCGCTCGGGATGCCGGTCGTGTTCGCGAGTCGCGACGTCGGCCGTGCTCGGGCCTACGCGCGCGAGTTCGGCGGCGTGGCGGCGTACGGCGCCTACGATGACGCGCTCCGGCATCCCGGCGCGCGCGGGGCGGTCATCTGCACGCCGCACGATCGCCACCTGCCCGACGTCCTGTCGGCGCTCGCCGCCGGCCGTCACGTGCTCGTCGAGAAGCCGATCGCCTGCACGCTCGACGAGGCCGATCGCATGATCGACGCGGCCACCCGGGCCGAGCGCGTGCTCATGGTGGCCGAAAACTTCCGCTTCATGCCAGGCTTCCGCGCCGTCCGAGGGCTCATCGACGAGGGCGCGCTCGGCGCGCTGCGCGAGCTGCACGTGATCGCGCGCGGCTTTCGCCGTCGCAGCGGCTGGCGTTGCACGCCCGGCGCCGGCGGCGGCGCGCTGATCGACGGCGGCATCCACTACGTCCACGCCCTGCGCTGGTGGGGCGGCGAGGTGCGTCGGCTCTTTGCGCTGCAGCCGCCGCCGACCTTCGACATGGCCGGCGAAGACGGCGTCGACGTGCTGGCCGAGCTGGAGGGGGGCGTCGTCGGCGTCCTTGCCAATTCGCTTGCCGCGCGCGGGGTTCCGCGGTTTCAATGGTCGTCGGTGACCGGCACCAGAGGCACGTGCTTCGTCGAGAACCGTGGCCGCGTCCTGCTCCTACGCGGGGAGGCAGGGCTGCGGGTGCGCGCGTTCCGGCGGGATGCCCGCGGTCACGCGGCGATGCTGACGGCGTTCGACGTCGCGATGAGGACCGGAAGAGCGGACGAGATGGACGGCGAGGCCGGCCGCCGCGATCTCGCGGTGGTGCTGGCGGCCTACCGTTCGATCGCCGAACGCCGGCCGGTGGAGCTCGCGTGCTGAGCGAAGAAGCGCTGATCTTCCTCGGCGGACTGGCCGCGCTCGGCGCGCTCGCGCTCGGCGTGCTCGAGCTCCTCTGGCCGACCCGGCCCAAGCATCCCGTGCGGCGGACGATCGTCACGCCGCCGGCGGTGCCGCCGCCCCTGGTCACCTCGGTGCCGTCGCCCCGACGCTGGCGCTCGAGCCGCCGGCGACACGCGATGAACGGCGCGCGCGAGACCTCCCGGCGGCGTCACCCGAGCGAGCCGGTCACCGTCGCGCTGCGCGCGGCGTTCGAGGAGGAGCCGCCGCCGACGCCACGGCGGGTGGCGCTCGCCGACGCGGACGTCGACGCCGTCGAGCATTGCTTCGCGCTCTACCAGGCCCACGAATATCCGGAGGCCGTGGCGGCGGCGACGGAGGCCATGGCCGCCCAGTCGGCCATCGGCGCGGCGGCGCAGGTGGCGCGTCTCTGGTCGATCGTCGCGCTCGCACGCCAGGCGATGGAGGACTCCGCCGGCGCCCGGACCGCGCTGGAGGCCGCGCTCACGACGGCCCCCGACGGCGAGCGGCCGGCCTATGCGCGGCAGCTCGCCTCGCTCGCCACGCAGGTCGCGCAGACCCTGATCGGCGGCGCCGCCGGCGGCCGTGGGCCGGGCTCCGAGCACGATCTGGATCGCCTGCGCCAGGCGCTCGATTGGGCCGAGCGGGGCACGGCCATCGTCCCGGGCGACGCCGGACTCCGCGAGCTTGGCGCCGACCTCGAGCGCCGGCTCTGGCCCACTTACGAGCGGGTCGTCATGGGGCTCGTGCAACGGCAGCAGTACGGCGCGGCCCGTCGGCTGCTGAGCGAGGCGCTGGAGGATCGGCGCTTTCCGACGGCGCGCGCGGCGACCTTCAGGGAGCTGTTCTCCGGCACCTATGGCGGCGAGATCGGTCAGCTCACCGCCCAGGCCATCCGCTCGATGCAGGCCGCTCGCGAGACGGAGGCGCTCGCCGCGCTCGAGCGCGCCGAGGAGCTCCTCGAGAGCGTGCACGACGAGGTGCTGCCGCCGAAGCGCCGCGAAGAGGTCGATCGCCGCCTGTGGTGGGGTTACAAGAAGCTCGGCCGCCGCCGCGCGCAGGCCGGCGAGTACGAGGGCGCCGTCGACGCCCTCGGGCACGCGCTACGCTTCGCGGGCGTGGGCACCGACCGCCAGGCGGACACGCGCGCGGCGCTGGTGCGGGCGCTGGAGGGGCTGGCGGAGCAGCGCGTCCTGCTCATCCGCGAGCTGGCGGAGACGGGCGATCGCGAGGCGGCCCTCGTGCAGACCGACAAGCTCTGGTCCCGCCTGCGCGGCGCCCTCGCCACCGGCCTCGGGGAGGCCGACCTCGCGACGGCATTCGCCAAGGCGCAGCGGGTGTTCGACGAGGTGAACGCTAGACCGTGATCGATTGCGCGAAGTCTCGATCGAGCGTGAGCCCGAGGCCGGGCGCGTCCGAGACGTGCACGAAGCCGTCGCGCAGGTCGAAGGGCTCCTGCACGAGGTCGTTGAGGAGGGGATTGTCGCCGCGCGTGAGCTCGAGCACCGTCACGCACGGCGTGGCCGCCGCGAGATGCAGGCCGGCCGCGAAGAGGATCGCCGAGCCCCACAGGTGCGGGGCCACCGTGAGCCCGTGGGTCGCGGCCAGCGCGCAGATGCGCACGGTCTCCGTGATGCCGCCGGCGATGGCGACGTCGGGCTGCAGGATGTCGACCGCCCGCGCCTCGATGAGGTCGCGGAACGCAAAGCGCGTCTGCTCGCTCTCGCCGGAGGCGACGGGAATGTCCGTCGACGCCCGCACCTCGGCCTGACCGGCCACGTTGTCGGGGGAGACGGGTTCCTCCAGCCACGTCAGATCGAAGTCGACGACCTTGCGCGCGAAGCGCTGGGCCTCGCGCACGGACCAGGTGCCGTGCGCGTCCACCATGATGCCGACCTCGGGCCCGAGCGCCTCGCGGACCTCGCGCACGCGGGCGGCGGAGTCCTCCACGCTCTTGTCCTGGAGCCCGACCCGCATCTTCACGGCGCGATGGCCGCGTTCCACGTACTGGCGCAGCTGTTTGCCGATCGCCCCCACGGGAGCCCACCCGCCGCTGGCGTATGCGGGGACCTTGTCGCGGAACCGTCCGCCGAGCAGACGCCAGAGGGGCTGCCCCAGGGACTTGCCGAGCAGGTCCCAGAGGGCGATGTCGACCCCGCTGATGGCCGAGATCGTCACCCCGCGCCGTCCGATGATGGGGAAGGTGCGGCCCTCGCGCTGCACGTAGTGCGCCCGCGTGCCATTGTACATCGCCTCCCAGAGGGCGGTGATGTCGCGCGGGTCCCGGCCGACGAGCAGCGGAGCAAGCTCGCGGTGGATCGTCTCGACCGTCGCGGCATAGTTGCCGAGATTGCCGGCGCCGATTTTTGCCTCACCCAGACCCGTCTGCCCGGCATCGGTCTCGATCTCCACGAGGCAGGTGTTGAAGGAATCGTTCCGG
>JBIOXS010000091.1:0-5961 GCA_044869815.1 Candidatus Rokuibacteriota bacterium | reverse complement strand
TCCGCGGCCGGCACCACGAGCAGCGCCCCGTTGCCGACGGCGAGCATCGTGCGCGGCCCGCCGTTCATGGCCATCTCGGGAAAGCCGAAGAGCGCCTGGAAGCGGCCGGCCGTCTGCTTGACGTCCTTGGCGCCGATCACGAGGCGCTTGAGACGCAGCGGCGAGGCGTGGCTTCCCGCGCTCTCCGAGGCCGGCGGCGTCGCCAGCTCCACCAGCACGCCGGCGCAGGCCCGCGGATGCAGGAACGCGATCTGGCCGGCCAGTCCCGCGCGCGGCGACTGGTCGATCAGCTCGGCGTTCTTCTCCTTGAGGGCGGCCAGCGAGGCGGAGACGTCCGGCGTCTCGAAGCAGAGATGATGCAAGCCTTCCCCGTGACGCGCGAGGAAGCGCGCCACGCCGGTGGACGGCGCGAGGGGCTCGAGCAGCTCGATCTCGGTGTCGCCGGCGGCGAGGAGCGCCGCCCGCACCCCCTGATCGGGAATGGTGCGCTCCTTGAGGAGCGGCAGCTCGAGCACGTCGCGATAGAACCGGTAGGCTTCGGAGATCTGCTTCACCACGACTCCGACGTGATGAATCCGGCGCATGACGGGGGACTCCTCCTCAGCGAACGAATGCCGCGGGACGCCGCGTGCGGGCGTCGCGGATACGGATACGATGGTTGGGGAGCAGGGTCGCCGGCAGCCGTGCCGGATGGAACCAGTCGAGCGCGAGCGTCTCGTCGCACGTGGTGAGGTCGCCTCCGCGCACGACACACTCGAAGAGGCAGCTCACGTAGTGCCACACATTGCCGTCCGGGTAGCGGACGACCTGCAGCGCCGGGTCGGAGTAGACGCCGATCAGGCGGCGCGGCACGACGATGAGTCCCGTCTCCTCGCGCACCTCGCGGACGACCGCCATCGCGACCGACTCACCGATCTCGACGGATCCGCCGGGCAGGCCCCACTGACCGCCGTCGGAGCGCTGCTGCAGGAGCAGGCGCCCCCGGCGGTCGAAGATCACGGCCGAGGCGCTGGGCCGAACGCCGAGCGCCCGCTCGTGCTCGCGCTCGAGCGTGATCACGGGGACACCGTACCGGAGGGCACGCGGCTCCGCAAGCTCAGGCGGCCGTGAAGAGGCGCTGGAACTGCTCCCACGGCACCGGCGGCGAGGCGGCCACGGCGGCGTTCTCCTCGACGTGGCCGAGTGATTTCATCCCTACCAGCGCGGTGCCGATCCCGGGCGTCGAGCGGACGAACTGGAGTGCCCGCTGCGCGTCGGTGGCCAGACCCGGCAGGAACTCCGCCACCATCGGCGGCAGGTTCTGCGCGAGCCGCCCCTGATACATCGGCGCCGAGGCCATCGTGTAAATACCGAGCTTGCCGGCGGCATCGAGCGTCGACACCACCGCCTCGCCGAGACGCTGATTGCCGCGCGTGAACGCCTCCGGCATGGCGAGGTTGTACGGCAGCTGGATCACGCGGAAGTGATGTGCATCGCCGGCGATCTGGCGGGCGAGCGTCGTCAGCTCCGGCAGCGAGAGGTAATCGGCGTCGGCGGGATCCTGCCGGTAGCCGTTCCAGGTGGCGGTGCCGTACACGGCGATACGACCGTCGCCGGCCGCCCGCTCGAGCGCCGTGAACGCCTCGCGCATGCGGGCCAAGAACGTCTCGCGGTCGAGCTCCCCGAGCTCGCTCTCCGGATTGTGCACGTAGTAGACGTCGATCGTCTCCACGCCGAGGTTGGCGCGGCTCCGCTCGATCTGGTCGGCGAGGTAGCGCGGGGT
Organism: Candidatus Rokuibacteriota bacterium; assembly: GCA_044869815.1. Classification (GTDB taxonomy): domain Bacteria; phylum Methylomirabilota; class Methylomirabilia; order Rokubacteriales; family CSP1-6; genus AR12. The sequence goes on along the minus strand of JBIOXS010000091.1, from coordinate 4,199 downwards.
CATGCAATGGGCGCCGCCCGCCACGTCCCCCGGCTTCACGATGCCCGTCCGCACGTAGGTGTCGCTGAAGTACCCGCGCGGATCGGCCGGCAGGTCGCTGTCGAACGGAATGAAGCCGCCCTTGGTGGCGACGAGGATCTCGTCCCGCGCGAAGGCGCCGCGCGCGATTCCGGCTTTGAGGGCCCGGCCGATGGCGCGCTCGCTGCGCTGGTGGCGATAGTTGACGGCCGTATCGACGACGTTGATCCCGCGCTCGAGCGCGCGGGTGACGGCCTTCTCGTAGGCCTGGTCGGTGGCGTCGTCCTCCCGGCCCAGATAGGTGCCGATGCCGAGGCTCGACACGCGGAGCCCGCCGTGGAACCCCCGGAAGTGATCGGCGGGCAGACGGTTGGCGAACCGGGTGACGTAGCGCGCGGTCCCTTTCACGGACGCCCGACCGGCCAGCATCGCCGCCATTATGCGGCCGTCAGCCCTCGCGATAGAAGAGAAGGAGCAGTCCGACCGCGGTGAAGCACGCGCGCCAGGTCCACGCCGGCCAGCGGCCGGTCTCGGGCAGCCGCAGCTCGAGCCAGCGCCCCCAGCCCGCGAAGGCGCCGAGAATCCCGAGCGGCGCATGGGTGACCTCGGTCAGGAACTCCTCCTTCAGGTTGAACATCGCGTGCGAGTGCGTGAGGAGCAGGCCGCCGCCGACCGCGCACAGCAGCGGAAAGACGTACGCCCAGGGGCGCGTGGGCAGACGCCCGGTCCGCACCATCCACTCGAAGAAGGCGAAGGCGACGATCAGCAGCACGAACGTGCGGTGCTGCAGCACGTCGGGCAGCGTCAGGCTCTCCCAGAAACCGGCCGGACCGAGCGGCCACGCGCGCGGATCGTTGCGGACGAAGAGAAACGTCGCCAGGCCGAGAAAGACCAGCGGCCAGTGCCGGGCGCCGCGGACACCGAGCCGCTCGAGCATGGCCAGCACGCCCATGGTGACCACGAACAGTCCCGCCCAGTGATGGTTGTACTCGGACCACGCGCGCTCGATCGGCTTGCGCGCGATCTGCCGATCCATGAGCGGGTCGGCCGTCCGCAGCAGCTCAGCGATGGGCGGGCTGCTGAGCCGCGGGGCCGCCGGCGCGAACCGCGCGGCCACCTCGCCCACCGTCGCGCGATCGGTGGTCACGTCGACCGCCGGCGGCAGCGACGTCAGCGAGGCGGCGGCGAAGAGGACGGTGATGCCGAGGCCGAGCTCCACCTCGACGAAGCGGAAGAGCCGGGTGCCCGGCTCGCCGGCCGCCGCCTGCTGCACGGTGCGCATGTTCGCAAAGGCCAGACCGAGCGCGGCGGCCAGCAGCACGACCTTGCTGAGGACCATCACGCCGTACGCGGTGCCGACGAGCGCGGAGGCCTCGCCGACGTACATCCACGTCAACGCCGCGCCGGCCACGATGATGGCCGCCATCGCTCGAAAGGCCAGGGCCGAGAAGCGCCGCACCACCGGACCGGCCGCGTGCAGCTGGAGCTCCGGCCGCGTCGGCAGCAGGCTCGCGTGGCGGCGGCGCCACGCGGCGTACAGCGTCAGATGGGCGAGGCCGCCCACCCAGACGGCCGCCGCCACCTGATGCGCGGCATCGAGCGCCAGCAGGAGGAGGCGCCCGTCCACGCGGGCGACGGCGTGGCTCAGCACGGCCGACGAGGCGACGAGCCCCACGGCGCCGAGCGACAGTGCCATCCACGCGCCGCGGCCGGCGGAGCCGCCGGCCATCCGCTGCGCCAGCAGGGCCAGGCCGAGCGCCCCCACGACGCGCGCGGTGGCCGTGAGCGCGAACGTGGTCGTGAAGAACTCCGTCGCCAGGGCGCCGCCCTGGACGCTGCCCACCGCGCCGAAGCTCACCAGGACCACGGCCGTCTGCGCAGCGGCCACGCCGACGGCCGCCGCGCCGATCGTGGTGAGCGCGAGCACGGTGGGCCCGTCGGGCTTCACGTGCGGCTCGGCTCGCAGAACCAGCCGGAGCCACGCCGCCCCGCCGAGGACGATGCTGCTGAGGACGAGGATCAGGCCGCGGAGGAGGACGTCAGCGAAGCCGGCCATGGCTCAGGGCGCCAGCCGGAATCCGTACGCGCCGCTCACGACGTGGCCGTCCGTGGAGAACACCTGCCATTCGACGCGCCACGCCCCGGGCGCGAGCGGCGGAACCCGGGCCACCACGCTGTCGGCCGGCGCGGGGTCGCGGCCATCGATCACCGCGGCGGCGACGGCGCCGCGCTCGTCGACGAGGCGGACACGCGAGAGGCTCTTCTCGATCCGGTTGTTGAAGCGGAGACGGACATGCAGCGGCGAGGTCATCACCACGGCATCGGGCGCGGGCGTGGCACCGAGGAGCAACGAGTGGGCGGAGGCGGGATCAGCGGACACGAGCGCGACGAGCGTCGCCAGGAACAGGGTCAGCGTCACCGCCAGTCGTCGAGGACGAGATGTGTCGCGTCCTCGTAATCCTGCTGCTTGCCCTTCTGCATGCGCACCATCGTGAAGTCCGCCTGGTAGCCGCACCTCACCAGAGTGCTGTAGGCGGGCCAGTAGCGCAAGTACACGGGCATGATGACGCGCTGCACGCCGAGGTCGTGGCCGAAGTCCTCGACGGCGGCCACGAACTGCTCCAGATGCTCCACGCGCTTGTGGGCGGGCTCGATGGCGAGGTACTTGACGTAGAGGGCGCCCGTCGGCGCCTCGCTCACGCCGGGCGTGTGCACGATGGCGAAGCCGATCAGGTCGCGCCCACGCTCCAGGAGCAGGGTGTCGCCGAGGGCGAGACCGTCGACGATCTCCACTTCCTTCGCGAGGTCCATGCCTCGGCAGATGCCGTTGGTGATCCTGTGAAAGCGCGCGAGCGAGGCCTTCTTCTTCGTCTCCTCGAGCGTCGAGAAGCGGCGCACGGTCAGCGGCCCCCTGGCGAGCTTCGTGGCGGGGCGCGGGGCGCCGCGGTCGAGCGTCCGGCTCATCACCGCCGTCAGGTACTTCGGCTCGTATCCGAACTTGTGGTAGAGCGCGAGATGCTTCGGGCTCGTCGGGTACGTCATCACGCCCTGCAGCGTCGTCTTGTTCTCGTCGAAGAACTCCTGGGTGGCGCGGATGAGCTGCTGCCCGATCGTCTGGTTGTGATAGTTCGTGAGCACGGCCACCGGCCCCAGGAGGCCGACCGAGCCCCAGCACACCGCGAGGGCGGCGCCCACGATCTTGGCGTTGTCCTCCTCCGCGACGTAGCAGCCCCACGGCTCCATCAGCCAGCGGTGGTGCACGTACTGGGCGCCGGCGAACGCCTGGCGCGGCCGCGTGCCGAGCTGCCGCTCGAGGAAGTCCCCGAAGGTGTGCTCGAGCACGTCCTTCACGCGCGAGAGATCGCCCTTGCGCACGCGGCGGACTTGCACTTTCGGCAGGCGGCCCTGCGGGTCCAGGCCCGCGCGATCGACGGTCGCCCTCACGAGGCTCCTGCGAGATCTTCCAGCAGGGTGATGATGCCGGAGTGATCGAGGCCGCCGCGGCCCTTCACGCGCATGGCGCTGAAGAGCTCCTGCACCACCGCGGTGGCCGGCAGCGGCACGCCGAGCGCGCGCGCCGATTCCATGATCAGGCCGAGGTCCTTGAAGTGCAGGTCGATCTTGAACCCGGGATTGTAGGTGCCGGCGATGTAGTTCGGCTTCTTCTGCTCGAGGCACCGCGAGCCCGCGAGGCCGCCGCCGAGCGCCGTCAGCAGCAGCTCGCGATCGAGCCCCGCCTTCTTGCCCAGCGTCAGGGCCTCCGCCAGCGCGGTGAGATTCACGGCGACGATGATCTGGTTGGCGAGCTTGGTGAAGCCGCCCATGCCAAGGGGCCCGAGCAGCGTGATGGTCTTGCCCATGGCCTGAAAGATCGGGAGCACGGCCTCGAAGGTGGCCTTGTCGCCGCCGACCATGATCGACAGCGCGGCGTCGACGGCGCCCTTCTCCCCACCCGACACCGGCGCATCGAGCATCCTCACACCCTTGGGGGCGAGGGCGGCTCCGACCTTCTTCGACACGATCGGCGAGATGGTCGACATGTCGACGAAGAGCAGTCCCGGCTTGGCGCCCTCGATGATGCCGTCCTTGCCCAGCGCGACCTGCTCGACGTCCGGCGAGTTCGGCAGCATCGTGACGAGGACGTCCGACTGCGCGGCCACCTCTTTCGGCGTCGACGCTGC
>JBIOXS010000090.1:0-47547 GCA_044869815.1 Candidatus Rokuibacteriota bacterium | reverse complement strand
GAGTCGAAGTACCTCTTTCTGCGCTATTGCTTCGAGACCCTCGGCTGCGTGCGGGTCGCGCTGAAGACGGATGGACGCAACGTCCGCTCGCAGGAGGCGATCGCCCGACTCGGGGCGGTGCGGGAAGGAACGCTGCGCCGTCACATGAACGTTCGCGGCTATCAGCGCGACACGGTGTACTTCTCGATCCTCGACGACGAGTGGCCGACCGTGAAGGCGCGCCTCGAGACGCGCCTGGACGATTAGCGACGCGCCCCCGCGATCACCAGGACGACCCCCGCCACGAGGGCGAGGCCGCCCAGCACCGGCGGCAGCGGGATCGTTTTCTCGCGCTTCGCCTCCACCTTGAGCGGTCCGAGGTCCACGACTTTCTCGTTGGTGGTGTAGGTGATTCCCTGGTAGGCGAGGGCGACCACCCCGAGGACGATCAGGATCACACCAATGATGGTGATCGGCTTCATGTGACCCTCCTGTCTGCCTCGATTGCAACGACGATGCCCGACGCGGCAAGGCCACGCTGATCGGTACTTAGCCGCCGACGGCCACGGCTGCGAGCACGGGCCGGGTCAGACGCGCCTACCCAACCTTGACACTTCCGGGGCCGGTGGCCCATCATGACCAGGCCCTCGGGCGCGGGGGTGGAGGCGAAGAATGCGTCGTTTGATCAAGATTTACGACACCACCCTTCGAGATGGGACCCAGGGCGAGGGCGTCTCGTTCTCGATGGAAGACAAGGTCCGGCTGGCCACGCGCCTGGATGCCCTCGGCATTCACTACATCGAGGGCGGGTGGCCGGGAAGCAATCCCAAGGACCTGCGGTTCTTCGCGCGAATGCAGGACGTCACCCTCAAGCACGCCAAGCTCGCCGCCTTCAGCATGACGCGCCGGGCGGGCGGCACCGCCGAGTCGGACGCCAACATGCAGGCCCTCATCACGGCGGGCGCGCCGGTCGTGACCATCGTTGGCAAGGCGTGGGACTTCCACGTCACCGAGGCGCTCGGCACCACGCTCGAAGAGAACCTTTCGATGGTGCACGACACCATCGCATTTCTCCGGCCGAAGATGGAGGAGGTGCTCTTCGACGCCGAGCACTTCTTCGATGGCTTCCGCGCCAACCGGGAATACGCGCTGGCAACCTTGCGTGCAGCCGAGAGGGCCGGCGCGCACTGGCTCGTGCTCTGCGACACCAATGGCGGCACCCTGCCCGCGGATCTCGTGGAGATCCTCAGAGCGGTCAAGGCGGCCGTGCGCACGCCGCTCGGCATCCACGTCCACAACGATGCCGAGTGCGCGGTGGCCAACTCGCTGGCGGCGGTGGCGGAGGGTGTCGGCCAGGTGCAGGGAACGATGAACGGCTTCGGCGAACGCTGCGGCAACGCCAACCTCGTGTCGATCATCCCCAGCCTCGTGCTCAAGATGGGGATCGACTGCATTCCCGCCGCCCATTTGCGCGAGCTGCGGGACGTCTCCCGCTTCGTGTCCGAGCTGGCCAACCGCAAGCCGTGGGACGCCCAGCCCTACGTCGGCGACTCCGCCTTCGCCCACAAGGGTGGCATGCACGTCTCGGCCGTCCTCAAGCATCCCGAGACCTACGAGCACATCGACCCGCAGCTTGTCGGCAACCACCGGCGCGTGCTCGTGTCCGAGCTGGCCGGCAAGTCCAACATCGTGTGGAAGGCGCGAGAGTTCGGCATCGATATCGACCAGGACACCCCCGACTCGCGTCGGATCCTCGAGCGGCTCAAGCAGCTCGAGGACGAGGGCTTCCAGTTCGAGGGCGCCGAGGCCTCCTTCGAGCTCCTCATGGAGCGCGCGCTCGGCCACCATCGCCCGTACTTCGAGCTGGACGCCTATCGCGTGATCGTCGAGGAGCAGAGCGGCGACGACGAGCCGGTGGCGGAGGCGACCGTTCGCGTGCGAGTGAAGGGCATCCTCGAGCACACGGCGGCGGCCGGCAACGGTCCCGTCAACGCGCTGGACCATGCGCTACGCAAGGCGCTCGAGCAGTTCTACCCCAATCTGAAGGAGATGCGTCTGCTCGATTACAAGGTGCGCATTCTCGACGAGTCGAAAGGGACTGCGGCCAAGACCCGTGTGCTGATCACGTCGGGCGACACGCGCGAGACGTGGGGCACGGTGGGCGTGGCCGACAACATCATCGAGGCTTCCTGGCTGGCGCTGGTGGACTCCGTGGAGTACAAGCTGCGCGCGGATGACCGGCGAGGGCAGGCGTGACCATCGTCGTCGTCGACGACGAGCCGTCGATCGTTCGAATGTGCGTGCAGGTGCTGCAGTCCAAGGGTCACACCGTGACCGGTTTCACGAAGGCGCCCGACGCCCTGGCTCATCTCGGCTCCACGCCGACCGATCTCCTCGTGGTCGACTACAAGATGCCGGAGCTCACCGGGCTCGAGTTCATCAAGAAGGCCTGGCAGATCCGACCCGGAATGCGCGTGGTCATGATCACCGCGCACGGCACGCGCGAGGTGATGGCCAAGGCCAACGAGAGCGGCGTGCAGACGATCGTGCTCAAGCCGTTCACGCCGGGCGAGCTGGCCGAAGGCGTCGCCAAGGCGGTGGGACAGCTCGGCGGCGGCGACTCGCCGACGCGCGGAGTTTAGGGCCGCGTCAGCGTCGCGCGGCCGCTCAGCTCGCGCGCCCACGCGGTGACGTTGCCGCAGGTCGCGGGCGGCGTGCGACAGATGAATCCCTCCGCCCACGCCAGCTCGAACGTCTCGGGCCGCCGTGGGTCGCGACCGGTCGGGCGGAAGGCACCGCTCGTCAGGTGAGGCGGCGCCGCCGGCCGTCCGACCTCGAGCGGGGCCGGGAAGGTGACCGCCTGCAGCCGCTCGCCGACGATATCGCCGTGGCCGTTGCCTTCCGGGCTCCAGAACGCGAAATGCATCCGCCCGTTGGACAGGCGTGTGAGCCGCAGCCGGCCCCGACCGACGAGCTCGCCGCGACTCGTGACGGTATCGCCCCCCTCATAGCGCGACAGCATGGCGGCCGAGCGCCACTCGAAGTCGTAGAGGACACCGAGCGGAGCCGTCTGAGAGGCGAGCAGGACGACGGCGGCCAGCGCGGCCCGCATGAACGGTCATTCGTGCAACGTCCATGCCCGGCACGCTGCCGGCGGGCGCGAGGGGCGAGGCGGGCGGTCGCTCAGAATCCGCGCGAGCGGCGCCAGGCCCGGATCTGCTCGGCATGCTCCCGGTAGTGATGGGCGCTGTTGTTGTCCACCACTTTCCAGGCGGTCTTGCCCGGCTGGAAGCGCTCGACCGGCACCGCGGCGGCGACGTGCATGAAGTATTCGTGCGATTTGTCGAACTCGAGCAGCACGTCGGCGACGGGGTCCCCGCGCCTCGCGGCGGCGAACCTGGCGTTCCAGCCGTCCACGTCGTCGTAGGACACGCCCTCCGGGATCGGGCGCTCTCCACGGGCCAGGCGCTCCAGGGCGGGGCCCATCTCGCGGTGCCAGCCCGAGATGTGAGCGATGATGTCCCGCACCGACCAGGTGCCGAGCCACACTTCCGTCATGTGCGCCTCGTTCAGCCCTTGCAGGCTTTCGTGCAAGGCCTTGTATTCCCGGGCGGCCTGGTTGAGCAGCTCGTCTTTGGTGGAGGCGGTCTCCGTCACGGCCAACTCTCCTTCTCTGGGGCGTCTGTCGGCTATTCTACGGCCATGCACGACGACATGGTCGCCAACATCGCGTCGCACCTGACGAGGCGCCTGCCGGACTGCCGGATCACGAGCCATTTCGACGCGTTCCGCGAAGCCCAGCGCTTCAAGATCCGCCACGGGCGTATCGCCACCCACTTCCTCCTGGTCGAGGAGGGCGCGGTCGAAGCCTACGAGCACGACGAGCTGATGAAGCTCCTGGACCGCGCCGTCGAGCGGATGCGCCAGACCTCGACGGACGTCGAGGTCCTTGTCACCAAGCACGGGATCCGCGGTGATTGATTTACATGGGGGGCCACGAAAGGGCCCCCAAACCCCCCAACGTTCGGCGCGCACCGGCGGAGCCGTCGCGCGCCTCGAGAACCCGCGAGACTTTCCCCCGTAATGCGCCAGTCAATGCCTCCGTAAACGCGCTAGTACGTGCCGGGGCGGATTTGCTTGTAGAGATCTTTGAGCTTGTCGGCGGAGAAGTCTTTTGACTGGCAGAGCGCGATGATCTTTCGTTCGTCGGCCTCGACGGCGGCGACGGCTTCGGGGAGCTTGGCCGCGCATTCGGACGGGATGGTCACCACGCCGTGCTGATCGGCGTGAACGAGATCGCCGGGCTTGACCCACAAGCCGCCGACCTTCACGGGGAGACCGAAATCGACCATGTGGATGTAGGCGTGCGACACGCTGACGTGAGCGGCCGCGAACTGGAAGCCGAGCGCGCGCACCTCGTCGAGGTCGCGCACGGAGCCGTCGGTCACGGTACCGACGCAGCCGAGCGCCTTGTGGATGTTCGCCTGTACCTCGCCCCACTGCGCGCCCTGGCCGCGCGGCTCGTCCAGATCGTGCACCACGATGACGCGCGGCGCCGGGATGGTGAGGACGTAGTCCCACCAGCCGTAGGTGCTGGCGCGATGGCCCTGCAGGGGCGCCGGCTCCGCGCGGATGACGGCGGTGACGGCGTAGCCGACCATCGGACCGAGCTCGGGAAAGAGCGTCCGGATCTCGGAGGACATCTGCCCCTGGTTGCGCGGGCGGACATTGAACGTCTCGATGCCGTTGGCGATGCTGGGGCTGGTGATCTTCTTCAACGCGTCGATCACGGCGGGCTCCTCCTGGTGCGGGTCAGATCGGCTCGCGTCGCTGCTTGATGAGCAGGGCGCGCAGCGCGTCGATCGTCCGCTGCACGGACTCGAGATTGGGGTTCACGGCCAGCGCCTGCTCGAAGCGCTCGAGCGCGCGCGTCGGCTCGTCGAGCTGGAGCCAGATCATGCCGTAGCCGCTGAGGGCGCCGAAGTGCTGCGGGTTGCGCCGCAGCACCTCGTCGCAGTCCGCGGCCGACCGGCGCCAGTCGCCCAGCAGATAATACGCGGTGGCGCGCTTGTTCCAGCCCTCGGCGAAATCGGGACGCCGGAGAATGATCTCACTGAAGGTATCCACCGACGCCTCCAGCCGGCCCTCGCGCATCTGGGCGACGCCGACCTCGAGGATGGTGTCGATCGCGGCGTCCCCCGAGCGGCTCCACACTGCCCACAGCGCTGCCTCGGCGAGGCGGCGGACCTGGCCGTCGGAGTCTCGCAGCGCGCGGACGAGCGCCGGCGCGTCGGTCATCGTGCCGGCCTCGAGCAGGGCGGCGGCCCCGACGCGGCGTGCCTCCACGTCGGCGGCCGTGAGCGCAGCCAGGGCCTCGCCGCGAGTCGGACCCGCCTCGGCCGTCGCCACGAGGGCCAGCGCCGTGAGCGCCCCCGACAGTACGCGCCTCACGGCGTGTAAGCCTCGTTGACCTGGGTGGCGGCGAAGCCGGGCTCGCTGCCCCCGCCGGGAACGTACACGCGCCCGCCGACGAGGACGGCGCCGATGCCGTGACGCGGCGTCGGCATGGGCTCGAGCGCGATCCAGCGGTTGCCCGCGGCCTCGTACATCTCCGTCGCGTTGAAGATGCGGAAGGGCGCCTCGCCGCCGAATACGAGCACCCGGTCGGACAGCGCGACCGCCGCCAGCCCGCCGCGGCCGCGTGGCAGCGGCGGTCCCGTCCGCCAGCTGTCGGTGGCCGGGTCGTAGACCTCGACGTTCGCGTACTGCTCGCCCATGAACGACGCGCGCCCGCCGACCGCCCAGACGCGGTCCTGGAATGCGACGGCGGCGAGATGATCGCGCGCGGTCGGCATCGCGTTGGCGGCTGTCCAGCGGTTGGCGGCCACGTCGTAGACCTCATGGGCGCGGAGGGGATCGCCCGCGCTGCCCCCGATCGCGTGAATGCGGCCGCCGAGCGCCGCCACGGCGAGGGCGCCGCGTGCCGTCGGCATCGGCGTGCGCTTCTCCCAGGCTCCGCGCGCTTCCGTCCACTCCCAGACGGTGTCGAGCGGCGCCCAGCTGATGCGACCGCCCGTGTATCCGCCGAGCACGAAGAGCCGGTCGTCGACGGTCACGGCGGCGGCGTGGTGGACGGGAATCGGCAGCGGCGCGCGCGCGTCCCAGCTGTTGGTCGCCGGGTCGTAACGCTCCACCGTCGTTACCGGCTCGGCACTCGGGTTGAAACCGCCGATCACCCAGACGTGGCCTGCGAAGGCGGCGACCGCGACTTCCTGACGCGCGGTCGGCATGGGTGCCAGCGTCTCCCAGCGTCCGGGCGTGCGCTGGTCGACGGGCGCCGGCGAGTACGTCTCGACGCCGATGCAGCCGCCGAGCAGCATCACGGCCAGCACGAGCCGCCGCCCGATCATGACCCGCCGGTGAGGGTGAGGAACCCCGCTTCGTCGAGAATGGCGACGCCGAGCCGTCGTGCATCGTCCGCCTTGCTTCCGGCCGCCTCGCCGACCACGACGTAATCGGTCTTGCGCGTCACAGAAGAGGTGACGCGGCCGCCGAGCGTCTCGATCCGCTCGCGCGCGGCATCGCGGGTGAAGGCGGCCAGCGTCCCCGTCAGCACGAACGTCTTGCCCGCGAGCGGGCGGGGACCGTCGACGACGGCGCCGCGCTCGGTGAGAACGACGCCGAGCTCACCCAGGGCGCGCAACATGCTGACGTTGGCGCTCTCGGCGAAGAACGTCCGCACGGACGCGGCGATGACGTCGCCGATCCCGTGCACGCCGGCGAGGTCCTGCTGGGTGGCGGCGGCCAGGCGATCCATGGAGCCGAATCGCATGGCGAGCAGCCGGGCCACTCGCTCGCCGACCAGCCGAATGCCGAGGGCGTTGAGCAGACGGGCCAGGCCGCGACCTTTCGAGCCGGCGATGGCGGCGGCCAGGTTCTCCGCCGATTTCTCGGCGAACCGGTCGAGCTCGGCGAGACGGTCGGCCGTGAGGCGGTAGAGGTCGGCGAAGTCCTTCACGTCGCCGCGGTCGACGAGCTGCTCGATCACGGCCTCACCGAGCCCCTCGATGTCCATCGCCCGTCGCGAGCCGAAATGCTTGAGCCGCTCCTTCAGCTGCGCCGGACAGGCGGCGTTCATGCAGCGCCAGTACGCCTCTCCCTCGGGCCGGAACGCCACGCCGCCGCAGGCCGGACAGTGATCGGGGAACGCATAAGGCCGGGCGTCCGGCGGACGCTTGGCGGCGACCACCTGCACGACGTACGGGATGACGTCGCCCGCGCGCTCGATGAGGACGGTATCGCCCACGCGGACGTCCTTGCGACGGATCTCGTCCTCGTTGTGCAAGCTCACGTTGCTGATGACCACACCCGCCAGCGGCACCGGCGTCAGCTTCGCCACCGGGGTCAGCGCGCCTGTCTTGCCGACGTTGACGTCGATGGCCTGCACGACCGTCGTGGCCTGGCGGGCGGTGAACTTGTAGGCGATCGCCCAGCGCGGATGATGCGCCGTCGAGCCCAGCCGCCGCTGCTGCTCGAGTGAGTCGATCTTCACCACCACGCCGTCGGCGTCGTATCCGAGCGCATCGCGGTCGGCCTCGAGGCGGGCGCAGTAGCCGAGGACGTCGTCGAGTGTCTCGGCGCGCGCCGTGCGCGGGTTCGTCTTCAGCCCCGCGTCGCGAAGCGCGTCGATCGCCTCCCCGTGGGTGCCGATGGTGAAACCTGGCGCGTGGCCGAGATGGTAGACGACGATGTCGAGCGGCCGCTGGGCCGACACGGCCGGGTCCTTCTGGCGCACGGCACCGGCGGCCGCGTTGCGCGGGTTGGCGAACGTCGCCTCGCCCGCTCCCTCCAGCGTCCGGTTCAGCCGCTCGAAGGCCGCGCGCGGCATGAAGACCTCGCCGCGGACCTCGATCTCCGCGAGGTCGGCGAGGGGGCCCTTGAGGGTCAGCGGAAGGCTGCGGATCGTGCGCAGGTTCGCGGTGACGTCCTCGCCGACGCGCCCGTCGCCGCGCGTGGCGCCCCGGACCAGGCGGCCGCGCTCGTAGACGAGCGCGATGCCGAGGCCGTCGATCTTCGGCTCACAGACGTAGCGGATGACGGCGCCCGGCAGCGCGCGCTTCAGCCGGGCCTCGAACTCGCGAAGATCGTCGGGCTTCATCGCGTTGTCGAGCGAGAGCATCGCGGCACGATGCTCGACGGGGCGAAACGCGTCGATGGGCTGGCCGGCCACGCGCTGGGTCGGGCTATCGGGCGCCACGAGCTCCGGGAACGCCGCCTCGAGGTCCCGGAGCTCGCGCATGAGCGCGTCGTACTCGGCATCGGAGACCTCCGGGCGAGCCTTCACGTAATAGAGGTAATCGTGATGGTGGATCGCTTCCCGGAGCTCGGTGAGGCGCTGCAACGCGTCGGCGCGCGTCATGCGGCACAGCATAACACTGCGGTCTTTCAGGTGTTCTCGGGTATAGTCCAGTGAGATGCGACGCGCGTCATCGAAGAACGTCGCCAACCCGAAGCGTGCGGCGGCGACGACGGCCTCCGTCCAGGATTACCTCGCGGCCATCTACGATCTGGCGGGAAGCGGCAAGCCGGTGATCGGCGCGCGGCTCGCCAAGCACATGGCGGTCTCCGCGCCTGCGGTGACCGAGGCCGTGCAGCGGATCGCCCGGGGGGGATATGTGAAGGTCGGTCCGCGCAAGGAGCTGATGCTCACCCCGAAAGGGCATCAAATCGCCGAGGTGATGGCGCGCCGTCACCGGCTGCTGGAGCGATGGCTCACCGACACGCTCGGTCTCGACTGGACGGAGGCGCACGAGGAGGCCCATCGCCTCGAGCACGCGCTGTCGCCCCGCGTCGAGGACCGCCTGGCGGAGATGCTCGGCATGCCGAGCACGTGTCCGCACGGCAACCCGATTCCCGGGATGCCGCGGCCGCCGCGCGTGGAGCTCTTTCCGATGAACCAGGCCAAGGAGGGCGTGACCGTCGTCGTGGAGCGCATCACCGAGGAGGCCGAAGCCGACAAGAAGCTGCTCGAGTATCTGTGGCGCAACGACGTGCGGCCGGGCCGCCGGCTGAGGATCGTCGAAGTCGCGCCGTGGGCCGGCACCGTCACCGCGGCCGGCGACGACGGACCGCCGATCGCGCTCGGCCTGCCGGCCGCGGCCAAGATCTGGGTCTATCGACCGACCGACCGATGAGGGGGACACGATGAGGGTCTTCTTTTGGGGGTTGGTGGCGGTGGCGTGCTGCTACGTGGCTTACGCCGGCATGATGTCCGTCTATCAGTGGTTCCAGATCCACAGCGTCATCGACGAGACGCTCGAGCCGCGCAACCTCCGCGAGCTCGCCACGCTCGGCGACGTGAAGACCCGGATCCTGCGCGAGGCGAACGAGGCCGGCGTGCCGATCGACGAGCGCGAGGTCAGCGTGGTGTCGGCCGATCGCATGCTCAAGATCAACGTGGTGTGGACGTTTCCGGTGATCGTCTACAAGGGCGAGTCCGTGCTCGCCATCCCGCTCTCGGTCAAGAAAACCCACCCGGTCGGTGGCGGTCGCGCCTATCGGCCGCGAGACTCCGCCTTCGCCTCGGCGATGAGCTTCTTGACGCGCTCGCGATCCGCAGCGCTCGGCGCCACCTTGATGAACCGCTCCCAGGCGCTCACGGCGCCGGCGACGTCCTTCTTGGCTTCGTAGAGCACCTGCCCGCGGTAGAGCAGCGCCGGCGCATAGTCGGGATCGATCGCCAGCGCCTTGTCGAACGTCTCGAGGGCGCTGTCGGCGTGGCCGCCGATGGCGACGATGAGACCGAGATGCGTCATGGCGTCGACGTTCTTCGGATCGCGCTTGAGCACCGCCTGGTAGGCCGCGATCGCCTCCGAGTACCGTCCTTCCGACAGCGAGCCACGCGCGGCCTGCAGCATGCCGCGCATCACTTCCGGCGCGACGGGCCGTGGAGCCGCGCCGGCGGCGGGCGCCTCCGGGGCCGCGGCCACCGATGGCATGACGGGCGCCGTCGCCGCCGTCGGTTCCGGCTCGGTGTAGCGGACGATGGCGACGCCGAGCAGCACGCCGAACACGAGCAGGCCGACTCCGCTGGCGGCGAGCGCAACCGGATGGCGCCAGCCGCGCGCGACGGTGCCGGTCTCCGGGGGGGCCGCCGGCGCCGGCGTTGGCGCGACGCCGAGGCGGTCGAGCGCCGTGAGCGCGGCGGCCGCGTCGCTCTCGTAGCGCGCGCGAAGGTCGGCGTAGTCGGCGTCGGAGATGTGGCCGGCATCGTGCTCGAACGCGAGCTCGCGCAGCGCACGGAGGGCGGCATCCTTGGCCTCGAGCCACTGCTCCCGCTCGTCGGGCGGCAGCGCCAGCAGTGCGCCACCGCCGCGACGCCGCAGGAGCGGCCACAGCGTGAACGCCAGCGCCGGCACGCCGAGGACGACGACGGTGATGAGTGCCCCCGTCACGGGCCGCGCTCCAGCTCGCGCCGGATGCGCTCGCGCATGGCGGGGTCGATGTGCACCGGTGCTCCTACCGGACGTCGTGTCCAGCGGCGCAGCAACGCGGCGACGGCCACGAGGCCGACGGCCACGGCGGCGATCGGGAATCCCCAGACCAGCAGGTTGAAGCCGCGGCGGCGTGGCGCCAGGAGGATCCACTCACCGTAACGCGCGACGAAGTACTCGCGCACCTGCTCCGGGCTGTCGCCGGCGGCGAGCCGCTCGCGCACGATCGCGCGCATCTGCGCCGCCATCTCCGACGGCGAGTCGGCGACCGAGAGGTTCTGGCAGACCACGCAGCGCAGCTCGGAGGCGATCTGATACGCCGTCGCATCTGACACCGGCTGGGCCGGCGGCTGCGCCCCGGCGACCGTGGCAACCAGCACGATGCCTATCATCACCGCCGCGAGCCCTCCGCGCCGCCGCCTCGGTGGCACCCGCGTTGCAGCCTCACCGGCGATCGCACGCTCGTTTTCAGGGAGGCGACCATGGAGGCCGGCACGTTTCTGCGCGATCTGGTGACGAAGCTCGAGCCAAATGCCACCGTCGTCGGTATCGAGGAGGAGCAGGGGGGCGACCGCTATCGTGTGCGCCTCGCAGGAACGACGGGCGTGGTCGCCGATTGCGAGCTGACGCGCGGTGACGTCGAGGCCGCCGAGCGGTGGGGTGACGCCCGCCGCCGCGTCGCCACCCTGCTGAAGCGCTGCGCCGACGACGTCGTGGCCCCGGTGCCCGACGGCCGAGCCTGACGGGGTTCGCACCTCAGAGCAGCCGCTCGAGGGCGCCACGGATCACGTCCTCGGTGACGGCGCCGACGTGCTTGACGCGGATCGTGCCGGCGCGGTCCACGAAGAACGTCTCGGGCACGCCGTACACGCCGTACTCGACGGCCACCTTGCCGCCGTGATCGGGCGCGTTCGGGAACGTCAGCTCGAATCGGCGGATGAACTCCCGCGCGGCCTCGGCCGTGTCCTGCATGTCGACGCCGACCACGACCACGCCACGGTCACGGTACGTCCGCCACGCGCGCTCGAGCACCGGCGCTTCGTCGTAGCAGGCGGGGTTGCACCATGAGGCCCAGAAGTTCACGACGACGACCTTGCCGCGCAGCGCCTCCAGCGTCACCGGAGCGCCGTCGAACGTGGTCAGCGTGAAGGCGGCGGCCGGCCGCCCGACGAGCGGCGACGGAATGCTGCGCGGGTCCAGGACGAACCCATACGCGAGCAGCGCGAGCACCGGCAGCGCCGCCACCGGCAGAAGCCAGCGCCAGCGGCGCGTCACGCGGCTTTCCGCCGCTCGGGCGCGACGGCGAGGGCGGCGCCGAGCGTCAGCACCAGACCGCCGATCCAGATCCAGCTCACGAGGCGGTTCACCTGCAGCTTGATGGTGGCCTGCGAGCCGTCGCGCGCGAAGTCGCCGAGCACGACGTAGAGATCCTCGAGCAGCCCGAGCCGGTAATCGACATACGCGATCGGCGACTGCTCCTGCGGATAGAACTTCTTGGCCGGCAGCAGCACGGTGCCGCCGGCGTGGCGGCCGTCCACGGTGAAGGTGCCGGTAACCTTGAAGTGATTCGATTCCTCGCTGGCGGCCAGTCCGTCGAAGCGGACGCGGTAACCGGCGAGCTCGGCGTGCTCGCCGCGGCGTAGCGTCGTCTCCGTCTGCACCGACCACGCCTGTGAGCCCGTCACGCCGAGGGCGATGACCAGGATGCCGAGGTGCACGATGAAGCCACCGTAACGGCGGTGGTGGCGCAGGAGCAGGCCGCCGAGGGCCCGCGGGATCGCCTCGCCCATCCGCACGCGGGCGCGGGTGGCGCGCGCGACGTCGACGGTGATGGTGGCCATCACGAAGGCGGCCAGCGTCATCGACAGCACGGCGAGGGTCGAGCGCACGCCCAGTGCCCAGACCACGGCCGCCGCCACGATGCCGATGATGGCCGGCCCGAGGAAGTTCCGCTTGAGATTCTCGAGCGAGGCGCGGCGCCACGCGATGAGCGGTCCGACGCCCATCAGGAAGATCAGCCCGAGGAAGAGCGGCACGTTCACCTGGTTGAAGAACGGCATGCCCACGCTGACCTTGACGCCGCGCAGCGCCTCGGACACGAGTGGAAAGATCGTGCCGAAGAAGACGGTGAACGTCGCCGCCACCAGCAGCACGTTGTTGAGCAGGAACGCCGACTCGCGCGAGATGACGGAGTCGAGCTCGCCCTGGGCCCCGAGCGTATCCCAGCGCCATGCCAGGAGGCCGAGGGCCAGCAGCACCACCAGAGACAGGAAGGCGAGGAAGAAGACGCCGATCGAGCCCTGGGTGAAGGCGTGGACAGAGGCGATCACGCCCGAGCGCGTGAGAAAGGTCCCGAAGAGCGTGAGCGCGAAGGTCAGGATGACGAGGGCCAGGTTCCAGAGCCGCAGCATGCGCCGGCGCTCCTGGATCATGACCGAATGCAGGAACGCGGTGCCGGTGAGCCACGGCATGAACGCCGCGTTCTCGACGGGATCCCACGCCCAGTAGCCGCCCCAGCCGAGGACGTGATAGCTCCACCACCCGCCGATCAGCAGCCCGAGCGACAGGAAATACCAGGCGGCGATCGTCCACCGCCGCGTGGCGGTGATCCAGAAGTCGGTCACCCGGCCGGTGACGAGCGCGGCCAGCGCGAATGCAAAGGGCACCGTGAAGCCCGTGAACCCCAGATAGAGGGCGACCGGATGCGTGATCATCCCCGAGTCCTCGAGCAGCGGATTGAGCCCGCGGCCGTTGGCGGGCACCGGGGCGAGCCGCTGGAACACGGGCGCCGGGACCGTCATGACGAGGAGGAAGAACGCGAGCACGCCCAGCATGACCGTCAGCACCCACGGATAGAGCTCGCGGGCATTGCGCCGATGGCGGAGCATCACCAGCAGCGTGTACATCGCCAGCATCCACGCCCACAGCATGATCGAGCCCTCGAGCGCGCCCCACACGGCCGTGATGCGGTAGTAGAACGGGGTCCCGAGATTCGTGTTCATGGCGACGTACCGCACCGAGAAATCGAACGTCAGGAACGCGTACGCGAGGAGGGCGAGGCAGCCGGTGAGGATGGCGGCGACGACCAGCGCCGCGTGTTGTGCGGTCTCGACGAGGGCAGCCCGGCCGGTACGCCCGCCGGCCGCCGCCGCCGCGGCGCCGAGCAGCGCCAGCACCAGCGCGACGGCGAGGGCGCCGGCGCCGAGCTCGGGGATCACCGGGGAGCCCCCTGGAGCGTCCGCAGCAGCTCCTTGTAGCCGGCCGCGTTGCCATCGTGGGGGGCCGTGTACTCCTCCGAGTGCTTGGCCATGATGTAGCTCGACTTGAAGTAGCCCGCGGCGGCCCAGGAGCCCTCGACGACGGCGCCGCGTCCTTCCCCGAACAGATCCGGCGGCGTGCCCCGGTGCCGCACCGGAATGGTCTGCTTGCCGTCGGACAGGGTGAAGGTGAGGTCGAGCGTCCGCGGCTCCCACTTGACCGAGCCCGGCAGCACCATCCCGCCGAGCCGATACGCCTTGCCGGCCACGGGCGCGCCGCTCAGCTCCGAAGGCGTGACGAAGTAGACGACCGACTGACTCACGCCGGCGTAGATCATGTAGGCGAGGGCGGCGACGATCACGAGGGCGCCGACGAGAAACTTCGGCTTCACTGGAGCGAGTGGCGCGAGGACGGCTCGCTGCGTGGGTGGCCTGCTCGAGATGGTTCCCGGCTCCGCTCCCCGCTCGACGTGGTCGAAGGCGTCGTGTTCAGCAGCCGCCGTTCCTTTCGCACCAGGTGGCGCCAGTAGAGGCCGAGGACGACAGTGGTGACGGCGTAGGCGGCGGCCACGAAGCCCCAGTTGTCGGGCATCAGGCGAGCGCCCCGCGTTCGGCGCGCAGCAGGCGGGCGCGCTTGGCGACGAGATACGCGTAGAGCAGCGTGAAGGCGCCGACGTTGACGAGGAGTGGCCACAGAATCGCCGGCGAGCCGCTGAAGCCGCCCGCCTTCATCAGCGACGGCGGCTGATGGAGCGTGCGCCACCAGTAGACGGAGAAATGGACGAGCGGCATGTCGAGGGCGGCGACGATTCCGAGCACGGCGCAGTAGCGCGCCGCGCGGTCACCGTCCTCGATGGTGCCGCGCAGCAGCAGGTAGCCGACGTACATCACGAAGAGGATCGCCACGCTGGTGAGGCGGGCATCCCACGTCCACCACGTGCCCCACGTCGGCTTGCCCCAGATCGACCCGGTGGCGATGGCCAGACCGGTGAAGAGGACGCCGACCTCGGCCGAGGCGTGCGCGAGCCGATCGGCGGCCGGCCGGCGGCGTACCAGGTACACGACCGAGGCGACCGCCACCACGGTGAAGGCGACGTACGCCACCCACGCCAGGGGCGGATGCACATACATGATGCGCTGCACGTTGCCCTGCGAGCTCTCCCGCGGCGCCACGCCGAACGCCATGACGACACCGAGCGCGAGGGCGATCGCGGAGAGCCAGCCGAGCGCGCGCACCATGGCCGCTCAGCCCTCGAGCACGACGTCGAACGTCAGCAGCCCGACCACGACGTAGACGACGTCGGCCGCCACCAGCAGCTTCACCCAGTGCGCGACGGCGCCCAGCGGCTCGCCGAGGAGCAGCGCTTCGGTGGCCTTCACGGTGGCCAGCAGGACGGGGATCTGCACCGGCAGCAGGAGGACCGGAAACAGCACCTCACGCGCGCGGACGTGCGCGGTCATCGCCGCGAAGAGCGTGCCGACGGCGCCGAGACCGACCGTGCCGAGGGCCACCACCAACGCGAGGCCGGGAAACGCACGCCCGAGATCGATGTCGAAGAAGATCGCGAACAGCGCCAGCACGAGCGCCTCGACGACGGCCATCAAGGTCAGGGTCGCTCCGAGCTTGCCGAGATAGATCGCCGACTTGTCGCCGGGCGCGAGCAGCAGGCCTTCCCAGCACTCGTGCTCGCGCTCCAGGAGAAACGTGCGGCCGAGGGCCAGCAGCGCGCTCAGGATGAAGCCGAGCCACAGCACGCCGGGCAGCACGCCGGCCAACCGCTCGCGGTCCGGGCCCAGCGCGAACTGGAAGACGAACAGCAGCAGCAGCGAGAAGAAGAGCAGGGCGTTGACCGTCTCCTTCGCCCGCCGCTCGACCAGCAGATCCTTCCAGGCCACCACCAGCGCGCGCCGCGCGAAGCTCACGCGCTGTCCTCCGCGTGGGCGGCGTAGAGGCGCTGGAGGTCGTCGGGATCCAGACCGTCGCGAGGCGTGTCGAGCGCGATGCGGCCGCCGGCGAGGATGGCCAGGCGATCCGCGACGCCGAGCTCACGACCGAAGGAATGCGTCGCCATCAGCACGGCGCCGCCCCGGCCCTTGAAGGCTTCCAGCTGACCTTCGAGCCATTTCTTCGCGCGCTGATCGAGTCCGCCGAACGGCTCGTCGAGCAGGAGCACGGCCGGCTGGAAGAGGGTCAGACGCGCGAGCGACAGCCGCCGCTTCATGCCCGCCGAGAACGTGCGCACGCGTGCGGCGCCGACGCGGTCGAGGTCGACGGCGGCGAGCGCCGCCGCGAGCTCGGCGTCCGACGCCGCGCGGCCGCCGAGCGTCGCCCAGAAGCGCAGGTTCTCGGTGGCGGTGAGATCGTCGTAGACCCACGCGCCGTGCCCGGCGAAGCCGATCTGGCGGCGCACCCCCTCGGCGTCGCGCACGGCATCGCGATCGCCGACGCTGACCAGCCCCGCCGTGGGCCGCAGCACGGTGGCGACGATCTTGAGCAGGGTCGTTTTCCCGGCACCGTTGCCGCCGAGCAGCGCGACCGCCTCGCCCCGCCGCACCTCCAGGCTCACGCTCTCGAGCACCGCGTGGGGGCCGAAGACCTTGCGCACGTCGCGAAGACGAATGACACAGTCCGCTGTCATGTGTTGAACCGACTCATTCTCGCTTGCCCTCCGGAGGCGGTCAAGGAAGCGCCGCCGGAAGTCCGCTCGCCGGCGGTGAGAAATCGACGGCCCACATCAGGACGCCGCCGAGCGCCGCGCTCTCAAACGCGCCGGGCACGAGGTGGACGATCCGCCAGCCGAGTGAGCGCGATGAGGGGGCGTGACGGGCGAGGGCCCGTCACGCTCGCGAGTCCGATCAGGACAGCCGCATCGAGCGGAGGCGCGCGATACGCTCCTCCGTCGATGGGTGCGTCGAGAACAGTCGCATGAGGTTCTGGCCCGTGAGCGGATTGACGATGAACAGGTGCGCGGTAGCCGGGTTGGCTTCCATCGGGCGCATGTGAGCGGCCACCTCGAGCTTTTCGAGCGCCTTGGCCAGCGGCCACGGCCGGCCGGCCAGGCGGGCGCCGGAGGCGTCGGCCTGGAACTCGCGCGCCCGCGAGACGGCGAACTGCACCAGCATGGCCGCCAGCGGGGCGAGGATGGCGAACAGCATCATCACCAGCGGATTGCTGCCCCCCTCCTCGTCGTCGTGCGAGCGCCCGCCGAAGATCGCGCCCCACTGCGCCATGTGGGCGAGGTACGTGATGGCGCCGGCGAGCGTGGCCGCAATGGTCGAGATGAGGACGTCGCGGTTCTTCACGTGCGACAGCTCGTGGGCGAGCACCCCCTCGAGCTCCTCGTCGTCGAGGATCCGCATGATGCCCTCGGTCACGGCCACCGCGGCGTGCTGCGGATTGCGACCGGTCGCGAAGGCATTCGGGGTGTCGTTCGCAATGATGTAGACCTTCGGCATCGGCAGCTGCGCGCGCTGCGCGAGCCGGCGCACCATCGCATGGAGCTGGGGCGCCTGTGCCTCATCGACGGGCTTGGCGCCGTACATGGCGAGCACGATCTTGTCGGAGAACCAGTAGCTGAAGAAATTCATGACCAGCGCGAAGAAGAATGCCATCACCATCCCGCGCTGGCCGCCGATCGCGCCGCCGGCGAGCACGAGCATCGCGGTGAGGACCGCGAGGAGCAATCCCGTCTTGAAGACATTCGACACGGCGGATCCCCCATTTCCTGCGAGGTCGGTGAAGGGCCAAGCGACGAAAAAAGCGTAGCAGAGCCGTTCCGGACGGTCAAACGCCTTGACTCACCGTACCCCCGTCGATATACTGGGCCGGTTAATAAGAAAAATTCTTCAACGACAGAGACTTACGCGGGTTCATGACGATGATGATCAAGGTCTCCGACCTCGAGGAGCAGGGGCTCAGCGTCACCGACCCGAGCGCGCTCGAGCGGGCGTTCAGCGATCCCTCGTGGCGCCTCGAAACGGTGTCGCTCCAGATCGATCCCGACGGCACCGACGTGTTCGTGCACGGTCGCCTCGGCGCCGTCGTCCCGCAGACGTGCGGCCGCTGTCTCGAGCCGTTTCCCGCCCGCGTGGAGGCTCCCGTCGACGTACGCCTGGTGCCTCGTCCGGCCACCGCCGACACCGTCGAGCTCGGTGCCAATGATCTCGACGTGGACTTCTACGAGAACGACCTGCTCGACCTCGACCGCGTGGTGGAGACGGAAACCACGCTTGCCCTGCCGATGAAGCCGCTCTGTCGTGACGACTGTCGGGGCCTGTGCCCCGCGTGCGGCGGCAACCGCAACCTCGTGCAGTGCTCGTGTGCGGACCGCGCGCCCGACCCGCGTCTGGCCGCGCTCCGCGACCTGGCCTCCCGCCTGCGCAACTGATCTCCGGAGGAAGACTGCCATGCCGCTGCCGAAACGACGCCACTCGAAGACGCGCGGGCGCAAGCGCCGGACGCACTACAAGCTCGATGACCCGACGCGCGCCGTGTGCCCGCAGTGTCGCGAGGCGAAGCTCCCGCACCGCGTGTGCCCGCATTGTGGGTACTACAAGGGTCGCGAGATCATCGCGACCGAAGGTAGCTAGCTGAAGATCGCAGTCGACGCCATGGGGGGCGATCACGGCCCTGCCGTGGTCGTCGAGGGCGCGGCGACGGCCGTCCGCGAGTTCGGCGCCTCGATCATCCTGGTCGGGGACCGCGATGCCATCGAGCGCGAGGTGGCCCGGCTGGACGCCGGTCGGCTCGACATCGAGATCCGTCACGCCTCGCAGGTGGTCGGCATGGCGGAGACGCCGTCGGTGGCGCTGCGACGCAAGCGCGACTCGTCGCTGCGGATCGCGGCCGAGCTGGTCCGCGACGGCCACGCCTCCGCGTTCATCTCCGCCGGCAACACCGGGGCCGCCATGGCCATCGCGATGTTCGTCATCGGCGTCCTGCGCGGGATCGACCGCCCCGCCATCGCGGCCGTGCTGCCGAGCCTCAAGCGCTACACCGTCCTGCTCGACGTCGGCGCCAACGTCGTCCCGAAGCCGTGGCATCTGTTCCAGTACGCGCTGATGGGTCACGTGTACGCGCGCGGCATCCTGGGGGTCGAGCGGCCGCGCGTCGGGCTGCTGTCCGTCGGCGAGGAAGAAGGCAAGGGGAACGACCTCACCAAGGAGGCGTACGACCAGCTCAAGGAGTCGTCGCTGAATTTCGTCGGCAACGTCGAGGGCCGGGACATCTACAACGGCTCCTGCGACGTCGTCGTCACCGACGGCTTCACCGGCAACGTGGCGCTGAAGATCTCCGAGAGCCTGGCCGAGATGCTGGGCGCCATGATCAAGGAAGAGCTCACGCGGGACGTCCGCTCGAAGCTCGGGGCCGCCCTCGCCATGCCGGCCTTCGGGCGCTTCCGCAAGCGCGTCGACTACACGGAGATGGGCGGCGCCCCGCTGCTCGGCATCGACGGCGCCGGCATCATCTGTCACGGGGCCTCGCCGGTGAAGGCGATCAAGAACGCGGTCCGGGTGGCCGGGGAGTGGGCGAAGGCCGGACTCAACGAGCACATCAAGGCCGCCCTGGAGGCGGAAGTGGCGCGCGGGGGCCGGGAGGGAGGCCGCGAATGACGCGGGCCAGGATCATCGGCGTCGGCTCGTACGCGCCCAAGCGGATCCTCACGAACGCGGATCTCGAGAAGATCGTCGACACCAGCGACGAGTGGATCGTGCAGCGCAGCGGCATCCGCCAGCGGCACATCGCCGACGACGGCGAGGCCACCTCCGACCTGGCCGTGCGGGCCGCCCAGCAGGCCATCGAGCGCGCCAACCTCGTGCCCGAGGACATCGATTTCATCGCCGTCGGCACCACCACGCCCGACATGTACTTCCCGACGGTGGGCAACATCCTGCAGCAGCGGCTGGGCTGCCGGCGCGTGGGCTCCGTCGACATGCTCGCCGCCTGCGCGGCGTCGATCTACAGCCTCTCGATCGGCGCCCAGTTCATCCAGACGGGCAAGTACGAGCGGGTGCTCTGCGTCGGCGCCGAGACGCTGTCGCGCATCACGGACTTCACCGATCGCGGGACCTGCGTGCTCCTGGCCGACGCCGCCGGCGCCGCCGTGCTGGCGCCGTCCACCGACGACCGCGGCCTCATCGACTTCGATCTCTACTCCGACGGCCGGTACTGGGAGCTCCTCTACATGCCGGGCGGCGGCTCGCGCAACCCCGCCACCCGCGAGTCGGTCGACGCGCGGATGCACTACGCCAAGATGAAGGGCGGCGAGGTGTTCAAGGTGGCGGTGCGGATGTTCACCGAGTGCACGGCGCGGATTCTCGAGCGCAACGGCCTCACGGCCAAGGACGTGGATCTGTTCATCCCGCACCAGGCCAATCTCCGCATCATCGAGGCGGCCGCCAGGCGCGTGGACCTGCCGATGGAGCGCGTCTTCGTCAATGTGGACCGCTACGGCAACACCGGCGCCGCCTCGGTGTACGTGGCCCTCGAAGAGGCGGTCTCCTCCGGTCGTCTCAAGCGCGGCGACCTCGTGCTGCTGGCGGCATTCGGCGGCGGATTCGCGTGGGGTGCCGCCCTCATGCGCTGGTAAGCGATGCTCGCCTTCATCTTTCCGGGGCAGGGCTCGCAGACCGTCGGCATGGGCAAGGCGTTTCACGACGCGTCGCCGGCCGCCCGCAAGGTCTTCGAGGAGGCCAACCACGCCCTCGGGCTCGATCTCACGCGGGTGATGTTCGAGGGCCCCGAGAGCGAGCTCGCGCTGACGACCAACACCCAGCCCGCGATTCTCATCGCGAGCGTGGCGGCGGCGGCCGCCTGCGCCGAGCGGGGCCTCCGACCCACGCTGGCGGCCGGGCACAGCCTCGGCGAGTACTCGGCACTCGTCGTCGCCGGCGCGCTGCGTCTGGGCGACGCCGTGCGCGTCGTGCGCAAGCGCGGCGAGTTCATGCAGCAGGCGGTGCCCGTGGGCACCGGCGCCATGGCGGCCGTGATGGGACTCGCCGTCGACGCGGTGGAGGCGCTCTGTCGCGAGGCCGCCCAGGGCGAGGTGGTGGGGGTCGCCAACGTCAACTCCGCGGCCCAGATCGTCATCGCCGGCCACAAGGCCGCCGTCGAGCGTGCGGTGGCCCTGGCCGGCGAGCGAGGCGGCAAGAAGAGCGTGCTGCTGCCGGTGAGCGCGCCCTTTCACTGCGCGCTGATGGAGCCGGCCGCCGAGCGGCTGGCCAGCGAGCTCGCGCGGGTGCCGGTCGCCGATCCGACGATCCCGGTCGTCCGCAACGTCGACGCCGGCGTGACGCGCGCGGCCGTCGACGTCGTCCCGCTCCTGCTCTCGCAGGTCGCGAGTCCCGTCCGCTGGACGGAGTGCGTGCAGCGCCTCGCGGCCGAGGGCGCGACGGCGCTCGTGGAGGTCGGACCCGGACGCGTGCTGACCGCGCTGACGAAGCGCATCGCCGACGGCGTGAAGGCGCTGTCGGTGGACGATCCGGCCAGTCTCGAAAAGACGCTGGCGGCGGTGACGGCGTGAGCATGCTCGCCGGCAAGGTGGCCGTGGTGACCGGCGGCAGCCGCGGGATTGGTCTGGCCATCGCGGGGTGGCTGGCCGAGCACGGTGCCAGCGTGGTCGTGTCGGGCCGGGACACCGACCGGCTGCAGGCGGCCGTCAAGGAGCTCGAAGCGCAGGGCGCGCCCGTGCTCGGCGTGGCGGCGGACGCCGCCAAGCGCGAGGATGCGGACCGGCTCGTGGACACCACCCGTGAGCGCTTCGCCCGCCTCGACATCCTGGTCAACAACGCCGGAATCACCCGCGACGGTCTGCTCGTGAGGATGAAGGACGACGACTGGGACCGGGTGATGGACGTCAACCTTCGCGGGGCGTTCCTCATGACGCGCGCGGCGTCGAAGGCGATGGTTCGGCTGAAGGCCGGTGGCCGCATCGTCAACATCGCGTCGACGGCGGGCGCCATGGGCAACGCGGGGCAGGCCAACTACTCGGCGGCGAAGGCGGGCCTGATCGGGCTGACCAAGGCCAGCGCGCGCGAGCTCGCGCACTGGGGCATCCTCGTCAACGCGGTGGCGCCCGGCCTCATCGACACCGACATGGCGGCCGCCCTGCCGACGGAGGCGCGCGACGCGCTCCTCGCGCAGGTTCCGCTCAAGCGCATCGGTACCGCCCGTGAAGTGGCGGAAATGGTAGGATTCCTCGCCGGAGACGGGGCGGCCTACGTGACGGGCCAGGTCTTCCACGTCAACGGCGGCCTCTATATGTGAGCGACGCCGTTCCAATTCTCTCTCCGGAGGTGAAGGGTTCATGGCGAAGTCAGTCGAGGAGAAGGTGAAGGAGATCATCATCGAGCAGCTCGGCGTCGAAGAAGACGACGTCAATCCGAATGCGAAGTTCATCGAGGACCTGGGCGCCGACTCCCTCGACACCGTCGAGCTCGTCATGGCCCTGGAGGAGAACTTCGACATCCAGATCCCGGACGAAGACGCCGAGAAGATCGTGACCGTCGGCGACGCGATCCAGTACATCAAGGACAACTCGTAGGCGTATCGTGGAGACTCCGCGCGTCGTCGTGACCGGGCTCGGAGCGCTGACCCCGGTCGGCAACACCGTCGAGGATTTCTGGTCGGCTCTCACGCAGGGCAAGTCCGGCGTCGGTCCCATCACGAAATTCGACGCCGAGGCCAAGACCCCGAGCGGCGAGTTCCAGTTCCCCACGCGGATCGCGGGCGAGGTGCGGAACTTCGACGAGTTGAAGTACGTCGACAAGAAGGAAGCGCGCCGCCTCGATCCGTATCTGAAGTACGCCATCGCCTGCGCGGTCATGGCCGTCGAGGACTCCGGCCTCGACACCGGCAAGGTCGACGCCACCCGCTTCGGGACCCTCATCGGCTCCGGCATCGGCGGCATCACCACGCTGCTCGAGAACCACAAGACGATCCTCGACAAGGGGCCGGATCGCGTCTCGCCGTTCTTCGTGCCCATGCTCATCATCAACATGGCCTCCGGTCTCGTCTCCATGCGCTTCCACGCCAAGGGCCCGAACTCGTCGGTGGTCACGGCGTGCGCGACCGGCAACCATGCGATCGGCGACGCCTTCAAGCTGATCCAGCGCGGGGCGGCCGACGCGATGATCGCGGGTGGGGCGGAAGCGATCATCGTACCGCTCACCATCGCCGGCTTCTCCGCGATGAAGGCGATGTCCACGCGCAACGACGAGCCGCAGAAGGCGTCGCGCCCGTTCGACGCCGGCCGCGACGGCTTCGTGTGCGGCGAGGGAGGCGGCGTGCTGGTGCTCGAGTCGCTGGAGCATGCCCGGCGTCGGGACGCGCGGATCTACGCGGAAGTGATCGGCTACGGCATGACGGGCGACGCCCACCACATGACGGCGCCCGACCCCGAGGGGGACGGCGCGGCCCGCGCGATGTCCGGCGCACTGGCGGATGCGAAGCTCACGCCCGGCGAGATCGGCTACATCAACGCGCACGGGACGTCGACGCCGTACAACGACAAGTTCGAGACGCTCGCCATCAAGCGGGTGTTCGGTGAGCACGCGCGCAAGGTGGCGGTGTCGTCGACGAAGTCGATGACGGGCCATCTGCTCGGTGCCGCCGGCGGCATCGAGGCCATCGCCAGCGTGCTGGCCCTGCACCACGGCATCCTGCCGCCGACCATCAACTACGAGACGCCCGATCCGGACTGCGATCTGGACTACATCCCGAACCAGGCGCGCAAGCAGGATGTCGAGCTGGCGCTGTCGAACGCCTTCGGCTTCGGCGGCACCAACGCGACGCTCGTCTTCCGCAAGTACCGCGCCTGACGGCGCGGTGAACGCCGGGCGGCTCCGCGCGCTCGAGGCGACGCTCGGGCATCGCTTCGCCGACGCACGTCTGCTGGCGCGCGCGCTGACGCATGCGTCGTACGCTCACGAGCATCCGCCCGAGCCCGACCAGGAGCCGCTGGCCTTCGTGGGCGATGCCGCCCTCGGACTGATCGTCGCCGAGCGGCTCCTGGCGGAGTCGCCCGAAGCGCCGGTCGGCGTTCTCACCCCGGCCCGGGCCGCCGTCGTGACCGGCGCGAACCTGGCGCGCTGGGCGGCGGCGCTCGAGCTGGGCGCGCTCGTGCGGCTCGGCCGTGGCGAGGACCTGAGCGGCGGCCGCGAGCGCGAATCGATCCTGGCCACCACGCTGGAGGCGGTGCTCGGCGCGGTCTACCTCGAAGGCGGCCTTGCGTGCGTCCGGCCGATCGTCGCGCGGCTGGCCGGCTGGTGACCGCGATCCGCGTGATAGGCTGACGTCATGCGCTTGTGGCCGGCCCGGCGACCCCCGCCCGCCGAGGGGCTCGACAGCGTCGTCGCCGACCGTGACGTCAGCGCCAACGGCCACGTCGCACTCGCCGTGGGCCGACCGGCGCCGTCGCGACCGGTCGTGAACGTCGCGCTGTTCCTGCTCACTTGCCTCACCACGCTGCTTGCCGGGACGTCGTTCTCGGGCTCGCCGACGTTCGACGCGTTTCGACGCTCCCCGGACGATCTCGCGTGGGTGCTGAGCGGCGTGCCGTTCGCGGCGACACTGCTGGGCATCCTGGTCGTTCACGAGTTCGGTCACTACTTCACCGCGCGGAGGTACGGCGCGTCCGTGAGCCTGCCGTTCTTCATTCCGGCGCCGCCGTTCCTGTTCATGGCCGGCACGCTGGGCGCCATCATCCGGCTGCGTTCCCCGGCCCGGAACCGCAACGAGATGTTCGACGTCGCCGTGGCGGGGCCGCTCGCCGGCCTCGCGGTGGCCCTGCCCGCGGCGTGCCTCGGGCTCGCGTGGTCGCAGGTGCTCCCGGCGGCGCCCCACATGGCATTCGGCGAGTCGCTCCTGACCAAGCTGCTGGTGTGGCTTCGGTTCGGGGCGCTGTCCGACGGCGTGATGGTCTACACGCATCCCGTGGCCGACGCCGCGTGGTTCGGGTTCCTGGTCACGGCCATCAACCTGCTGCCGGCGGGACAGCTCGACGGCGGCCGGATCGCCTACGCCGTGTTCGGTGGCAACCATCGCCTGACCGGGCGGCTCACCGTCGCACTCTTGACGACGCTCGGCCTCGCGATCACCGGCTGGGCGCTGCTTCGCGGCGACGGCTGGCTGGCGCCGCTGTTCGGTCTGAACTGGTTCGTGCTGGCGGCGTTGATCCGGTTCTTCGTCGGCTACCGGGCGGGACCCATTGTCGACGGGGTGACGCCGCCGACGCGAGGCCGCCGCGCGCTGGGCGTGGCGTGCCTGCTGCTCGTGGTGGCGATGCTGCCGCCGGTGTTCATCCTGCCCGAGTGACCGCGCTCTCGTAGGCAACGGCGGGGCCGGTAGGGCCCCCGGCCTGGACGCGCATCAGCAGCGCGAAGCCGATCACGAAGAAGGAGCCGACGGCCACGATGGCGGCGCGCTGGTTGCCCGCGAGCAGCCACGACATCCCGCCGAAGACGAGCGGACCGAAGACCGCGCCCGTCTTGCCCACGAGGGCATAGAAGCCGAAGAACTCCGCCTCGCGGCCGTGCGGAATCAGGGTGGCCATGAACGTGCGGCTGGCCGCCTGGATGGCGCCGAGACCGGTGCCGGCGAGCAGCGCCACCAGCCAGAAGTGCCACTTCTGCTCGACGAAGAACGTGGCCACGGTCACCGCCGTCCACTGCACGAGCGTCGCCCGCACCACGAAGCGGGGCCCGCGCCGGTCCGTCGGCGTGGCCCAGACCGCCGAGCCGACGAGGGCGGCGATCTGCACGATCATGAACAGCAGGATGATCTCCGTGAACGTGAAGCCGAGCGTCTTGGCCGCGAAGACGCCGGCGAAGGTGATGACCGTGTTGACGCCGTCCTCGTAGATCAGGTACGCCCCGAGGAAGCGGCGCATCTGCCGCCGGTCGGGGGCTGCGAGGATCTCCGTCAGCGTGTCGCGAACCTGTCGGATCCCGCGGCGCGCGGCGTCGCCGAGCGGCATGGCCCGGCCCGTATCCCCCGGCAGCACGACGAAGGCCGGCAGGGAGCAGAGCGCGAAGAGCGCCGCCGCCGACACGAAGCAGCCCCAGTAGGCGTGCGCGGCCGCGAACGGATAGGCCACGCCGAAGGCGACCAGCGAGCCCGCGTAACCGACGGCGAAGCCGGCCGCCGAGACGCGACCGAGCGTCTCGGGCGCCGCGATGCGCGGCAGGTAGGCGTTGTAGTAGACGATGGCCGCCTCGAAGGCGATGATGCCGATCACGGCCAGCGTCCAGCCCCACCGCGCCGCGCCGGGACCGACGGTGGCCATGAGCGCGGTGGCCACGATGCAGACGACGCTGAACCCGACGAAGAACGGCTTGCGCACGCCGGCGTGATCCGCGATCCCTCCGAGTGCCGGCGACGTCAGGGCGAGGATGATCATGGCCGTGGAGACGGCGGCGCCCCACCACAAATCGCCGCGGCCCTCGGCGTTGCCGACTACGACGCCGGCGTAATACGCCGGATAGACCGTTGACAGGATGATGGCGGCGAAGGCGGAGTTCGCGAAGTCGTAGAGGGTCCACGCCACGATCGTGCGACGCGCCGAGGGTGGCACGGCGAGCAGGATGACACACGGCCGCGGCATGCGCTACTATCCGCGACATGCCCGGTCGCCTCGACGCCCGAAGTCTCGAATCTCTCGTCCGCAGCGGCGACATCGACACGGTGCTCACCGTCGTGCCCGACGGCTACGGACGGCTCCTGGGCAAGCGGATCGTCGGCCGTCACTTCGTCGACCACGTCCTCGAGGACGGCGTGCACGCCTGCATCTATCTCTTCACCGTCGACATGGAGATGGAGCCGCTGCCCGGCTTCAAGCTCACGTCGTGGGAGCGCGGCTACGGCGACATGAAGCTGGTGCCGGACCTCGCCACCCTGCGCGTGATCCCGTGGTTGCCGAAGACGGCGCTCGTCTTCTGCGACGTGTATGGCGACGAGGACGGCGAGCCGATCGAGGAGGCTCCGCGCTGGGTGCTGAAGCGCCAGGTCGAGCGCGCGGCCGCGCAGGGCTACCTCGTCAAGACCGCGGCCGAGTTCGAGCTCTATTGCTTCCGCGAGACGTTCGAGCAGGCGCGCGCCAAGCGCTATCACGGCCTCACGCCCGTCTCCGACTATCTCGAGGACTATCACATATTACAGACGACGAAGGAGGAGCCGCTCGTGCGCGCCATCCGCAACGGGATGGAAGCTGCCGACGTGCCGGTGGAGACGTCGAAGGGCGAGTGGGGACGCGGGCAAGAGGAGATCAACCTGGTCTACGCCGAAGCGCTCGAGATGGCCGATCGCGCCGCGCTCTACAAGCACGGCGCCAAGGAGATCGCGCACCTGCACGGCTGCTCGCTGACGTTCATGGCCAAATACGACATGGGCGCCGCCGGCTCGTCATGCCATCTCCACTCGTCGCTGTGGGATCGGACCGGCGGCAAGGCGCTGTTTCCCTCGGCGCGATCGAGTAACGGCAAGACCGCCGACGGTCGCACGGCCACCACGCCGCTCTTCGGCCAGTGGCTGGCCGGACAGCTCGCGATGGCGCGCGAGCTCGCGTACTTCTACGCGCCCGGCGTGAACTCGTACAAGCGCTACCAGTCCGGCTCGTTCGCGCCGACGCGCATCGCCGTCGGGTGGGACAATCGCACCTGCGGCTTCCGGCTCTGCGGCGAGGGCGCCTCGTTCCGGGTCGAGAACCGCATCCCCGGCGCCGATGCCAACCCGTACCTGGCGTTCGCCGCGACCATCGCGGCCGGGCTCCACGGCATCCAGAGCAAGCTCAAGGCGCCCAAGGTCTACGAGGGAAATGCCTACGAAGACGCGACGCTGCCGCAGGTCCCGAAGACCCTGCGCGAGGCCATCGGCGAGCTGGAGCGCTCGAAGGTCGCGCGGACGGCCTTCGGCGATCGCGTGGTCGAGCATTACCTCCATGCGGCGCGGCTCGAGCAACAGGCTTTTGATCAGGCGGTAACCGATTGGGAACTATTCCGTAACTTCGAGCGCATATGACGGACGGTGGATCGAATGGCTGATCGATTGCGCGGGAAGGTCGCGTTCATCACCGGCGCCGGGGCGGGAATGGGGCGCGAGGCGGCGGTGCTGTTCGCGGAGGAGGGCGCGCAGGTCGTCGTCGCGGATATCGACGGCGCGGCGGCGGCGGAGACGGTGAAGAACGTCGAGGCGGCGGGCGGGCGCGCGCTGGCGGTGGCAGGGGACGTCGCCAGCGAGGCCGATGTGCAGCGGATGGTGGACGAAGGCGTGAAGAAGTTCGGCGCGCTGCACATCCTTCATAACAACGCCGGCGTGCTGTGGAAGGACCGCGACCGCTCGGTGCTGGAGACCGACGAGAAGTGGTGGGATCGGGTGATGGCCATCAACCTCAAGTCGGTGTTCTGGGTCACCAAGCACGGCATCCCGCACCTGCGCACGGCCGGCGGCGGGTCCATCATCATGATGGGCTCGGTGTCCGCGCTCGCCGGCTTCACGCGGGCGCAGGATGCCTATACGGCCGCCAAGGGCGCGCTCATCTCGCTCACGAAGTCGCTGGCCATCCAGTTCGCGCGCGACAAGATCCGCTGCAACGTGATCCATCCCGGCATCGTCGACACGCCGCTCCAGGCGCCGTACCTGACGGACGCCATCCGCAAGGAGTTCGAGACGGGCATCCCGCTCGGTCGCATCGCGCAGCCGCGGGAGATCGCGTACGTCGCGCTGTTCCTGGCCAGTGACGAGTCCTCGTTCATGACCGGCGCCGAGCTGGTCGTCGACGGCGGCTTCACGGCGGGCTGAGCGGATGGCGACGGTCGCCCGCGCGCCGGCTCGACCGCTTGCACGGCTGGCGCGGGCGGAGCTGGCCGTGGGCGCCACGGCCGGGGTCGTTCTCCTGCTGCTGCTGACGTTCGTCGTCTGGCCCGTGGTGCGTGTCCTCTCCCTGAGCCTCGTCACCCCGGCCGGGGTCGGCCTCGAGCAGTACGCGGCGTTCTTCAGCACGTGGCGCCTCTTCCGGATTCTCGTGAACAGCCTGGTCGTGTCGGCGGTGTCGACGCTCCTCACGGTGGCCGTGGCCCTGATCCTGGCCTACGCCGTCACGCGAACGACGGTGCCCGGGAAGCGGTTCCTGTCGCTCATGAGCCTGCTGCCGCTGATCTCTCCGCCGTTTCTCGTCTCGCTCGCGTTCATCCTGCTGCTCGGCCGCAACGGCGTCATCACCCGGGCGCTGGGGCTCGAGTGGTCGATCTACGGCGTTCACGGCATCGTGATCGCGCAGGTCTTCACCTTCCTTCCCCAGGCCTATATCCTGCTCGCCAACGTGCTCGGCAACATCGACTCGAGCCTGGAAGAGGCGGCGGAGAATCTCGGCGCGGGCCTGGTGACGACGCTCAGACGCGTGACGCTGGCGCTCGCGCGGCCCGGCCTCGCCTCCGCCTGCCTCATCGTCTTCATCCTCTGCATGACCGATTTCGGCAATCCGATCCTGGTCGGCGGCCGCTACAACGTGCTCGCCACGGAGATCTACGCGCAGGTCGTCGGCATGAACGACTTCCCCGCCGCGGCCGTGATGAGCGTGGTGCTGCTGGTCCCGTGCCTGATCGCCTATCTCGCCAACACGTACGTCGTCGGCCGCCGGTCCTATGTGACGGTCTCCGCCGGCGCGCGGACGACGCTCCGGCCGACGCCGCCGGCCCTGCGCTGGGCTCTCTTCGCCGTCTCGGGCGGTATCGCGCTCGCGATCGCGGCGATCTACGCGCTGATTCCCCTCGGCTCGGTCGTGCGGCTCTGGGGCAGCGACTGGTCGCTCTCGCTCACGCATTACGGCTTCCGCTCGACGGTCGAGGGCGCGTGGCCGATCTGGAACAGCGTGAAGCTGGCCGTGATCGCGGGCGTGCTCGGCACGATCCTGGCGCTGCTGACGGCTTACGTCGTGGAGCGGCGACGCGCGCCGGCGGCGCGGACGATCGAGGCGCTCGGTCTGCTGCCGGCGGCCCTGCCGGGGACGGTGATCGGCGTCGGGTACATCCTCGCCTTCAACGTGCCGCCGCTGCTGCTGACCGGCACCGTGTGGATCCTCGTCGCCTCGGTGATCTTCTGGAAGTTTCCGGTGGCGGTGCTGGCGGCGATCAACACCCTGAAGCAGGTGGACCCGGCCATCGAGGAGGCCGCGGTGAGCCTCGGCGCCGGCGCCGTGCGGACGTTCACACGCGTCGTGCTGCCGCTCTTGACGGGCACGGCCTTCTCGATCTTCATCTACTTCTTCGTGAACGGGATGGTCACCGTGAGCGCGGTGATCTTCCTGATCTATCCCGGCTTCAACCTGGGATCAGTGGCGATCCTGGCGCAGGTGGAAAACGGCTATCCCGGCGTCGCCTGCGCGCTCGGCACCATCATTCTCGCCATCGTCATCGGCGCCGTCCTGTTGCTGCGCGCGCTGGTCGGGGGCGACCGTGTGGCCATCCTCAAGTCGTAGAAAGGAGCTCCTGATGCGCCGACTGCTGCCGATCGTGATCGCCGCTGTGCTGCTGCCGCTGGCTGCCCCGCCGGTCGACACCGCCGAGGACCGGCTCGTCATCTACACGGCGTACGAAGAGAACGAGCTGAAGACGTTCTGGGAGCAGTTCAAGAAGGACCTCCCGGACCTCGCGGCCAAGGCCTCGTACATCCGTGGCTCGACGGGTCCCATCGCCGCGCGGCTCGAAGCGGAGAAGGCGAACCCGCAGGCCGATGTAATGTGGGGAGTCTTCAACGATTACATGACCGGTGTGGCCACCAAGGGCCTGCTCGAAGCCTACGCGGCCAAGGACTCGGCCAGCATTCCAGCCCGATTCAAGCATCCTCAGAACATGTGGCAGGGCGTGACGCTGCTGACAGTCGCCTTCGCGGTGAACCAGAAGAAGATGGCAGAGCTCAAGCTGCCGCCGCCGCGCTCGTGGGCCGATCTGCTCGACCCGAAATACAAGGGACACATCGTGATGTCCAATCCCTCGACGTCCGGCACCGCATACCTGCTGCTCGCGAGTCACGCGGCGCGGCTCGGCGAAGACCGCATGTGGGACTACTACGACGCCATCGACAAGAATCTCTCGCAGGTGACGAAGTCAGGCGGCGCGCCGGGCCGCATGGCGGCCTCAGGCGAGACGCCGATCGGCATCGCGCTGGCGTACGAGGTGGAGGTGGCCAAGAAGCAAGGCGCGCCGATCGACGTCATCTGGCCCTCCGACGGCGTGCCGTGGACGTTCGAGGGCAACGGGCTGGTGAAGGGCGCCAAGAACCCGCAAAATGCCAAGCGGTTCCTTGACTGGGCCGTCTCGAAGACGGCGATGGCCTCGTACGCGGAGTGGCGCGGCACCGGAATCACGCGCTCCGACGTCCAGGTGAGCGGGTCGAAGATCACCGACATGAAGCTGATCGATCTCGACTTCGTCAAGGCCGGTGACCCCCAGTACAAGGAACGTCTGGTGAAGCGCTGGCAGGAGAAGTACGCCAAATAAGCCATGCGCATCGCGCTTCGCGGCATCAGCAAGCGGTTCGGCGCCAGCACGGCGGTCGACGAGCTTTCCCTGGACATTCATCCGGGTGAGCTCGTCGCCCTCGTCGGCGGCTCCGGCTGCGGGAAGACGACCACGCTCCGGCTGATCGCGGGGTTCGAGCGTCCGGACGCCGGCGAGATCCGCTTCGACGACCGCGTCGTCAACGACATCCCACCCAGCCGTCGGGGCGTCGGCATCGTGTTCCAGTCGTACGCGCTGTTTCCCACCATGACCGTCGCCGACAACATCGCCTTCGGCCTGCGCGTGGCCCGCTGGTCGCAGCCACGGATTCGCGAGCGGGTGGCCGAGCTGCTCGCGCTCACGCACCTCGGTGGCCTCGAGGCGCGCTACGCCAACCAGCTCTCGGGCGGCCAGCAGCAGCGCGTGGCGCTGGCGCGCGCGCTGGCCCGGCGGCCGGAGATCCTGTTGCTCGACGAGCCGCTCTCCGCGCTCGACGCGAAGATCCGCCTGCGACTGCGCGCGGAGATCCGCAAGATCCAGCAGGACCTCGGCGTGACGACGCTCTACGTGACGCACGACCAGGAGGAGGCCCTCTCGCTGGCCGACCGGCTGGCCGTCATGCGCAATGGCCGCATCGAGCAGCTCGGACGCCCCGAGGACGTCTACGGTCGGCCGCGCACGGGGTTCGTCGCCGACTTCATCGGCGTGTCGAACCTCGTGCCCTGTCGCGTGGTCTCCGCAGCCGCCGGCCTCGTCGACTGGGAGGGGCGGCGGCTCCGCGCGACCCTCGACGGCATCGCGGATGACGCCGTGATCACGCTGGCCGTGCGGCCCGAGAAGCTGGCCGTGCTCGCCGCCGCCACACCGGACAACGGCCGCAACCGCGTGGACGGCGTGGTCGATGTCGTCACGTTCCTGGGCGCGACGGTACGGCTGGAGGTCAGCGTCCAGGGGCGCCCGTTCTGGGTCGATGTGCCGCACGCGCAGGCGGCCGGGTTTCCGCGCAAGACGCCGGTGGCGCTGACCTGGGCTCCGGAGGATGCCGTCGTGCTGCAAGGAGTGTCGCCATGAGGATCGAGACCCTCGCCGTGCATGCGGGCGCGCGCGTGGACCCGGCCACGGGGGCGGTGGCGCCGGCCATCCATCCGTCGACGACGTTCGAGCGCGACGCCGACGGCTCGTTTCCGCACGGCCACATCTACACCCGCAGCAGCGCGCCGAACCGCAGCGCCCTCGAAACCTCGCTCGCGGCGCTCGAGGGCGGCGCCGCCGCGGTCGCCTTCGCCTCGGCTTCCGCGGCGACCTCCGCCGTCTTCCAGGCGCTGGCGCCGGGCGACCACGTCGTCGCGCCGACCGATGCCTATTTCGGGACGGGCAAGCTCCTGCGCGAGGTGTTCGCCGGCTGG
Organism: Candidatus Rokuibacteriota bacterium; assembly: GCA_044869815.1. Lineage (GTDB taxonomy): Bacteria > Methylomirabilota > Methylomirabilia > Rokubacteriales > CSP1-6 > AR12. Next base: position 14,922 of record JBIOXS010000090.1, on the reverse strand, counting down.
GGTCTCGCGTCGAGCTTCGTCGACATGACGGACCCGCGCGCGGTCGAGGCGGCCGTGCGCCCGAGCACGAAGCTCTTGTGGGCGGAGTCGCCGTCGAACCCGCTCTGGAAGGTCGCCGACCTCGCGCACCTGGGCGCCATCGCCCACGCGGCCGGTGCGCGGTTCGTCGTGGACAACACCACGGCCACGCCGATCCTCCAGTCGCCGTTCGAGCACGGGGCCGACCTGATCGTGCACGCCACGACGAAATATCTCGGCGGTCACACCGACGTCCTCGGCGGGGCCATCGTCGTCCGGGAACGCGGCCCATGGCTGGATCGCCTGCGACTGCTGCAGACGTCCGGCGGCGCCGTGCCGTCGCCGTTCGACTGCTGGCTCGTCCTGCGCGGCATCCGCACGCTGCCGTATCGCGTGCGCGCGCAGTCGGCGAGCGCGCTCGAGGTGGCGACGTTCCTGGGTGCGCATCCGCGTGTCGAGGCCGTCCACTACCCGGGGCTCGCGTCGCACCCCGGACACGACGTGGCGCGGCGGCAGATGTCCATGTTCGGCGGCATGCTGTCGCTGCAGATGAAGGGTGGCGCGGACGCGGCGATGGCGGTGGCCGCCAAGGTTCGCCTCTTCACGCGGGCGACGAGCTTCGGTGGTACCGAGAGCCTGCTGGAGCATCGCGCATCGATCGAGGGATCGGGCACGACGACGCCGCCAAACCTGCTCCGTGTCTCGATCGGGCTCGAGCATCCCGACGACCTGATCGAGGACCTCGCGCAGGCGCTGGGCGGCGCGGCATGACGCCGCTCGATGGCCGCACGGCCTTCGTGACCGGCGCCGCCCGCGGCATTGGCCTGGCCATCACCGAGCGACTTCTCGCCGATGGCGCCCGCGTGGTGATGGTGGACCGCGACGCGGCGGCGGTCGAAGGCGCAGCCAAGCGGCTGGGTGGCGCCGCCCGCGCAATCGTGGCGGACGTCACGCGGACGGCTGACGTGAACGCCGCGGTGACGGCCGCCCATGACTGGCACCGGCGCCTCGATATCGTCGTGAACAACGCCGGTATCACCGGCCGCTCGTTCCCGACCTGGGAGCTCACCGACGACGACTGGCACCAGGTCATCGCGGTGGACCTGACGAGCGTGTTCCTGGTCTGCCGGGCGGCCGTGACGCTCATGCGCGCGCGGCGGCGCGGACGGATCGTGAACATCGCGTCCATCGCGGGGAAGGAAGGCAACCCGACGCTGGTGCCGTACTCGACCGCGAAGGCCGGCGTGATCGGCCTCACGAAGGCGCTGGCGAAGGAGCTCGCGACGGAAGGCATCCTCGTCAACGCCGTGGCGCCGGCGGTCATCGGGACCGAGATGCTTCAGCAGATGGAGAAGTCGACCGTCGACATGCTGATCGCCAAGATTCCGATGGGCCGGGTGGGCAGGCCCGAGGAAGTGGCGGCGCTCGTCGCCTGGCTCGTGTCGGACGAGTGCTCGTTCTCCACGGGCGCGGTCTACGACCTCTCCGGCGGCCGCGCGAGCTATTGAATTGCCCCCCGCCTTCGGAACGCCCCGGCGGAGCCGGGGCGCTCCTCTATCACGGACTTTCTACGCCCTGCTTGGTTACGCGGCCTGCTTCGGGGCGTCCAGGTAGCGCAGCACGCCGGGCAGGGTGTCGAGACGCGCGGTGGCGTGGGTGAAATCTTGGTGGGCGGTCGTGCTGCACGGGATGGCGAGGCAGCGCATGCCGGCGGCGCGGGCGGCGGTCACGCCGCGGCGCGAGTCCTCGATGACGAGGCAGCGGGCGGGAGCCACGTCGAGCCGTCGGGCGGCTTCGAGGAATACGTCGGGTGACGGCTTGCCGCGCGTCACCTCGGCGCCGGAGACGACCACCTCGAAGAGCGGGCGCGCCCCGATGGCGCGGAGCGTGGCCTCGATCACGCGGGGGCGCGAGGAGGAGGCGAGCGCCAGGCGATAGCCCCGCTCGCGCAACGTCCGCGGCACCGACGGGATACCGGGCAGTGGGCATGCGTGCTGCTGGAGCAGGACGATCGTGCGCTCCGCCCACCGCGCGGCGAGATCGACCGCATCGTCGGCGAGGCGGTGCCGGAGCTTGAGGGCGGCGAAGCTCTCGACGTCCGTGAGACCGATGTACTCGGCGCTCTCGCGCTCGTCCCAGTCGAGACCGCAGTCCGCGAGCAGCAGCTTGGTCGCGCGGGTGTGCAGCGGCTCGGAGTCCACCAGCACGCCATCCATGTCGAAGATGATCGCCTCGACCGGGAGGGTGCCGGTCGCGGAGATCACACCGGTCGCCGTCCCTGGATGATGCGGATCAGCACCACCGCGATGGCGATCACGAGCAGGACGTGGATGAAGCCGCCGAGCGTGTAGGAACTGACCATGCCGAGCAGCCACAGCACGAGCAGGACGACGAAGATGGTCCACAGCATGCGGGAGTCCTCCTCGCGCACGGTGAGTGCGCGAGCCGTGCCATCCGCCGAATGCGCCGATTCCCGCGGTGTTGCGTGGCCAGCGCGCCGGCGGCAGGGGCGGCGGCTGCCCAGGTCGGGTAGATCCGTTCAGCGTCGGCCGGCGGCGTACTGGAGCAACGCGACCTTCGAGAACGATTCGGTGATGTCGCCGTCCAGCGCCATGCCGATCGCCTGCGTGAGCGGCACGACCTGTCGCTCGAGGAACTCGTCGTCGTCGGCCGGCAGCGGGTCCGGCGTGAGGCCGTGGGCCGTATAGCAGTAGCCGACCTCGTCGACGTAGGCGTTGGACGGAAAGAACCGCGTCAGGAAGCTGAAGCGCTCCGCGCGGTAGCCGCCTTCCTCACGGAGCTCGCGTTGGGCGGCCGCGACCGGGTCCTCGCCGGGCAGCGCGCCGCCGCCGGGCAGCTCCCACGAGAGGCCCCGCTGCAGATGGCGGAACTGGCGCACCAGCAGCACGTGCTCGTCATCGACGAACGGGATGATGCCGACCGCCACGCCGACGACGAGGACCGGATACACGATCTCTCGTCCGTCCGGCAGCCGCCACACGTCCTCGCGGAGCGCGAGCTTGCCGTGGGCCCAGCGGATGGAAGACGAGAGCTGCGTCCACGGAGGGCGCACGCGCGCTATGTTATCGTAAGCTCCTATGCCGAAGGAACGTCACGTCGACGCGCTGCTGAAGCGACTCGTGCAAACGATCGAGGCATCGCTCATCGCAACCGATGCGGCGCGGGACGCGGTGCAGGAGATCCTCAAGCGCGGCGCCGACACGGGGATCTTCTTCGCGGGCGCCAAGGGGCGCGGCTTCTCCACCGAGCTCACGTCCCAGGACAAGGAGTTTCTCCGCGCCGTCTCGATCAAGCCGGAGCGGTAGCGTGCGGATCGTCCTCCTGCTGCTCGTGGTCGCCATCGTCACCGCTCTCCTCGTGCCGCTCCTCCGGCGGCCGGCCCTGCGCGCGCGGCGGGCGCCGTCGGCGCTCGTCGACGAGCTCGTGAAGGATCCGGTGTGTCAGACGTACGTCGTCCGCTCGCGCGCCGTGAGCGGCGGCGCCGACGGCGCTTCGTACTTCTGTAGCACCGACTGTGCGCGCCGCTACTCCGGCTGACGGCCCGGTGGCCGGCGCTGCCGAGCATCCCGACATCTGGCGCGCCATCGACGCGCAGCCCACCGCCGCCAAGCTGGCGGACACGCTCGAGCTGCGAGGCCGAACGCCGGCGCAGGTGCGGTTACGCCGGCGTTTCCTGCGCTTCGTCCCTGTCCGCCCGGGCCAGCGGGTGCTCGAGATCGGGTGCGGCACCGGCGTCGTCCTGCGCGATCTGATGGCCCTGGTCGGCAGGCGCGGCGAGGTCACCGGCCTCGATTCCAGCCGGACGATGCTCGCGCGAGCGCGGACGCTGGCGCGCGGTGTCGCCGGCGGGCGGCTGCGTCTCCGCCATGGCGACGGCAACGAGCTGCCGTTCGCCGCCGCGCGCTTCGACGTCAGCCTGGCCATCACCGTCATCCTGCACGTGGCCGATCCGCTTCGCGTGGTGAAGGAGCTGGCGCGGGTGACCCGGGCCGGCGGCCGCGTGGGCGTGCAGGACCAGGACTTCGGGCTAGTCGCCGCCGCCCATCCGGATCGCATGCTCACCGACCGGATCCTCGATGGCGTGGCGGCGCACATCTACGAGGAGCCGTACAGCGGCCGGCGGTTGCCGGCGCTGCTGCGCGACGCCGGCCTCGAGGAGGTGCGCGTGCTCGCTGACGTCTACCAGGACACGACGTTGACCGACTTCAGTCACGCCTTCCTCGAGCGGCGGGCCGAGAACGCCGTGCGCTTCGGCATCGTCGATGCGCCGACGGCCGCGCGATGGCTCGACGGCTTCAACGAGTACCTGGCCCGCGGCGCCTTCGTGCTCACCATGAACTATTTCGGCGCCGTCGGCGTCAAGCGATGAATCGGCAGCGCGCCAGCCTCGTCGCCATGGCCCTGGTCGGGGTCGTCGGCCTCGCCGGCGCCGCCGATGCACCGCGCGTCGACGGCAGGGCGGCGCTGCGCCATGTCGAGCGCCTGGTGGCCATCGGCCCCCGCGTGGCCGGGACGCCGGGCGCCGAGCGCGCGCGGGCATACATCACCGGCGAGCTCAAGAAGCTCGGCGTCAAGGCGGAGGTCCGCGCGTTCGAGGCGGACACGCCGCATGGCCGCGTGCGGTTGGCCAACCTCGTGGCCATCGTCCCAGGCCGGCGCGCCGAGACGATTCTCCTGGGCGGCCACTACGACACGAAGTACTTCCAGGAATTTCGTTTCGTCGGCGCCAACGACGGCGGCTCCAGCGCCGCCCTGCTCATCGAGCTGACACGCCGCCTCGCGGCATCGCCGCGGGAGTACACGTACTGGATGGTGTGGTTCGATGGCGAGGAGGCGCGGGTTTCGTGGACGGCCACCGACAGCCTCTACGGCTCGCGGCGGCTGGCGGCCGAGCTCGCGCGTGACGGCCGCCTTCCCCGCGCCATGGTCCTGGTCGACATGATCGGCGATCGCGAGCTCGGGATCCTGCGCGATACGTACTCCACGCCCTGGCTGACGAACCTGCTCTGGGCGACCGCGGCGCGTCTCGGTCACGGGCGGCATTTCCTCAGCACGGCCATGGCCGTCGAGGACGACCACGCGCCGTTCCTCCACGCCGGGGTGCCGGCCGCGCTGCTGATCGACTTCGACTATCCGCCCTGGCACACGGCCGACGACACGCTCGACAAGGTCTCCGCGCAGAGCCTCGCCGTCGTGGGCGACGTGGTGCTCGGCGCGCTGCCCGCCATCGAACGCCACCTGAGCGGCGCGCGCTGAGACGCTATAATGAGGCGCTATAATTCGAGCGATGCCGCGTATCCGCGAGATCGACCAGCCCGGCGACGATCCGATTCTCAAGGAGACGTTCGCGCGCGAGCAAGAGCTCTTCGGCTTCGTCCTGAATCCGACGAAGGTCCAGGCTCACACGCCGGGCATCATGAAGGCGGCCAAGCAGCTGTCGCTCGCCGTCGATCGCTCGGGCCTGCTGCCCAGGGAGCTGCTGGCTCTCGTCAACCTCCGCGTCGCGCTGATCAACGGCTGTCCGTTCTGAATCGACATCAACTCGTCCCGCGGTCTGCGGGACGGCGCCTCCGAAGACAAGCTCCGTGACGTCGCGGCCTTTGCGACGAGCGCGCACTACACGCCGGCCGAGCGCGCCGCTCTCGCCTTCGCGGAGGCGATGACCATCACGGGTCAGACGGTGACGGACGAGCTCTTCGCGGAGGCCCGCCGCCACTTCTCGGAAGCGCAGATGGTCGAGCTCGCCGCCGCCATCGCCCTCGAAAACTTCCGCAGCAAGTTCAACGTCGCCCTCGGCGTGGAGGCGCAAGGGTTCTGCGTTCTCCGGTAGTCAGCCGCTCTCGGCCAATCCAGCCCGGCCGCGTGCCGCTCGGGCCGGGGGAGGCACGGAGGCCCGCGTGATGGTGAAGCGACACATCTGCGCCTGTGGCCGTAACGCCGTCGAGGTGGTCCGCGTGGCGACCGACGACGGAGTCCTGCTCGTGCCGATGTGTGCGGAGTGTGTCGAGATCGGTGATGCTGGCGGCGAACAGGGCGAGCTGTTCGGGCCTTCGGCGCCGCGTCGGCCGCTGAGCGCGATGCCGCCGCGCGACGTCGATCCGCAGCAGTCGCTGCCGCTCGGCGACGAGGCTGACATCGACGAGGAGCGGGGAGCGGCGTGAGCCCCGTGCGGATTGTCCTGATTCTCGCGCTCGCGACGTTGCTTGTCGTCGTCGCGGCGCGAGTGCTGAGCGTCTGGTGAAGCCGAGCACCGCCTCGTTCGCCGGCCGTGTCTCAGGGATATCTCGGCTTGGCACCCGGGTTGCGTAGAGGCCCGGCGGGAGGGACGAAATGCTTCTGGCAGGAATCGTCGCTGGAGCGTTCATGGGGGCGGGAGCCGCAGTCATGGCCATCGATTCGCCGCTCGGCCGTCGCGCGGCATATGCCGTCCAGCGCTGGCGACGTGGACGTCGGGCGCCGAGACGGCCGTAGGCAGCACCCGGTCCGGCCGTCGCCGCTGTCGGCGACTCGCATCTGATCAGACTCTAGCCGGTCCGTGCCATCGTGTCGGTCAAGAAGCGCCCGTCCTCCAGACGCCGGTGGGCTCAGAATCGATAGTAGAGTCCGGCGAAGAATCCGTGTCGCATGCTCGAGCCGTCCTTGAGGTCGAAGACCGCCGACGAGCCGCCGACCGGCCGGAACCTGGCATCGCCCTCGTCGAAGTTCACCTCCCACCGACGATAGCCGCCCTCCACGCCGAGTCCCTTCCAGAAGGTATAGGTCAGGGCCGCTTCGATCTGATATCCGAAGCCGCCGTTCGCCTCGGTGAGGACACTCGGGTTTTGCCTGAGGTCTTCGCGGAGATGGTGGGTGTCTTCGACGCGCAACGACGACCAGGGGAGAATGAAGGCGACGATGCGGGCACCGAATCCGAGTGGAAGCGGAACGAAGACGCGACCACCGAGCCTCACGCTGTGCCACGTCCACTCGTGGGTGATGACTCGAACGCTGGAGGGGACTGCAGCGCCCGGCAAGAGCTCCGACTCGGCGAGCGTGAAGATGCCCGATGCTTCGTACTTCTCCCGCCACCACTGGTAGCCGGCGAGAACATCGAGATGCCCGCGGCGGTTCTCGAAGTCACGCCACTCGACCGCACGCCAGCCGGCGGCGACGTTGCCGTAGTACACACTGCCGTCGTCGACGGGTGAGCGCGTCCGCGACAGGATGGGAGCGAACCCGACGACGAAATCGTCGTCGATCAACGTCCCGCTCTCGACGCTGCCCCATCCGGCGGCCGCCGTGAGCACCACCCGGCGCCAGACGAGGTCCCCCTCGATGCTGTAGACCTGTGCCTCGATATCTTTCCAGTGCAGCTTCGAACCGATGAACAGTCCGGCGCCCACGGGGACTTCATGTTCCCATTCGATGTCCCCCTTGCTGAACCAGACGTTCGCGCCGAGTGACGCGGACCAATCGCGCCCCGCGAATTGCTGTCGTTCCTGCGCCGCCGCCGATGATGCGCCGACGACGACGAGAAGCCATAGCAGCCACGCCTGCCTCAGCACTGCGCGCATAGTCTCTCCTCGACAGCTCCCGGACGCTCACCGCCTCACTTCTTGCGCGGATCGTCGGCGGGGTCGACGAAGGTGATGGCCGTCGGTCCCACGCCGTGGACCTGGATGAGGGTCTCTTCCTTCGTCCACACGAAGTGCGCGTGCTCGGCCGGCATCGAGAAGTAGCCGCCGGCCCGATAGGGCTTGCTCTTCTCGCGGTCGAGCTTGTCGCCCATGCCAGCGTAGAGCGTCCCCCACAGCACGGTGACGTTCTCGGCGACCGGGTGGCGGTGAGGCGGCACCGTACCGTTGGCCGGGAGCCAGATGCGATAGACGAACGGCGCCGGTTGCGCGGGATTGCCATGGATCACCGCGAACTTCGCGTTCGGCAGGACCGGATTGACGCCCCACTTGATGTCTTCGGTCTCCACCGACACCATCTGCGCACCGGCCGGGACGGCTCCGGCGAGGAAGAGCAACACCGCCGCTACCGTGATCCACATTCGCATGGTCGTCCTCCAGTTCTCGTGACAGCGGGTCTCGGACCGCCGTTCGGTCCGGGGAGCTTAGCGCGCCGGTGCCGTCTCATCAACCGCCGGAACCGCGGCACAGCTGCCGGGAGAGCCCGCAATTCTTGCGGGCGATTTCCCCGGACGCGCGCGATCGGCGAAATTCCTGCCGGTGCCTTCGCCCGCCGTGAGCGGGCGGCCTCGGGCTGCTCCAGCAGTTTCAAGAGGTTAGTTCGGTTGTCCCCGTCCACCATCCTTCGGCACGATCGAAGCACTCGGTCCGAGAGCATGATCGACCCGCCGCTCACAGAGGACGAGCGACTGACGGACGCACTCGCGGCCTTCGGACTCCTCTGCGACCGCGCGATCGAGTATCTCGATCTGTTCACGTGGGACGGCGGCGAGTCGTCCGGCGCGAGCGGATCGACGCCCGCCTGACGTTCTGCGCGAACACTGTCCGGCCGTCGACACGCCGTTCCGCGCGCCGCCCGCGAAAAATGCGAAAGAAGCCGAGGCACCTTCCTTGCTGGTCATTCCCTTGGCAGTCTGGCGGTGGGCAGGGAAGCGGTTTTCCACTTCGCGCAGGAGCTCGCTGATGAACAGTTACGCGTTCGCCTACTACGGGGCCCGTCTGACGGCCCTGAACGAAGCCATCGCGTCCTGGTCCGCGCACCGCGATTGCGTCCTCGAGACGACGGCCTTGCTGCAGGGGGCCCGGCTCCGGATTTCGGGGCCGGACGAAATCGTCCGCGAGGCCATTCGCACGGTGCGCCGTTGGATCCGCAACACGATCTGATCGCCGAGTTCCTGCGGCGCCATCCGGGCGAGGTCTGTGTCGACTGCCTGGCCGACGCCATCGATCTTCCTCCGAGCCAGGTCAGCATGGCCATGCAGCGGCTGACCTTCGGCGGGGCCTTTGCGGCCCGACTGGGAATCTGCTCGCGCTGCCATCATCGACGCACGGTGGTGAAAGCCGCCTGAGCGGTCGGCCTCAGGGCCCCTCCGGGAAGCTCGACCAGGCCTCGTAGCACTCCTCGTGGAAGGCGAGGGTCAGCGCGCCCCACACGTCGACGTCGATCGCCGTGTCCGTGCGCGCGATGCCGTCGCCGCAGCCGCTGCAGAGCTCACCGGAGCCGGTCCCCCGCCACGGCTTCGCGGGAAACGGCGCCGGCAATCCGCCGCGCTTCATCTTGTCCCGTGTCTTGTCGGCGCGCCAACGCACCGCCGCACTGTAGAGCGGGCCAACCCGTCGCGGCAATCCGCAGATGTACTGACTAGGTAAAACGTTGCATAGCGGACGGCGTCGTATCGCCGGCGCGCTTGTTGAAAATCCGCGCGGCGTACGTACTCTGAGTCTCAACCGAACACAGCGGAATCTTTCGGAGGAAGTTGTGATGGCGGAGTTCCGGCGCCCGGCTGCGGCGCTCGACGACGTACTCATCACGCATCAACTCGGGAGCCGCATGCGGCGCGCGCCCGATCCCGCGCGCGAGAACGATGCGATCCACGCCCTCGTCCGCGATCTCACGGCCAAGCCGCAGCGTGTCCTCCAGCTTCTCGTCGACGTCGCGCTGGACCTGTGTCGCGCGGGCAGCGCCGGCGTCAGCCTCCGCGAGCCGACGGCCGACGGCGGCCATCTCTTCCGGTGGGTCGCGGTGGCCGGACAGCTGGCCGCCTACGCCGGAGCCACCACGCCGGCGGAGGCGAGCCCGTGCGGCGTCTGTCTGGCGCGGGGAGCACCCGAGCTCTTTGCCGGGCCCGCTCGCCATTTCCCCTACCTGGCAGAGCTTCCGGCGACGATCGACGAAGCCCTCGTCGTCCCGTTCCACGTGAACGGTGCCGTGCGCGGGACGATCTGGATCCACTCCCACGACCGGGCGACGCGCTTCGACCTCGAGGACGCCCGGCTGATGACCGCTCTCGCCGCTTTCACCGGCGCCGCCGTCCACCGCCTCGAGGTGGAGGCGGCGCAGGAGCAGCTGCTCGTCGCCGGCGCCATCACCGACCATCTGGCGGAGGCGTTCTTCCTCACCGACGTCACGGGCCGTGTCATCTTCGCCAACCGGGGCGCCGAGCAGCTGCTGCGGCTGCCCGGCCACGAGCTCACCGGCCGTGTCTTGCACGACGTCGTCCACAGCGGCGGAAACGGCGCACGGTGCATCGGCGACGGCTGCGCGCTGTCGGCAGGTGCCAGGGGCGATCGTCCCGGCCATCACGACGACGTGTTCGTTCGCAGCGATGGTTCCACCGTCCACGTCTCCTACTCCAGGGGGACCGTCGACCGCGGCGACTCGACCGGTGCCATCATCGTCGTTCGCGACGACAGTGTCCGGAAGCGGGCCGACCAGGAGCGCGCCTGGTACGCCTCGCAGCTGGCGGGCTTGAGCGGAGCGGCCACCACCATTCACTCGCTGTCCTCGACCGACGCGCTCGCTGTGATCAGCGAGCGGGCGCGCGAGATCGTGGGCGCCCATCAGGCCATGACCGTGCTGACGTCGTCGTACGAGAGCGCGTCGCCGCTGCGGACGGTGTCGCTCTCGGAAAAGTATGCGGCCTGGCGCGGGCACGAGCTCCGAGAGGGTATCTCGGCGCTCGAACTGCTCGTCTGCCGCAACTACCGCCCGCTGCGATTCACGGCCGCCGAGCTGGACGCGCACCCGGCGCGGGCGGGCCTCGACGACGACGGAAGCGGCCGGCCTCCGTTGAGAGGCTGGCTGGCCGCGCCGCTGCGGGACCGGGACGGCAACAACCTCGGACTCATTCAGCTGTCGGACAAGTACGAAGGCGAATTCACCGACCAGGACGAGGCCGTCCTGCTCCAGCTGGCCCGGATGGCGTCGGTGGCCATTCACAACGCGCAGCGGTACGAGCAGGGGCAGGCGGCGCGGGCCATGGCGGAGGCGGCCAACGCCGGCAAGGACGAGTTTCTCGCCATGCTGGCGCACGAGCTTCGCAATCCGCTCGGCGTGATCCTCAACGGCGTCAGCGTGCTCGATCGCCACGGGTCGCACGCGCCGGAGTCGATCCGCGTCCGTGAGCTCATCCGCCATCACACCCGCCACCTCGCGCGCGTGCTGGACGATCTCCTCGATGTCGCCCGCGTCAGCCAGGGCAAGATCCAGCTTCGTTCCGAAGTGCTGGACCTCCGCGCCGTGATCGACATCACCGTTCAGGCCTACCGGGACGGGTTCGAGGCGCGCGGCCAGAAGGTGTCGGTGTCCATGCCCGACGAAGCCGTCTACGTCTACGGCGACCGCACGCGCTTGCAGCAGATCACCGGGTACCTGCTCGACAATGCCTGCAAGTACACGCCATCGGGCGGCTCGGTGTGGCTTGCCGTGGAAGAGATCGCCGACGAGGTGCTCCTCAGCGTCCGCGACAACGGAATCGGCATCCCGCCCGAAAAGCTCGAGTCCATCTTCGAGCTGTTCACGCAGCTGGATGCCTCGCTAGCGCGCACCGACGGAGGGCTCGGCATCGGCCTGACCCTCGTGCGCCGGCTGACGGAGATGCACGGTGGGCGCGTCCATGGGCACAGCGACGGCCGGGGGAGCGGCAGCGAGTTCATCGTCCGACTGCGACGTGCGCGGGCGGCGGTGGCCGGCCACGCCCCGGCGGCGCCGGCGCCCCGCCGCTCGTACGACATCCTGATCGTGGAGGACAACGCCGCCGCCCGCGAGACGCTGCGGTTCGTCCTCGAGCTCGAGGGGCACCACGTGCAGATCTCGGCGGACGGACTGGCCGGCGTCGAGGCCGGCGTCCGCCAGCGTCCCGACGTCGCTTTCGTCGACATCGGCCTACCGGACCTCGACGGTTACGAGGTGGCTCGCCGTCTGCGCGCCGTCCGGGGTGACGGCGTGCGACTGTTCGCGATCACCGGCTACGGGCAGCCCGAGGACGTCCGGCGTGCGCGCCACGCCGGATTCGACGGCCACCTGACCAAGCCCGTCGAAGTCGAAGAAGTCTTGCGCATCCTGGGCTCGCTGTAGCGAGCGCGCTGGATGAAGGAGTCGATATGCACCTCATCACGTCTCTTCTGGTCGCAGCACTGGTCGGCGCGCTCACGGCCGGCCCTGTCCTGGCGCAGACGTCAGGAACGTCGGGGAGCTCGGGCAACGTGCTGCGTCCCACGGATCCGAGTCAGCCGCCTTCGACGCGTCAATCGACACCGTCCACGCCGAATACGGGGATCGGCGGATCGGTGACGGGCGGGATTCCTGGCACGCTCGGCGGTGCGCCGTACAGCACCGGCGGCTCGGTGACCGGCGGCATCCCGGGCACCCTCGGCGGCACCGCGTCGGGCGGCGGCAGCTCCCAGAGCAACACGTCGATCGGTGGCGCCGGAATCTCCACGACGCCGACGACGCCGTCGACCATCGGCGGCTCGTCGACCGGCGCCCTCGGTGACCCTTCGACGCGCCCGATCGGCGGCACGTCGAGCGGGGCGCTCGGCGGCTCCTCGAGTGGCGGCCTTGGCGCCACGGGAGGAGCGACCGGCAACATTCGCTGAGCTCGGGAACACGCGCGGTGGGCCGTCTGGTCCGTCGCGCGTGCGGTGCTACCATGAGACCGTTCGTATGGGGCCGACCCTGTTCCGGCTGCGCGAGCGGCACGTCTTGCCCCTCGCGATGTTCTTCGGGACGTTCTCGTGGTCGTTCGTCTACATCAGTTTGCCGTTTCACATTCACCGCATCTCGACGTGGGACGAAGTCTCAACGCTGGCGTGGACGGGCTGGATCCTCGGCATCCCGAACCTCGTCACCGTCACCGCCGCGCCGTTCTGGGGCGGCCTCGCGGAGCGCCGCAATCCCAAGTGTCTCTACGTCATGGCGCAGACTCTCCAGGGCGTGGCGTTCCTGGGAATGGCCGTCGCGCGCACGCTGCCGGAGCTCCTGGTGGTTCGCATCGTCCTCGGGTTCATCGGCGCGTCGTCGACGTTCGCCTTCGTCAGCGCGGGCCGGAATGCCGATCCGGCGGAAGTGAGGCGGCAGGTCGGGACCGTGCAGTCGGCGATGACCGTCGGCCAGGTCATCGGTCCCCTCGTGGGCGCCATCGCCGCTGCCCGTCTTGGCTTTCGTGAGTCGTTCGTCGTCGGCGCGGCGATTCTCTTCGGCTGTGGCGCGCTGGTCCGCTGGGGCCTCGGCGATCTCGGCGACGTCGGCCGCCGACAGACGGCCACCGCGCCGGCGCGGTGGCCCGAGGTGCTCCTCGTCTCCGTCATCGTCCTCGGCGGCTCGGCGCAGGTGTTCTTTCTCACGTCGATCTTGCCGCAAATCCTGCCGCCGCTCGGCGTGCCGGACGACCGCACGCTGGAGATCGGCGGCGTGTTGATCTTCGCGTCGGGGGTGGCGGCCACCATCGGCTCGATGCTGGCGTCCCGCCTGGACGACCTCGTGCCCGAGCGCCGACTGATTCCGGGGCTCCTGGCCGCGTCGTCCGTCTTCGTGCTCGCGCTGGCGGCGGCGCGCTCCGTGTGGCCGTTCGGCGTGTTGCGCTTCCTGCAAGTGATCTGCATCGCGCCGGTGTTTCCGATCGTCGTCGGACGCGTCGCCCACGCGGCGGGCGGCCGCGCCATCGGCGTGATCAACTCGGCGCGGATCGGCGCGGCATTCCTCGGGCCCGTGATCGCGACCAGCTTGCTGGCGTGGACGTCGGCGCCCGTCGTGTACGCGGCCCTCGCGCTGATGGGCCTCGTCTGCGTCCCGCTCGCCGGCACGCGGCCGGCCCGGCGCGCGGAGGGGCGTGCGTGAGCCGGCCGCTCGTCGATATTCGTCTGGAGTCCGTGAGCACGCGGGGCGGCGCGCCGCCGGGGCTCGCGCAGGTCAGCGTCCACGTCCGGTATGGCGAGTTCTTCACGTTCCTCGGACCTCCCCACTCGGGCAAGACCGACGTGCTGCGCGCCGTCGCGGGCTTCATGCCCATCTCGGCCGGACGCGTGCTCGTGGACGGCCAGGACATCGGCGGCCGGCCGCCCGGCGCGCGCTCCATCGGCTATGTCTTCCAGGAAGGCGCGCTCTGGCCGCACCTCAGCGTGCGGGACCATGTCGCCTTCGGGCTCCAGGCGCATGGCCTGTCGGCCGCCGATGTCGAGCGCCGCGTGTCGACCGTTCTCGGCCGCCTCGGATTGAACGCCGTCGCCGGGTGGCGGCCGACCGCGCTCAACCTCGAGCAGCGACGACGGCTCGCGCTGGCCCGCGCGCTCGCGCCCGAACCTCGCGTGCTGCTGCTGGACGAGCCGCTCGCGCACCTCGATCCGATCGCGCGCAAGACGCTTCGCATCGAGCTCGCCAAGCTGCATCGCGATCTGGCGGTGACGACCATCCACGTGACGCGTGATGCCGCCGACGCGCTGGCGCTCTCCGACCGACTCGCGGTGATGAACGGCGGCCGGGTCGAGCAGCTCGGCGATCCGCCCGATGTCTATCAGCATCCGCGTTCGCGCGCCGTCGCCGAAGCGCTCGGTCCCGCCAACTTCCTGCCCGTCCGCGTGGTGGAAGTTCGCGATCTCGGCGTCGTCGTCGAGACCGAGGGCGGCCATCGCGTCCCCGTCGCGGGCGTCGGCCAGTACGGCGGCGGCAGCCGGGGGTTGCTCGTGCTGCGCCCGGAGATCCTGTCGATGACCGACGCGGCCATGGCGCGCGGGCCGGGGCTGCCGGGCACGGTGACGCTGCGGGTATTCGAGGGGGCCCGTCAGCTCTACGAGGTCGACATCGGCGGCAAGCTCCCGGTGCGCGTCGAGCTTCCCGCGCAGCACGAGAGCCGGCTCTTCAGGCTCGGCGAGCGCGTCCGGGTCGAGCTCAGCAGCGACACGGTCGCCCTCGTCCCCGACGCAGCTTCGTAGC